>NZ_CP178624.1:602715-904073 GCF_047302455.1 Bdellovibrio sp. HCB185ZH
TAAGAACCAAAATACGCAATCGCAGAACTTACGACGATCACGCCGACGACCAACCACCAATCAACCAGGCTCGGAATACTTGTGTCGTAAAAGACTTGGGAGGACCACATATTGATGGGATTTTTTTGCACGTACAGGCTAATCCCCGTACCCAAAACCGTTCCCATGACGACACCGGATCCTGATAAGAAAAAACCCATCTGAGTGAAAATCTTAACAGTTTCCTTGCCCGACAATCCGATCGTTCTAAGAATCGCGATGTCGCGGCGCTTTTGCGACAACAACAGAGCGAGGACAGTGAGAATAGAACTTGCTGCAATCATCCCCGCCAGCCCCAGAAACACACCTATGGTCAGCTTCTCTAACTTTAATGCGTAAAATAAAGCCGAGTTGCGATCCATCCAAGTTTCCACTTGAACATCAGTGAACTTCATCAAATCACTTTTAACACTATCGACGCGACCCTCGTCAGCAAGCCACATCTCAATTCCCATTTTCTTTAATTCTCCACCGCCCAAAGCTTTTAAAGCTTTACCGCGTTGATAAAACAGATATTGAGAATCCACGTCGGTCAGACTTGTCGTAACGACACGTTTTATACGCACGCGTTCAAATTTTGGTGTTTCTCCGGGTGGCAAAAGCAAACCAGTTGGCGAGACCACGGTAATGAAATCACCTTCAAAAACTCCAAGGGATTGTGCGAGATCAACTCCCAACACGACTTCCCCTTCGTCAGGCACATCTTGGGGATCCCAAGTAAATGAAGGCGGCCCACCCCGAGAACTTTGCGGCTTATCCGCATCAAGCTTCGCCAGTTGCGAAATAAAATGTTCAAGACTCGGGCGAGTCACACCTCGTGCGAACGCTCCGCGGAATTGACCATCTTGACTCCGCAAAATCACATCTTGAGTTTCGTATACATAGGCTTGAGTTGTCGTATCTTCTTTAATCCGGGAAAAAACCGGATGCGCCTCAAGCCCCATGGCATTTTGCATTCCAGGAACCGTGACATACAGATGAGGCTCAAGCCCCAAAATGCGTTTCCGAATACTGGCATTCATCCCATTCATCACAAACAGAACAACCAAAAAAGCCGTCACACTGATCGTGATCCCGCCAATAGACAAAAAAGCAATACGACGGATCAATGCCCCCGCACGCTTTGAGAAGATAAAATGACGAAAGAGATGCCCAACTAGCATCTCTTTATCTTATGGTTTCATTGTAGGGATTCAAGCGTTTTGTCGGCTATTTAGCCTTGTCGCTGGCGGGAGCACGCTGCAGAGCTTCTTCTTTACGAACCTCACGCACATTGCTTTCCATAAAGAAGCTTTTTTGCATTGCTTTCAGAGTGACCACGGTTTCATTCATGACTTCAAGCAAACGACGCGAAGCCTGCGGAAGCTCTGGTTCCACTTCTTTCATCACCGGCCCCAAAGCATGGGTCATGACGGCAAGATTTTGAGTCATAACCGCCAGGTCTTTAGCAAGCTCTGGGTTTTGCTTATTCAGCTCAGGCAAAATACGATTGATTTCAGTTGTCGTTGTCGCAAGATTCGTCATCAACACTTCCATAGAGTCGTTTTTGGTCGCCTGCTTAGAAAGTTTGATCACCTCTTGTGACATCACCGTCATGTTTTTCATCAACGGATCCATACGGTCAATCACGCGAACGAAACTTTGGGCACGATTTTTATCCGCAAAGGCTTCCACCAGCATTTGCATGTTTTCTAAAAGCCCACCAACTCGAGACATCGTCGTACTGATATTTCGACTGGAAAGCATCGTTACTACGTCCATCGTTTCATGAGAACCAATAGGACTGTTACTGGCGAGAATAGGAAGTTTTTCAGAACCCACCGTCACTTCCAGAATCTTCTCCCCGATAATGAATGGACGATTCATAGAAACAGAACTATCCTGACGGATGCGCTCCTGAAATTTACTTAAAACATAGAACGTCACTTGGATCTTGTTATCTGCACGAAGTTCAACATCTTCAACGGCACCTGCACGAAGACCCGCCATTTGCACTGTCGTCCCCTGATGAAGACCGTCAGCATTCTCGAACGTGGTCGTATAAAAGACCTTCGAGTCAAACCACCCTTGTTTGATAGCGATACTGATGGCGGTCACGATCACACCCAGGATCGCAAGTCCCACAAACAGTCCCGCAATTCGTTCAAATTTATTGAACTTAACATTCATCATAAATGCACAACTCTCTTCTCTGGATCCACCGGTTGAAAATAAAGCTGTCCATCATCCAAATGAACAATTTGATAATTGAAAAGATTCATAAATTTTTCGTCATAAGAGCTGATAAAGACGTGCTGCAGACAACCTTCTTTACGCAACTGATGGATATAGTCCACCAGGGTATAGACGCTGTCTTGACCCAAACCTACACTTGGATCATCCAACAACAAAACTTGCGGGCGCATAACCATCGCACGCAACAAACACACAAGCTTACGCAAACGCCCCGGCACGTGAGCCGGTCTCTCATGAGCATACTTCGTCACATCGAATATTTTGAAAATCTCGTCCACCCGTGCTTTCGCATCCGCCGGACTCAAAGTCTTATGATACAAAAGTGGCAACATCATATTATCAAACAACGTCTGATTATTGATCAAACCACCATAATCAAAGGAGTAGCCTATCTGCAGTCTGTAAGGCAGAAACTCCTCGAAAGACATGTCACATACATTGTTTCCATTGATTAAAAACTGTCCTGATTGCGGCATTTGCAAACCCGCCAGGATCTGAAGCAAAGAGCTTTTACCCGCCCCCTCTTCAGCTTTTACCCAAAGAATTTCATTCATTGGAAAATCAAATTCAACATTGGCGACGACAGGGTCCTGACCTTCGTGGCAAAAAGAAACGCCTTCAAATTTTAGACTTTCGATTTTCATTAAATGACTCCCAGATTGCGTAACTGATTTAAATAAAACAAAGCTGTTACAACTAAATTAAAAATAATAACGAAGATGATACTGTTCACAACCGCCTGGGTTGTGACTTGCGGAACTTCGGTAGGACTTTTCTTAACCGACAATCCCTGATAGCAGGAAACAACAAAAATGATCATTCCACTGAAACTGTTTTTCAGAAGGAAAATCAAAAAGTCATCCATCGCAAACGAAGTCATAAGAGACTCGGCATAAAAAGCAAATGGCATGTCTTGAATGAATTTCGTCACAAAAAAGCCGCCAATCAAAGCGACAAAGTTGAAATAAAATGCCAGACACAGCATGCTGATCACGCCACCGAGGACGCGAGGGAAAACGATATAGCTTAATGGGTTAATCCCCATCACTTCCAAAGCTTCGATTTCGCGATTCGCACGCATATTGCCAATTTCGGAAGCGACAGCAGTTCCGGATCTCGCAACCACAACGAGGGCCACCAACAACGGCCCCGCCTCACGTAAAATCATCACGATCAAAAATTGACCGATCATTTGCGTTCCGCCGAACATGGAAAGATTTGAAAGGGATTGAAGAACCAGAACACTTCCGGAAGTCAGCGCCAGAACACTTACCAGCGGCAACGCCTGCCATCCCGTGAAGTAAATCTGCGCAGAGATCACACGCACGATTTCACGCGCCCCTTGAGTCTGATCAAGGATTGTTGCGCGAAGGGAAAGATAAACCATCAGGAGTACACGCCATGTATACTCCACATTCTTGGTCACAAATCTCCCGAGGGAGTCTATTTGCAAGAGTAACGAATTCATCGAAAATCCCCAGTTTCCTAGGTGATTTATCGGAGAAAATAGAACTTTCGTTTACATACGAAGGTCTGGTTTTAGTAAGCCCAGAGAGAATAAAAGAAAGACTTTAATGCCTCAAAAGAGATCTCCACGACCGAAGGCTCGTAACGACCTCCCACAATGGGATGTTTTTGGATGAAAATGTTTTCCGGAAATGCTGCCCGGAAGGTTTTATAGGAACGATACATGTGCAGGCGTGACGTGACCAAAAGGATATCACGACATTTCAGGGCCTCCACGATTGGCAGACTCTGCTGTGCATTTCCAAATGTCGTTTCAGAGCGACGATCCAACACCACATCATTCTCGTTCAAGTTACCGTAAAACGGCCACACTGGCATGATCTCGCGCATTCTTGCATTTGAATACACACCCGAGATGACAAGCTTTTTAACGTTTTGATTTGCGAGCAGATCAAAGCCTTCACGCACACGCCCCGCACCCCCTGTTAAAACCACTGCGCAATCGGCATTTTGTGATTTCGTCCAAGAGATCATCGGTTCTTTTTCGATCTGATGATATTCATGGAAAAAGCGCTGAATAATCAGCGCTCCCAGAACAATCAAAATCCAAAAAGTACGCGTGCGTACCAGGGCTTTAGCGGTGAGCAAGGACTTCAACCTCGACGTTCACACCTTTAGGCAAAGCCGCAACAGCCACTGTAGAGCGCGCTGGAGGAGCTGCTGTAAAGGATTTCGCGTAGATCTCATTAACAGTAGCAAAGTCAGCCATGTTCGTAAGGAAAATTGTTGTTTTAACTACGTTTGAAAAGTTCATGTTGTTGGCAGCAAGAACTGCTTCAACATTTTTCATAACCATTTCAGTTTGAGTTTTGATATCGCCCGTGAAAACTTCGTTTGTTTTAGGATCGATAGAGATTTGACCAGAGCAGAACAAAAAATCGCCCATGGCTACTGCTTGAGAGTATGGACCTACTGCTTTAGGAGCATTGTCTGTGTGAATCACTTTTTTCATGAAAATATCCTTTGTGAATTAGAAGTAAAAAATAATACCAGCGCGGAAAGGGCTATCCGCAATAGTTCTGAAGCGAACGTTGTCGGCAGAAATCACACCAACGCCACCTTCAAATGTGAAGCCCAATGACTCAAGACCCGAAAAGAAAAACTCGCCACCAAAAACGGCATCTAACTCAAAGCCAGATTGCTTTTCATTTTTAGCTGTTGTGGTGTTAAATTCTTCCCAGTTGACCAAACCTAAAGTTCCACCCATGTAGAAGTTCATGTTTTGTTCTTTGAACACTATACGACGAACACCCGCTGTCGCAGCAAATTTAGATTTGTCTTTTTCTGTATCGATTCCTAGGCCACCTGAAATCTGAAGCTCAGTGGAAGGATTATAAACAACTGCAAGCTCGGGAAGATCCAAAGTTGAATGAGACTTAACTCCAACCCCTAAACGGTTCGTCAAATCTTTCGCCTCAGCTACGCCAACGCTAGCTAAAAATGCAAACACCACTGCTACAACTTTAAGCATTTTCTAGTACTCCTTATTAAGGCTTCTATTAAATGCAAAAGCCGAAATAGGGGCAAAAGATTTTCACTCTTACAATGGGTGTCATAGTCAGAATGACTACTTCAAGGAAGCTGAAATCTGCTCAAGGAAGTCTTTCGAAAAATTACCGGGCTTCTCTTTGGCTTCTTGCCATATTTTGTCGCGAAGATAAGCGAACCCGATCGAGTGCTCAGCCAGAGTCGTCCGCACTCCAAAATCAATCATTTCAGCGAAACGGATCAAAGAAGACTCAACAGGAACCATGTTAAAGGGAGTCTGACTTGGATATCCTTTTTCATCAGCACGCTCGTGGACACAAACCATGATCGCTTTGACGGATTCGCTGATAGGAACCTTTTTAAAAAGACACCGGTTCAAAGACATCATTGGATGCTTGCGATACTCCTCAGTTTGCTGCGGATCCAGATGAGACTCACCCGCTGACAAAAACTTCTGATAGGTAGCGTCTGGAATATCCAAAAGACCGACATCGCAAAAAAGTCCTGCAAGCAAAACGTCCACGGGATTTCCCAAACCAGATTTTACTGCAATATAAGCGGCATAGGATGCCACCCAAGGGCTGCGCCACTTATCAAAGAGATCATTCTCTAAAACTTCACGTAAAGCTTCCCACAGATTTTCCTCGCTTTTAAAGACATCGACTATCTGCTGAGCCAATTGCTCGAGCTGGTTATAGAGTGCGGAAATCTCTTCATCCGAAGCGGTCTTAAATTCAAAAAGAATCACTTCGCTGAGTTCCACCCAAACGGCAGCTATCGAAAGGAAAATGGCACGCATTCTTTTTTTCAGAGACATTCCTGAACGATCGAAGTAGGTGTTTATATATTCAACGTACGCTGGTGTTTCGCGGCCATGAACCAGAAAACCACCCTTCGTCAGCATTTTTTGGTACTTGGAATCCGAAAGCACAGCCCCGCGAAAGGCGACACCCATAATCCTTTGATTGATAGGCATGCGCACAAACACCGTGAATGGCAGAATGGTCATTGAGAATAAGTCTGAAGGTAAAATATCGAAAAACTGCGCCCGACACTTTAGAAGTAACATGTATTCAAACTTGAAGTTCTGAAAGAAATCAAAAGGCGTTATCAAAAGCACTCGCGAAAACTTTGGACCAGTAAATTTATTCTTCTCCGGGGCCTCATGAGTGAGAGTAAATATCGTGGAAAGCGGAAATTTTTCCACCAGTGCCAGAATGCGCTCTGTAAAGGCACCAATATGTTCCGATTCTTCCTGTGCAACCACAATCGCCAAAGCTCTTTGCAGTTCGAAAGGGCGAGCTTTCAGGTCATCCATAGCAAGCACATGTCTGAAGGTAAACTTATGCTCCGACATAAGTTTCTGCACACGCGACAAAACGTCCTCGCGCTGACTTAACAGCAAAAGTTCCAACTTCTGTCTAAAAAAAATAGCAGGACGTTTTTCAGCCATAAACACTCAAATGTTACTTTATGCCTTCTCTGACTGCCAACAAAACTTTTCTGCATTGACATATTCATTCGCAAATCGAATCATTATGCTATGAAAACAATCATCTTATCTTTCATCGCATCCTTATTGTCTCTAAATGCTAATGCTGCCCTTTTGAAAGCCGAAGCCGGCACACAAAAAATGGAGAAAGTAATATTGTCCTCCTCTGCCACTACAAATGTAGATGGTGAAGATGTGAAACTCACCGAAGTCGGCGCAGGACTTCGTGCCAAGAAAGTCGTATTCGTGAATGTAAAGGTTTACATCGGCGAACTGTTTGTTTCGGATGTGGCAAAATTTAATAAAGGTGAAGCGCTGACTTCAGTGAAAGATCAGAAAGCCATCGCCATTCAGCTTCATTTCCTACGAGCTGTCGACGCAGCCAATGTTCAAAAATCTTTCAAGGAAGCTTTAGCCGCGAATTCTGTGAATCTAGAAGACAGCTCGATCAAACAATTCCTGGATGCCGTTTCCAAAGGTGGAGAAGCACAAGAAGGCAAATCTCTAACTATTCTTGGCTCTCGTATGAAAGATGGCTCTGAAAAAATCTCTTATGAAACAACATCGGGGACTGTCACTGAAATCAAGGGCTCTGCTGGTTTCATTCAGAATGTTTTCGCAATTTGGCTAGGCAAACCAGCCGACGACGGCGTCGCTGAATTAAAAAAATCTATTCTAAAAAACTAAACTGAATCGTTTAGCTCTCGGCTAGTAGGTCATCATTAAGATCTGCTAGCTCGACCACCTATAACCTTTTACTTGGGAAACTCCATCGTTTCCATCCATTACAGAACCCCACGGCGCTGACTCAGCCCAGCATGTGGACCGCGTGATTTTGCAGACGAATCTTTAATAAATCGCCTCAATTCTTATGTTTCAAGCCAACTCACTGGATGCACACTTAAAAAATGCCCCCCACTTTTTCACACTGTTCGAGATGTAACTTAACAATGACAGGCTATGATTTCTTATCGCAAGGGTGTCTTTCAGCGAAAATATAAAAGCCGTGAATGATGGTTCAAATAAGAACTTAACGAAAGGACGCTGCAATGAAGATTCTCTGCTTCGCTCCCGTCTTAAGAAAAGGCTCCTTTAATAAAAAACTAATCCGCATCGCCAAATCCTACGCCGAAGAATTCCCCGGTGCAGAAGTTGAACTCTGCGAGTTCAACGAGTTCCCCATGCCCATTTACGACGGCGACCTTGAAGTAGAAGAAGGAATCCCAGATGCCGTAAATAAGCTCGCCGAAAAAATTTCTGGAGCCGATGCTATCATCATTTCCTCACCCGAGTACAACGGTAGCATTCCAGGCCCTTTTAAAAACGCCATAGATTGGCTCTCAAGGCTTAAACCGGTTCCACTCGAGTCAAAGCAGATCCTGCTGATTGGAGCGTCTATAAGCCAATTTGCGGCGATTAAAGGCAACTTCCACAGCCGAGTGCCGCTGCATGTATTAAAGTCCTTCGTATATCCCGATTATTTTGGTGTAGCTTTCGCCGAAGCCGCCTTCGACAAAGATGATCAGCTAAAAGATGAAAAGCAAAGTGAACGCCTCAGAAAACTCATATTAAGCTTTCTGCAGTACGCCTCAAGAACCGAAACACCCTTCGACCGCCTCGGAGAATTCTTCGAAGAACAAAAACACAGTCACGACGAAAAACACCCACATTGATTGATTTCACAGTGCAGAACGCGAACCACAACATTTATTTTTACTGTTTGTGAAAACAAAAAAAGACCGAAGGAAACTTCGGTCTTTTTTTGTTTTCTATTTTGCTGTTTCTTACTTTAACCAGAGTTTCGATTCACCAAAGCCGCTCTTCCTGGCATTTCCACCGAAGAAGGATTCACGACTGTTGTTGAGGGAACTCTTTTCATTTCTTTTACTTCCGTTTCAGCAGCAACTTGTTCACCTGCGTGCTGACCGGAGAAGTTCAACATCACCACACCGAGAATGATAAGAGAGGTCGCCACCACTTTCTGAATCGGAAGTGGTTCATTAAATATGACGAGACCCACGACTGCCATGATGGCAGTACCAACACCAGCCCAAATGGCATAAACCAGACTGACCGGAAGAGTCTTCAAAGCAAAAGTAATACAGAAGAAAGAAATAGCAAAACAGAGAACCATTAATACCGACGGAATCAGCCGAGTAAAGCCGTCCGCGTATTTCATACCGATTGTTCCCAAGATCTCAAATACAATTGCCGCCGCAAGATATGCATATGGCATAAAGCACCTTTTAGGATGAACCTTTCTTGTCGTTTATTCAGTTTTCATTTCCCGTGTCCCAGATGACCCTCTGGGAGATCTTTTTTTGAATCCGTGCGGAAAAAAGACTTAAAAAAGCGAACAGGAAGAAATTCCTGTCTTTGATTTGTATTAGGATATCATGGCGGCTGACAAAAAGCTCTCGCCACTGGACTATTTTTAATAAACGTCGTCAATTCAATAACTTAACCATGGCAGCGGTCTCACTTTGAACGACTTATTTTGATATTTTCGACCGTACTTTTGATAGGAAAATAAACTTAATTCGAGGTCAAAACAAATATGAACTTGTTTGACAAAAAGGCATAAAAAAACCCGATCTGTTTCCAGACCGGGTTCGAGTAAAAAAAGAGCTGGCGTCGTGCTACTCTCCCACATGGTCGCCCATGCAATACCATCGCCGCAAGAGGACTTAACTTCTGAGTTCGGAATGGGATCAGGTGTGGCCCCTCTGCTATAAACACCAGCAAAGCGTTTATTAAAACAAAGATGAAGTACGTTTATACTTCGTCGTTCTTCTTTGCAACTTACTTCCAATCCAAATGGAGAAGTTACTTTTTATTTCAGAGAATTGAATGATTGATTTAATTGATTTTTAGCGAGTCGTTGTTAGTTCCAAGTTTTAACTCTCTTACTTATTCAGAGAGCTAGTCTCTCGTTCTCATTTAAGAGAAGTCACTGAGACGAAATCTTCGTAACTTAAAGTTAGAAGAATATTTTTTTAAAAAAGCCTCACGACCTATTAGTACGGATCAGCTGAATACATTACTGTACTTACACCTTCCGCCTATCAACCTCGTAGTCTCCGAGGAGTCTTTAGGGGGCCGAAGCCCCAGTGAAATCTAATCTTGTAGTCTGCTTCCCGCTTAGATGCTTTCAGCGGTTATCAGTTCCGAACATAGCTACCCTGCATTGCTCTTGGCAGAACAACAGGAACACCAGAGGTTCGTCCATCCCGGTCCTCTCGTACTAAGGACAGGTCTACTCAAATTTCATGCGCCCACAGAAGATAAGGACCAAACTGTCTCACGACGTTCTGAACCCAGCTCGCGTACCACTTTAATTAGCGAACAGCTAAACCCTTGGGACCTGCTCCAGCCCCAGGATGTGATGAGCCGACATCGAGGTGCCAAACTCCATCGTCGATATGGACTCTTGGATGGAATAAGCCTGTTATCCCCGGAGTACCTTTTATCCGTTGAGCGATGGCCCTTCCACGCGGGACCACCGGATCACTTTGGCCTGCTTTCGCACCTGCTCGACTTGTAGGTCTCGCAGTCAAGCCCCCTTATGCCAATGCACTCGACGCCTGGTTTCCAATCAGGCTGAGGGGACCATCGCGCGCCTCCGTTACTTTTTGGGAGGCGACCGCCCCAGTCAAACTGCCCACCAGACAGTGTCCCTCTCCTCGTGACGAGGAGCAGGTTAGATTTCAAAGGTGCCAAGGGTGGTATTTCAAGGTTGACTCCACAAGGGCTAGCGCCCCTGCTTCAAAGTCTCCCACCTATCCTACACATGCCAACTCTAAAATCACTGCCAAGCTACAGTAAAGGTTCACGGGGTCTTTCCGTCTTTCTGCGGGTACTCGGCATTTTCACCGAGAATTCAATTTCGCGAGGCATTTGGTCGAGACACCGGAGAAGTCGTTACGCCATTCGTGCAGGTCGGAACTTACCCGACAAGGAATTTCGCTACCTTAGGACCGTTATAGTTACGGCCGCCGTTTACTGGGGCTTCGATTCTCAGCTTCGCTTACGCTAACTAATCCTCTTAACCTTCCAGCACCGGGCAGGCGTCAGTATGTATACTTCGTCTTGAGACTTTGCACATACCTGTGTTTTTGATAAACAGTCGCTACTCCCATTTCTCTGCGACCCGAAAAAGCTTGGGGAGTAAATCCTTACACTCTCGCGGGCACACCTTTTCCCGAAGTTACGGTGTTAAGTTGCCGAGTTCCTTGACCAAAATTCACCCCATCGCCTTAGGATATTCACCCCACTCACCTGAGTCGGTTTACGGTACGAGCTAACAAATCTAAATTTACGAAACTTTTCTTGGATACATGGCTTTTCTCACTTCCGGATCAAAGATCCTCGCATTCACGCCTCAGTGTTATGTGCCGCGGATTTGCCTACGACACCACCTACACGCTTACACCTCAATCCAATAAGAGGCTGAGATAGCCTATACCGTCATTCCTTAAACACAATTTGCTAGGTAACGGAATATTAACCGTTTTGCCATCGATTACGCCACTTGGCCTCATCTTAGGACTCGACTAACCCTGGGAAGATTATCTTTACCCAGGAATCCTTGAGTTTTCGGCGCCCGGGTTTTTCACCCGAGTTCAACGCTACTTATGTCAGCATGATCACTTCTAGTTCGTCCAGCTGTCCTACCGGTCAACCTTCATCCTACGCTAGAACGCTCCCCTACCACTAAAATATAAAATATCTTAATCCAAAGCTTCGGTAACACGCTTAGCCCCGTTGTATCTTCCGCGCAGAGTCACTAGACTAGTGAGCTATTACGCTTTCTTTAAAGGATTGCTGCTTCTAAGCCAACCTCCTAGTTGTCAAAGTAACTCCACAACGTTCTCCACTGAGCGTGCATTTAGGGACCTTAGCTGTTGGTCTGGGCTCTTTCCCTCTCGACGCATGACCTTATCACCCTGCGTCTGCCTGCTGAGGAACATATCTGTGGCATTCGGAGTTTATTTGGGTTTGGTAATCCGGTAAAGACCCCTAGCCCATTCAGTGCTCTACCTCCACGATACTTTTTACTCAACGCTATACCTAAATATATTTCGGGGAGAACCAGCTATCACCCAGTTTGATTGGCCTTTCACCCCTAATCACAGATCATCAAAAGAGTTTTCAACCTCAACTTGTTCGGTCCTCCACGAGGTGTTACCCTCGCTTCAACCTGTCCATGATTAGATCACCGGGTTTCGGGTCTATGCCTGCAAACTAAACGCCCTATTCAGACTCGCTTTCGCTACGACTACACCTTCAACGGCTTAATCTCGCTTGCAAACATAACTCGCTGACTCATTATGCAAAAGGTACGCTATCACCCACGTAAGGGGCTCTAACTGCTTGTAAGCTTACGGTTTCAGTTTCTATTTCACTCCCCTCTCGGGGTTCTTTTCACCTTTCCCTCACGGTACTTGTTCACTATCGGTCACTAAGGAATATTTAGCCTTATGAGGTGGTCCTCACAGATTCCCACAAAATTTCACGTGTTTTGTGGTACTCGGGATGCCGCTAGAGCCTTTGAGCATTTCGAACACGGGGCTATCACCCTATCTTGCCAGACTTTCCAGACTGTTGTTCTATACTCTCCGGTCCCACATCGCGGTCCCACGACCCCTCAATCAAATAAATGATTAAGGTTTAGGCTGTTACCCGTTCGCTCGCCACTACTAGGGTAATCTCGGAATTGATTTCTTTTCCTGAGGGTACTGAGATGTTTCACTTCCCCTCGTTCGCTTCAGACACCTATGTATTCAGTGAATGATATCATAAAATGATGAGTTTCCTCATTCGGAGATCTCCGAGTCAAAGTGTGTGTGCCACTACTCGAAGCTTATCGCAGCTTACCACGTCCTTCATCGCTTCTTAGTGCCAAGGCATCCACCGTAAGCCCTTTGTAGCTTTAAAAAATGGAACTAACCTCGCTAAAAATCAACTAAATCAATCTATTCAATTGTCAAAGAACGAAAACCTAAA
Source organism: Bdellovibrio sp. HCB185ZH (assembly GCF_047302455.1). Classification (GTDB taxonomy): domain Bacteria; phylum Bdellovibrionota; class Bdellovibrionia; order Bdellovibrionales; family Bdellovibrionaceae; genus Bdellovibrio. The sequence continues at coordinate 615,503 of NZ_CP178624.1, forward strand.
AAACGCGAAACTCTCTTATTCACCTCTAACAGACCAACTCAATTTGTTGAAAGTTGGTGGGCCAGGGAAGACTCGAACTTCCGACCCCACGCTTATCAAGCGTGTGCTCTAACCAACTGAGCTACTGGCCCATGTTAGATGCGTATAAGAGTTTTCACTCTTTCAAAACTAAACAGCTAGAAAAGATTTTTGGGACTCACCCACTCGGGAAGAGTGAGTTGACCTAAGATTGTGATTGCTTTTTTCAAGACAAGCTTGAAATGCCGATCACCATAATCCTTAGAAAGGAGGTGATCCAGCCGCAGGTTCCCCTACGGCTACCTTGTTACGACTTCACCCCAATCATCGACCATACCTTGGGCGCCTGCCTCCTTGCGGTTAGCGCAGCGACTTCTGGTACAACCAACTTTCATGGTGTGACGGGCGGTGTGTACAAGGCCCGGGAACGTATTCACCGCGGCATTCTGATCCGCGATTACTAGCGATTCCAACTTCATGGTCTCGAGTTGCAGAGACCAATCTGAACTTAGATAGCTTTTCTCCGATTTGCTCCGTCTCGCGACTTCGCTTCAGTTTGTGACTACCATTGTAGCACGTGTGTAGCCCTAGGCATAAGGGCCATGAGGACTTGACGTCATCCCCACCTTCCTCCGGTTTAACACCGGCAGTCCATCTAGAGTGCCCAACTGAATGCTGGCAACTAAATGCAGGGGTTGCGCTCGTTGCGGGACTTAACCCAACATCTCACGACACGAGCTGACGACAGCCATGCAGCACCTGTGTACCGACCCTTGCGGGCTACGGCGTTTCCGCCAATATTCCAGTACATGTCAAGCCTAGGTAAGGTTCTTCGCGTTGCATCGAATTAAACCACATGCTCCACCGCTTGTGCGGGCCCCCGTCAATTTCTTTGAGTTTTAATCTTGCGACCGTACTCCCCAGGCGGGATACTTAACGCGTTAGCTTCGTCACTGAAGGGGTCAATACCTCCAACAACAAGTATCCATCGTTTATGGCGTGGACTACCAGGGTATCTAATCCTGTTTGATCCCCACGCTTTCGGGTCTGAGTGTCAGTGTCTAGCCAGATAGCCGCCTTCGCCACCGGTATTCCTCTTGATATCTACGTATTTCACCACTACACCAAGAATTCTACTATCCTCTCTAGCACTCAAGCTACGCAGTATCAGATGCACTTCTGGGGTTGAGCCCCAGGCTTTCACACCTGACTTACATAGCCACCTACACCCGCTTTACGCCCAATAATTCCGAACAACGCTAGGATCCCTCGTCTTACCGCGGCTGCTGGCACGAAGTTAGCCGATCCTTTCTTACAGGGTACATTCATTGTGTTATTCCCCTGCGACAGAGCTTTACGACCCGAAGGCCTTCATCACTCACGCGGCGTCGCTGCATCAGAGTTTCCTCCATTGTGCAATATTCCCTACTGCTGCCTCCCGTAGGAGTCTGGACCGTGTCTCAGTTCCAGTGTGACTGATCATCCTCTCAGACCAGTTAAAGATCGTTGCCTTGGTGAGCCATTACCTCACCAACTAGCTAATCTTACGCGGACTCATCTTAGAGCGAAAAACCTTTGACCCCTTGAACCGCAGTTCTTGTGGTCTTATGCGGTATTAGCGAATCTTTCGATTCGTTATCCCCCACTCTAAGGCAGATTATCCACGCGTTACTCACCCGTGCGCCACTAGTACTCACCCGAAAGCTTTCCCCGTTCGACTTGCATGTATTAGGCACGCCGCCAGCGTTTGTTCTGAGCCAGAATCAAACTCTCCAGTTTAAATTCTGTATCAATCAAACTACTAGCTTACGCTTGTATGTTTGTTCGAATATATTTAATTTTGAAATTGTGAATACTAGTTACCCAGTATTCAAAGAGCCCAAAAATCTATTTCTTCTAGCTATTCAGTTTTCAAAGAGCGAAACATTTCTCATCGTTAATGTTACTTAGCGACGAGGTAGACGGTTGTATCGAAGACCGAAGTCCTTGTCAACACCCGTTCAAACTTTTTTCTCAAATTTTTTAAAATTAAAAAATTCAGAAAATTGTTCGGGTTTACTGCTGCCAGCGAAACGATACATATTGAATACAAATCAATAAGTTAGATCAGCTGTTTATGCTTGGTTTTTCAAACATCGCGGCGGTGAGGCTGAGTTATAGGCTCAATCCCCAAACCGCGCAAGGGGTTTTTATTTTATTTTCGTTTGCAGCTTAATCGGGCAAAAAAGTGCACTTTATGCTGAGTTATTAGGCAGAAATCACCTCCGCAGCGCTTCATGCTGAAAAAGAGGGCCCTAATATATAGGCAGAAATACCAAGGAGTTGAACCTAAAGGCACTTTATTAGGGTTTCTCTTATATTGAACTATGTATTCCAACACCTTACTTGGTTGTAAATCAGGTTTTACGCTGGCTCCTGACAATATCGGACCGTGCCCTATTTATATCCACAAGGAGGATAATACATGAAAAAGCACGTTCTAGTTCTAGCAGCATCTATGATTTTCACTGGTCACTTGGCAATGGCTGAGGGTGAATCACACAGCTCTTCAACTGATACTTCTAAAAATCCAATCACTGGCACTGAGACAACGACTCAAAAAGAAGAAGTCAAAGCTAAAGGTGACAACTCTAAAATGGAAAAGAAATCTAAGAAGAAAACTAAGAAACACACAGACGGCTCAACTAAGACAACAACTGAGACTGAGCACTCTGAGAGCCACTAATCTCTTTAAAGAGATTATTAAAAGAGCAGGCCTTGCCTGCTCTTTTTTTTATTTAAATCGCAACATCAAGTTCAGCGATATACTCTGTACGAACTCTTTCGTCTAAGAGACAGATCAAACCATAGATGGCCACCGGGAATGCGAAAGTCATAAGAGACAGCGCAAACACTGTGATACCTCCCACCCAGGCCCAGCCTTTTCCTTTTCTTAAATCGTGAATTACGAAATAGACCGCAACAACGATCAATGCTGCCATCAGCGCAGATGCATCGAAGATTGAGGGCACTTTTACAGTTGCATAGAGTGTGGGGTCTTTACTGATCATATCTAATATCTGGGCGCGGGCATCGAGAATCATAACAACGCTGTATGCGAGGGTTAGGATTTGAATGCCGGCAGCAGCTAATAAGCACTTAATTGCGTGGTTTAACTTTTTCTCTTTCATAAAGATCTCCTTTGAGTGATTGAACGGTGCGATGGTCCCATAGCAAAGAGCAGACTCTGTAAAGAAGGATGTATTGGATGATCCCATGCGGAGTGCGGACACCGTAATGTTGAGGGGCGTCCAGGCAAATTGTGTTGGTGCACAGACATTCATTTGCAGTTCAAAGTGATTTTTGTAGAATGAGGTTATCAATCACTTTTCGGGAGTTTGTTTTGAATAAATCTCTTCATTCTTTATTTCTCACTGCTGCAGCCAGCCTCTTTATCTGCGCTTGCCAAAGCCAGCCCGCAAAGACAGCGACATCAACTCCTCCAGGGATTGATATTTCAAAAGCACCTTCTTCGGAAGTGTATGACTCTCCTGAGTCGGTTCATTGGGTGCCTGAGGTTCGCGCGTGGTTTGTGAGCAGTATGGGTGGGCCTGATATTCTAGCTAAGGACAATTATGGTTGGATCACTCGATTGGATGAGAATGGTAAGGTGACTCATCCGCGCTGGGTGCAGGCGGGTTTCCATGCGCCTGGTGGGATTTGCCACTTGGGCAAAGATCTTTATATTGTGGATCGCGATGGCATTGTCGTAGTGAATATCGATAAAGCGGCCATTATTGCAAAGATCGAAATGCCGGGCGTGGTTTTCCCGAATGATTCTGTGTGCGACACTCGAGATCAATCTGTCTATGTGACGGATATGGCCGCCAACAAAATCTACCGCTGGAAAAAAGGCATGGAAAAGGCAGAGGTTTGGGTGGAATCGCCGGAGCTGGACACTCCAAATGGCCTTGAGATTGATGGAAATAAAATGTACGTGATCACTTGGGGACCGATTGTGGATACGGCAACTTCTAAAACATCTCGCCCAGGCTATCTGCGGGGTATTGATATGAAAACTAAGAAGATCTCTATGGGTACGGGAGATGCTTTGGGCAATATGGATGGAATTACCAAAGCTGGAAAATATATGTTTGGCACGGACTGGATGGGGGGACGTATTTTTCGCTTTGACGAAAAAAAGAAACCCCACGTTTGGGCGCAGGGTTTTTCGCATATTGCAGATGTTGGTTACTCGGCGGAGTTAAAAGTGATTGGTATTCCTGAGATGAGTACAAATCGCGTGTATTTCATTGATGTGAAATAGCCTATTGATCGGCGTCGCGGTGAACGATCACTTCAACGTCGCCATCCGACGAGGCCATGGGATTATAAGTTACAGGATTATAGGCGCGAACTCTTTTCGCAGACACTACATCGGCCTGAAAATCCTGGTTTGAGCTTACTGCTCTCTTCACCTTTTGCTGAACAGCCTGCCCTTCTTTATTTGAATTCTCGATAAGTGAACCAAAATCGTTGCGAGCAAAGCTTGAGGATGAAAATAAGATCACTCCCACTACAGCTAAAATCTGAATGTTCATAATTCCCCCGTGATAAGATTCTTTAAAGCAAGGCTTGGACCACCCTTAAAAGCACTTTGAATTGGAGTTCGAGTGGCCAAGATTTGAGTGACTTTTACTCGATCGCAATCAAAAGGCCTTGATTCCACAATGAATTTCCAAGAAATCGACTGGAAACACGACATGTTCCCAATCTTTACAGCGGAAACGTCTCAGACTGCTACACGCGAGTGGCGGAGCTTGCGACCTTTTGATTGCGTTTCAATGCAGGCTTTTTCGCCTGCTGAAATTTCTTTAGTTTTACTTTCTTGATGGCAGCCGAACTTGCAGCGGTGCGCTTATGTTTCTTCAACTTCTTTTGATGAGCGATGTACCGCTCGAACGTCACCAGGGGTTTATTGGTGTGCTTAACTTCGGGCCATCGACGAATCGGCGTTGCCACTGGATTCACGCTGACGGAAGAATCAAAACCTCCGGTTGAAGCAATGGCCCTTGCTGGCTGAGCATAGGACATTCTGGGTGCGAAGTCATCGGTCATTGCGACTTGCATATTTCGCTCTCTAACGGAGAGTTCGGAATTTAATTTGCTGTGAATCTTTTCGGGCAGTGGTCCCAACAACTTGAAAGCTTGAAAAACCACTAGCATGCCTACGGCAACGGAAACAAAAAAGTTCATACGCATTCCCCACCTAACGAAAGGTAGAATAGACGCATCTTAAAGTTTCGTAATGCAGAATAAGAATATTCGGATTTGATAGTTTCATTGTTAGATGCTCGTGGAATTTCTCGAGAGAAAATTGCGAGAGATATTTCCGAATGCTCTGACTCCACTTCTAATTTTATTCATCGTGTGGCTAATGAGAAACATCAGCCCCAGAATTAAGTTCAGACTCTAATGACGAAAGAAATCCGCTATCATAAAAAAGCATCATCTGAAGAGCGGTGATTATTTGAATACGATGCGTGTGGGAGCAATGCCTGAACCAATCAATAAATTTGGTTCCGCATTTAGAGTGCCATTGGTGTTTACCGTGTATCTTAAAATTTTATTCGAAAACGAATCCAGGATGTAGACTTCGTTATTTAAATCATCAATCTCTACGTTCTCGGGGGCAAGGCCTGAAGGAATGGAAGTTTCAGAAAGATGCAAAAGCCCCCCGTCCTTTTGAATGGTGTAGGATGAGATGCTGCCATCACCGATATTTGCGGTATAAACATTCGCGGAGGAAAACGCAAAGTTTAAGGGAAATAGTCCCGTTGAAACGACTCCCATGGAGTTCAGCGTCCCGTCCTGATTGATTTTATAGTTCTCTATGTGCGCGCCTGCACAACTTAAAACATATACGTACTCTTGGCCTTGAAGCGTTTTTACTCCCAAGGGACCAGAGGGGCAGCTTTGAGTTGGAACCGTTGCGGGAGATAAAAGCGAAAGACTTCCATCTGCCTGCACGGCGTACTGTGTGATATCATCAATACCGAGACTTGCCACATAGGCATATTTGCCTGAGGACGAAAATACCAAATTCAGCGGAAGGTCTGGATGAGAAGTCACTCCGACTAAAGAAAGAGTGCCATCCGTGGCGATTTGGTATCGAGAAATGCTTCCATCCTGAAAGCTAGTTGTATAAATAAATCTGCCATCGGGAGACAGAACCATAGCTTCCGCTAGCGAGGGAATTGCCACCGGGGTCGCAATTTCACTTAAGCTTCCATCGGGGCCCACTTGAAATTGAGAGATCGTGTCATCGCAATAATTTCCTACGTAGACATGCTCCCCCTTTTTATCAATCACCATCATTCGCGGGCAGGATCCCGTCGCAACTTTTGGAGTTACAAGTGGCGCCAAGCTTCCTTCGGTGTTCAACTGGAACTGGGCGATTGTGTTTTCGCCGGAATTCAGCACATAGACAAATCTTGATGTGCGAGATGGTGGAGACGGTTTTGTGCTCGACTGTGGAGCACATCCCGATAAAATTAAAAGGAGCGCGGATAAAATTCCAAGAGTGGTTTTCATAAATTCCTCTGGAAGAATGCTAGCACTGGGAAGTGCTAGCTAAGACCATGCGAAGGGTGCCGGGATTGTTACCAGGGTGAATTGTCAATTGTTCTTCTAAAACTTCAAAACCTGCATTCATCATTTCCAGCTTGATTTCAGCGGGTGTTGAGAGCCTTTTTTGCGCAACCCAGTTTTTACCCTCATCTTGAATCACACCAGGCGCTTCGGCATCTGGTGTTTGGCGCCATACGATATGCTCCGCATCCATACGGATAGATTCAAAGCTGTCATTCACATCATAGTTTTCAGTTAATACGGAAGTGCTAATAACGAATTTACCACCGGGTACCAACGTGTTTTGAACTGCAGCCAAGAACGCTTTACGATCAGAATCATGGGGGATTTTCACTAAGCAGTCTGACTCATGAATCAGGTCAAACTTTTTTTGCAGTTTTTCAATTTGCAAGATGCCACCCATTCCGAAATAAATGTTTAAGTCTTGCTGCCAAGCGATTCTTTGGAGGATCGCAATGGAATCACGGTTCATATCAAATGCCGCCACATTGAAACCAAGCTCTGCCAAAGTCATTGCTGCCACCCCCTGCCCTGAAGACAAATCAAGTGCTGAACAGCCCATAACTTGTGGGTAGTAATCATGGATGACAGCTTGCAAGTGGCGAACAGTGTCGCGCTCGCAGAGTCCTTTAAGGGCGACGATGTTTGCGAAAGTGTTTGATTCGGGATTGTTTTGAACGTTGTTGCCAATGAATGTTTGGTATTGTGCTTTCATAAGTCCTCCTGTTGTTGACTTGATGAACTTCTATAAAGCACAGGGAATGCCACGAAAAATCGGCGTAAAAGTAACTTATATTAGATTTGACGTGTGGGTTGCCGGGTTCCCGACAGATCAATCTGCCGGGAGATCGGTTGCTGCCGGAGTCCCGGCAGGGCTTACTAAGGTTTCGCTAGACCACATTTGATGGTCGAGTTTGCATTGATTTTGGAATTGAAAAACGTGAACTGAAAATCCGCTGCACTGCCCGGAATGACGTTCACAGCCAGAACCAAAGTATCTGGTTCTATTTTCGTCAGATTCATTTTTTGAAAATCAGGAACTTTGCCTTTTTCTGCCACGAAAGAAACTGTGACACCTCGCTGGTTACTCGCCTTCTCGATTTTCAAAGGATATTGTTGAATATCCAACTCACCACCATCGAGTTTGCAAACCACATCCGTCGTTGCAATTGTGCCGATTTCTTTGCCGGCCTTGACCATCGCAACCGCCTCTTGAAGCGGAGCTTGAATTTTATAGTCTTCGAAGTTTTCCCAATTGAAGGTGTTTTTCGGAGTGAGATAAAGCTCCAAGGAACCAAGATCAAACGTGATCATATCAACAACTGATAAAAGAGAGGCATATGAAAGCTGACACTTTTCTGATCCTGCGAGCTCTGCTCTGACGTGTTTTACTTTATTCTTGATCAAAGATGGCAATGAATATTGAGTGTCTTCATAGAAATTAGTGATGGCTCCGGAAAAAGTTGGCATCGCGGCGCAAGCTGCGGTTTTGTTAGTCGTTGCTGCCACGATCAAAGCATTCATTTTGTCTTGGAGAAGTTGTCCGTTTACTTGCGCCAGACTTTTTTGTGATTCAGAAGGAGCCAGCATTTTTGAACGCGCTAAAATCGCCTTAGAGATTGAGGTTTGAGATTCCTCATCCAGACCCTTTGCGGAAGCCAATTGTTTAAAGGCTTGGGCAATAATTTTTATCTCGACATCTGGTCCTGACTTTTCCTCGTCCGTTAACTGAAAATCGAGGGATAGTTTTTTAGTTTCGATTGCTTTCAGAATATCGAGTCCTTCTGCACTTTGTTTACTTTGCAGAAGCTTCTCTAGAGCTTTTAAATCCTCACCAGGTTCCATCGTTCCGGCGATATCCATTCTGAGGCGAACAATAGCATCATAAACCGTTGCCATGGCTTTCTCATTAAAAGAGGACATGCCAGCTGAATCTTCCTCTGGGGTTGATTCAGTCACGGTGGTATCGTAGCCTTGAGGGGGCTTGCCATCCACTTTGAGGACCGTTGCATCCTGTCGTTCCTGGGTTTTTCCCGCAAAAGGATCTGTCTCATAATGAGTCAATAAGGTGCCGTCTTTGGAAGGTTGGCAGCCAACTGTCAAAACTATGAATGCGTAAACCAATATATGCTTTTTCATGCTAGGTTTTCCTATTCCCCTTTTAAGTGAATCCAAAAGCGTGCCTGAGTAAAAAACAAACAGGCATTTATTACAGGCAATCCATCAGAAAGTGGTGAATCTAGAGGGAGCCCGACGGGAGTTTGCCAGTTTTGTTACAAAATATTTGTTTAACGGCCTGATGATCGGGTAAATAGTGGGAATGGAATTGGAACGTGTAGCGAACCTTGAAGAGAATGAGCCTAGCATGACTGAACAGTATGCAGCTGCAAGACTGCTTTTAAGAGACGCCCTGAAAGCCACAGGACGCGTTTATCTGTCTTATCGATTCGATGATCATTTTTTTTCCTTGAGCGAAGTGGAGAAACTGTCTTTGCTTGACGGTATTCGCAGATGGTCCAATCTGATGATGGATTTCATCGCTCACAACGGCAATCCCAAGAATACAAAAGACCTGGTCCGTTACTATCTGTCTCGCTTGAATGTTTCGGTGCCACCCGCGTTTATTGAACAAATTCAGGATGGAGACATCGTCGAAATTTACGGAAGCGATTCCAAACGCTTGTTCTTTAATCCAGAGCTTTTTGATTACTCTTCTTATGCGCCTGACGTGATGTTTTCAAAACAGTGGTGGAACCTTTACGATCGCGACACGGGTATTTCCGCAAAAATTCAGAAAATGGCTTATTCGACTTTTATGGGTTTAAACAAACACCCGTTCCGCCCGGGACTCCCAGTACATAAGGTCAAAGAAATTCGCTCCCAAGGTCGTTATGAGTCGGATGTGGAAATCAAACTCATGTCCCCCGTCAACGCAGGGGACACGATTGTGGGCGTTGCCGCCCTTGAGCGTTTTACGATGCTAACTGCACTGACTCACGCACACATTCATTCATAATCCTAATATACATATCCATGCCTTCACAGAGGTTCTGATAAATGTGCTCGCGCTCTTTATCAGAAACCTTGGCAACGGCTTTGAGCGCGTCGTTAAAGTGCTCTGTGTCCTCTTCAGCGTGGACTTTAAGAAACGTATACCCCTGAATACCCGCGGCTTTTACACGCTTTAAAATTTTTGGACCGGATTTGGCAGCCAAACCCTCCAGCAAAAGCGAATAACCCAAGTGAGCGGTCGGACCGACTTCTTTAATCCAATAGTACTGGGTCTTCCAGAAAGCTTTTGTCACTTCGAACACCTTCGTACCTTCGGCATGCATGAACTTAAGATCGTTTTCGCTCATTTTTTCATGACCCACTTCTTCTTCGATATGGTGTTCGAATTGAGCTTTCAGAGGGTGATCTTTGGGAAGTCGTTCGTTGCAAAGGTTAAGAAAGATCGAAGTGTGCCCCACGAAATTGTGAGTTTGCGCGCACCAGGAATTGTAAAATCTGACATTTTCCCAAGGAAGCGCTTCGATTGTTTTGCAAAGCTCGTTTACTTTTGAGTGGGCCTTTTCATTAAACTCGTTTGATTTCATACGTTCTCCTTTTAGGCTGCAATTTTTCGGGGTTGATATTTTTCACTCCAAAGTGCATCCACGGTTCTTTTGGTGAACTCATCTGATTCGATGAGTTTGTTTTGTTTACCGAAAACCATGACGGCACATTGATTATTGTATTTCGTGATTTGTGCGAATTCGGAAAAGCCGATGATCTCCCCGAGGAAGTTCACCTTGCGATCCACGCGTGCGATGCCGACGGCGGCATCAACTCCCAGCTCATTCATCACCTTAAGACCCAGGCGAATGATAAGCTCTGCCACTTTAGGTCCTCCCGCATCGCGGGATCGGTAGGCTGGCGCAACTGTGAGGTACTCCATTGCCATGAATGAGTTAATTTGGTGTTCTCTGAGTTTTACTTTTACGTCATCTGGGATTGCACGGATGTAGGAATGTTCGCGACTACTGTCTTCGCGCAAATCGAAGGGAGAATACAGATGGAAGCCTACTACTTCGTCATCCTTACAAACAACTGCGATGACTCGGGCGCGTTGAAATTCGTCGTGATTTAACTTAGCACCCCGAGACGCTAGATCAGCGCCGAACTCCTCTGCCCAGAGGCGAAAGCATTTATTAACGTAGTCAATTTCTTGTTGGGTTTTTGATCCGAGGGTGTAGATGAGACGATACGAAAAGTTCATGTAATTCCTCTAAGTATTTTGCTCAAACATGTTTTAGTTTGTATAAACTTCGGTACGGTGATATTTCGGTAAATAAAAGAATAATGTTTAGGGGTTTTTTCATGGTTACCTGCGGTGGGTTCCTCGCACATTGTAGAAAAGTCAGAGGCTTGTCTCAAAAAGATGTTGCGGACTATTTGGGTTATAAAAATGGACAGTTCATCTCGAACTGGGAACGCGACAAATCTCAACCACCTATTCCTGTGTTAAAAGATCTTGCTAAGCTTTTTCAAATCCCTGAAGAGACAATCTTTAATGTCGTTTTAGAACAGCACTTAAGAGAGATAGCAGTGCAACTCCATAAAGATCTGGTGGGTGGCACTAAAAAGCCCGAAGATATTATTTTGGAACAAAAGCTAGTGAATCCAACAGACAAATAAGATTTCAAAATTTTCTGACTTAGACTTAGGATATACTTTTCCTATGTTCTCGGTGGATGCCTCAACTTTAAAAAGTTATCTGATTAAAATCATCGCCCTCAGTGTGGTCTCTTATTTTGGGATTCTCGCTTTGGTATTTTTCAAACAAGAAAAATTGATATTTTTTCCCTCCCCCATCCCTGATGACTTTAAATTTCCCTTTAATATTTCCTTCGAAGAAATCTTCATAGAGTCTGGCGAGGACCGTGTTCACAGTTTGCTTTTGAAAACTGCACAGCCTCGAGGTGTGATCGTTTACTTCCATGGCAATGCTGGAAGTCTGGAGGGCTGGGGCGAAGTGGGACAGGCCCTTTCTGAGCAGACCGGTTTTGATGTGTGGATGATTGATTATCCGGGATATGGCAAAAGTAGTGGGAAAATTTCTTCGCAGGCGCAGCTTTTACGAATAGCTGAAGCGACGCTCTCTAAAGCAAAGGAAAGATATCAGACAGGCGACATCATTTTATTTGGTCGCTCGCTGGGCTCTGGACTTGCAGTTTTTTTGGGAAGTGATCCCCGAGTGAAAGCTTTGATTCTGGAAACACCTTACTTGAGTTTAACTGCCATGGCGAAGAATCGCTTTCCACTTCTCCCTGCTTTTCTGATGAAATATCCCATGCAGAGTTCTGAGTGGATTACGAAAGTCTCTGTGCCGATTTTAATTCTTCATGGAAATGAAGATGAGGTGATACCATTCACTCAGGGAAAAGAACTTTCCGAAATTTCCAAGAAGGCCCAGTTTGTGGAAATCAATCGCGGTCATCATAATGATTTGGAAGAGTTTCCGAAATTCTGGAATTCAATTAAAGGATTTTTGAATCAACACACTGGGAGCAAGGACGTTCACTGATGTTTAGTTCGAAGAATATTAAGACTGCTGTCGCTTTGATTTTAATCTGTGCAGTTATGTCGTTTCTGTGGTGGAAAATTTATGGGACCGATATGGTCGATAAGGCACGATTGAGCGAGATTAAAACGAATCTTGCTTCCCTTATCACGGCTGAAGAGGCTTTTTATCAGGAGTACAACAAATACTCCGCCGACTTTAAAGCTATTGGCTTTGCGCCCGAGGGACAAGCTCGCGGAGACTTTTATCTCGAAGCCGAAAAGGTTCCCCAAGAATACAAAAGTCACTTGGCACCAGCTGACTTACCCTATGTGGGTAAAGACGATTATCAGGTTCTTATTGCCTACAGAGGCGATTCTGGTGGATTGGTCTTTTATAAATTTAAATTCGGCGGCACTTTACAGGAAGTGAAAATGAAGGAGCAGCCGTGAGAAAGAACATTTTAGATATTAAAAATCAGCTGCTTCATATTCTCACTGCACTCGGCATTACTATGGCAATCATTGCAGTTTGCAGCGTCGTGGTGGTTTATGGATTCCACCAATGGGATGAAAAGTATGGCGAGGCGAGCACGCTGGCGATAAGAACAGCTGCCTTTACCCTTCATGCAGTTAATTATTATATTTTAGTTCTTGCGGGACTTTTTGTGATCAATCGCAGACTGAGTGGGTATAAAGCTGCGGCTTTATTAGGATGTCTGTATGGATTTTATCAGCAGATCAGTTTAAATGCTTTAGAGTTTTCTTCTTACCATGATCATCCTTTAAACAACCCCCTGGCTGTAGCGATCATTCTGCCGGCTTTACTGACACTTTCCATTCTGTATTTTGAAACGGCTAAAAAGGAATCGTAATAAAAAGTGAGCCCTACAGGCCCACTTCTTCTTCTTTGTCTGTCCATTCAAGAAGAGACATTTCAGAAGTTTTTGTCCAGTCGACATTCACTTTACCGATGATTTTGATCGACACCTCATCGCCATTGATCGTCCAAAGAAGAGTGTCACCTTTGGCGATTCTTAGTGCTTTACGCACTCGAGCGGGAATGGTCGTTTGATTTTTTCTTGAGGCTTTGGAAGTGGCAGCTGTTTTACTCATTGTTGCTTGCTCCAATGTACTGAAACTGAGGGTCTTGCTGATATCAGGATATGGGTTCTGCGGTGCTGTTGTCGAACAGATGTCTCGACCAGACCGTACAAACAATCCTTTGTACCAGTTGGATTAGCGAACTTTCGTGTCGTTGATGATTTTCATACCGGGACTGGCTTGTTCTGCAATTTTGCCAACCTTGGTTTGCTCTTCAGCGGATTTAACGGAGCCTTTAAGAATGATACAATTGTGTTTTTCGAAGATACCGACGTTTTGAGCGCTGGCCGAGAGAGTGGCATCACTTTTTAGGAGTGTGCGAATGGCATCGCTGATCTCGATGGTTTCAACTACCGATTCATCCTGCTCATCCGGGGCTTGTTCAGGAATAGCGTTTGCCTGGGCACCCAACATTAGAAACAGAGCCGCAAATATCAAAAATCTTTTCATGATATCCTCAGTAGTTTCTTAAATTGTGGGGGCCAATTTCTGATTTGAGAAGGATTTTAAGGAACGGAGGTCTAAATCTCGACGATCTCACTGGCGGGACTGGGCAAAGGCCTGCTATTTGAACGAATCGAGCTATGGCAAAAATCATCGCGTGCGTCGCGTGAAGATACTGCTATTTGATTTTTTGGGATTTATAAAAGAAGAAAAATTGGGGTGACCGACGGGGCTTGAACCCGCGACACTCGGAATCACAATCCGATGCTCTACCAACTGAGCTACGGCCACCACAAAGGAAGGTCTTTTATAGAGCTTCCCAGGGTAAAGTGCAAGTTGGAAAAAGGTGGAATCTTAAAATTCTTTAAAGTCTAATAATCACAAGGGGCTACGACGGGTTGCGCCTTACAGTTTATGCTCGCATTTTGCGCATTTAAGAGAGTTTCTTCGGCCCAATCACCGTTCGCGTTACAGCGGTGGCGTTGGCAAGAAACGCCTGACTTCGCTAACAGACACTGCTTTTTCTCTGCCTTGGGATTTCCCACACAGACCCAGGAACACTCGTTAAAACGGGCGCTCGGATTGGAACAAATCGCTCCGGATTTTTTTGCGGCCTGAGTGGCCTTTTGGTGTTTTTTGGCCAGCTGTGCGGCTTGCGCCTGGCGCTTTTTCTCGGCCCCATCAAAGGATGCGAGCTCTTTGTCACTAATCTTTGTCACCGGCGTAAGATTACCGCGGGGGATTTTTTTACCTTTTAGCAAAACGTCATAGGCAATCTCTCCGCCCTCGACCATTCCTTGGAATCCAACTTGCTCTCCAGTTTTTGCCTGTGCCGTGGTTTCACCGTTCAGTGCTGAAAACTCGATGGAGCCCTTTAGAACTTTCACTTCACCATAGGCTTTCGGGCTATCGATATGGAAAATAAAATCTCCCGCTGGTGGAAGAAATTCGTAAAGATCTGTGCGCAAAACCGTGTTGTAGCTGGGCTTTTCAGATTCTTTTTGCACCCAACGAACACTCCCCGAGCGCAGGGTTAAAACGGGGGCTTCCCCACCCTCCCAGCTGATAGTTGGCAATAAGACCGTACTGTTTGGAAGAACCACAAAGTGGCGAACTCCATCGAGCGCAACTCTTACAGTAGAATCTTCCGAGGTTTCAAAAAGTGCTTTTTCTTGAAGGGGTGTTTTGGTGGTGAGCTTTACTTTGCCGCCGTCTTTACCAGTCAGACTCACAGAGCCCTGGATTTCCTCGACTGCGGGGTATTTGGGCGCCGCCCAGGATGTCGCTGCAGTTAAAGATAATAGTGAAAGTAGGACTTTAAGTTTAAGTATTTTCTTTAACACGTTCGAGCTCCCAGAGTTTTACATACTTCAAGAATAGCGAATAAGCGGCTCCGATTGCGATAACAAAACCTGGAAGGCCATCCAAAAATCCTGCTTTCACAAAGTAGGTTTCGACAAACTTTCCAAAGGGTTTAAAGAGCATCTTGAGATATGAGAAGCTTTTGCCTTTCGCTTGAAGCTCCCGGGCGCCAAGGCTTGAATAGCGATCATTGGTGACAACCTGATCACTGAGGTCATCAAAGACATAGTGAAGCAATGGTGACTGCATTTTTAGGACAGTTTTTACTTCGACCTTTTCATGTACGTTAGCGGAATTCCAACGACTTTGGGATTTATTAAACAGACGAAGTTGGTAGTCAGGATACCACCCTCCATGCATTATCCAGCGCCCCATATGGAAAGATTTGCGAGGAAACAGGTAGCCTGCATCGGGATTTAATGAAGAAAACTGAGAGATGATTTCAGAAGCCAGTTCTGGACTTAATGCTTCGTCGGCATCGAGGGACAAAATCCAATGGTTCTTTGCTTGTTCGGCCGCAAAAGCTTTCTGAGGACCGAATCCGCGCCATTTTTCTTGGAAGACACGAGCGCCTGCTTTTTCAGCAACCTCCACGGTGCGATCCGTCGAAAAACTATCTACGACAACGACGTCATCCGCAAAGGGAACGGAACGAATGCAGCGGTCGATATGGGCTTCTTCGTTCAAGGCAATCACAACAAGAGAAATTGGAAGTTTCGTCACTGAATTAGCTTGGTGTTCGATCAAGGTCTTGTCAAATGATTCGCAACTCGATAACATTTTTTTGAGTGAAAGGTCTTTCTTGATGAAATTTGCTAAATACTTCGTTTTCTGTCTCTTTTTATCCTCCACCGCGCATGCTTACTTGAGCATCATTGAATCGGCTGAAGTTCTTCCTTCAAACCTTTTCCAATTCGGGGTTGAACCACAAATTTTGACAAACCGAGAAAGCGGCGCAAATTTTAATATCTTTGCGGAAACAGGGTTTAACGATTCCACAAGTGGGCGCCTAACTTTGGGTGGCGGCTCAATCGACTTTAATGCTTTTGCAAGTGTGAAATGGGTTCCGTTCCCAGATGTGGCGAACCAACCAGCAATGGGCCTTCGCTTTGGTGCCGGCATTGCTAGAGAAAAAGATGACAACGTTGTACAACTTCAGGTCGCTCCCCTTGTGAGCAAAAAGTTTGATACAGAATATGGATTGACTGTTCCTTATCTGGCGATTCCATTCACTTACCTGAACACGAAAGAAGATAATTACGTGGCCACAAATCTGGCAGTGGGCACAGAGTGGCATCACCCGGAGTTAAAAGACACAATGACGTTGGGTGCAGAGCTCGGTGTAGACTTGAACAAGTCTTACACTTACATCAGCATTTTCGCGACTTTCCCGTTCGAGACGAGCAAAGGATTCGGTAGATAGTATGTTTTCATGGTTGTTTAAAGACGAAGCCGGTACTGCTGCAGACCTTTACGTAGATTTGGGAACTGCGAATACTTTGATCGCGGCTCGCGGCAAAGGAATTATCCTGAACGAACCTTCTTTGATTGCTTACCAACAGACAAGCCCCGGCCGCAAACGCGTGATCGCCGTTGGAACCGATGCGAAAGAAAAATTGAGCAACAATCCAGGGAATATCTTTGCACAAAAACCGATTCGCGACGGAGTCATCGCTGACTTTGAAACGACGGAAGTAATGCTTAAACATTTCCTTAGCCAGCCGGGTGTAAAATCAGCATTTTCTCGCCCGCGCATTGTCGTTTCATTGCCTTACGGTGTGACTGAAGTTGAAAAGAAAGCTGTTATTGAATCATGTAAAGCGGCGGGTGCCAAAGAGGTATTTTTGATCGACGAACCGATGGCTGCGGCTATTGGATCCGGCCTGAATGTTAAATCTGCTGAAGGCAATATGATCATCGATATGGGTGGCGGTACGACGGAAGTGGCTGTTATTGCCCTGGCTGATATCGTTTACTGTGAAGCGGCTCGAGTCGGTGGTCACAAAATCGATGATGCGATTATTGATTACTTCAAACGCTACAAAAAATTGCACATCAACGATCAAACGGCGGAATATCTGAAAGTCACTATCGGAACTGCGGTTCCAAAAAAAGATATCAAGATGGCGACGATCACGGGTCGCGATGCTGATACAGGTATGAATAAAACGATCGAAGTAAGCTCTGAAGATGTGGGACTTGCGATGAACTCTTGTATTCAAGAAGTTATCAATGCAATTCACAAAGCTTTGGAACACACTCCACCGGAACTGGTATCTGATATTATCGAACGCGGTGTTGTTTTGGCCGGTGGTGGCGCCTTGATTCGTGATTTTGATCTGCGCATTCAAAACGAAGTTCGCTTGTCTGTTCGCGTGGCTGAGAATCCACTGACCGCGATTGCGATGGGTGGTGAGGCCGTGCTTTCCGATCCTGAACTGTTGGATAAAATCCAACTGGAAGTTTAGTTTTTATTTAGAGTTGAATTTAAGAAGCTCCGGGGATGCCGGAGCTTTTTTTATATCAGGACCGCGTTTTTCATTTCTTCACGCAAGAGTTCATTGAGCTCCTTGGCAATCGGGCCTTGAACGCCAGATCCGATTTTAACCCCCTCATACGTTGTGACTGGCAAAACATCGAGGGTTGTTCCGATCATCATTACTTCTTTGGCTGACCTTACATCGGCTTCAGTAAAATTTCGCTCTTTAATTCCAGCAATTTTTCCGGTTTTCACTAATTTTTCTGCAAGTGCAAAGGTGCGGATCATTGTTGTTCCTTTTAAAATTTGATGCAGTGGTGGGCGCACTAACACGCCATCGCGATCCAGGATGACGATGTTTTCCGTACTCCCCTCGAGAAAATTTCCGTGCTCGTCGACGTTGATCGTAAAATCAAGACCCCGGTCCACGCTTTCTTTTTTCATTAAAACGTTCGGAAGATAATTGCAGGATTTGATTCTTGCGAGTGTTGGATCTTTCGGTGGGACCAAGCTTTTTCCGATGATGACACCTTGTTGATATTTTTCTGCGGGTAAAAGCTTAAGAGTCGTTACCACTAGATACATCTGCGAGCTGACCGAGTCGTAGGGATTCGTAGTGAAGCCACCGGGACCGCGAGAGATATAAAGTCTTAATAGAGCGTCTTTCACACCAGCGGCAGTCATGGTCTGCGCAATGATGGATTTCATTTTTTCGAGCGGCATAGGTAAGCTAATGCCGATGAGCTTTGCGGAGTTTTCTAAACGACGCAAATGTTCGTCGAATAAAAAGACTCGACCATTTACGACCTTGATGGCCTCAAACACGCCATCACCGCGATGAACCAGATGATCGTCGATAGGAACCACCATCATTCCCGGCTCTGTCACAATGCCATCCCACCATGTTGAGTACATCGCAAGATACGTCTGTTGCGCGGGATAGTTTTTTTCCGCAAGCTTTGCTCGGGCTTGTTCGGCGGTAAGTAAGGCAACTGACATAGAATCGACTCCTTAAAGGTGCTTTCACTATTCTCAGAAGTGCTTTTCACTCTGGCAAGTTTTTTGTTTTTTAGTTTGACGATCTTAAGCAACGGTTTGGAGAATAGGATTACCATTCAGGGAGGATTCAATGTTTTTTCGTGTGACTCTTTTACTGGTTGCTATGACTTTGTCCGCGTGCTCGGCCTTTCAGGGGCGGCGCTCTTTGAATCAGACTGAGACTCCTCCCATTACGTCCCCGGCTGAAGACAATGCAACTGCCGCCGACAAAGTTCGCGCGCAAGAGTTGCGTGATGCCGTGGCAGCGGAGACTGCAAAACAAAAACAGAGAACTCCAGAAGCGAGTGCCACGACACCGACTGCTAAAGCCATTACGAAACCCCCTCATGATGAACACGATCACAGTGACCACCATCAAGTCCCCGCCGATCACAAGGCCCGCGAAGCTGGTCCAGTTTCTGCGGAGAAGTCTTTGGGATGGTTAAAAAACGGGAATACTCGTTTCGTTAAAGGGAGTTTCCGTAAAGATGGAGCTTCTGCAAAAGACCGTGCCCGTTTGGTATTAGGTCAAAAACCCCACGCGGTAGTTCTGTCCTGCAGCGACTCCCGCGTGCCTCCTGAAGTTTTATTTGATCAAAAACTGGGCGAAATCTTTGTCGTACGTACAGCGGGCGAAGCTTTGGACGACAACGTCATTGGAAGCATTGAATACGCAGTGGATCACTTGGGGTCCAATCTGATCGTCGTGATGGGGCATAGCTCCTGTGGAGCCGTTAGGGCGGCTCTAGCGTCATTGGATGGAGCCGATCTTGGTAGCCCTGCATTAAATGGCTTGGTGGCGGATTTAAAGCCTCATTTGCAACAGTATGCGAGCAAAAAACCTAGTGAGGGCGTCGTTGAGGAATCCACTGCAAACGTCAATGGTGTGGCTCACGATCTTTTGGCTCGATCTCAAATCTTGCGTGACGCTGTAGCCTCTGGTGAGGTAAAAATTGCTAGAGCCCTTTACCATCTCGAAACCGGTAAGGTGGAGTGGCAAGACAAGTAGCTGGATAAGTAAAAATGGAGTTTAACTGATGAGTTCCCCGCGTAAAATTTTGATGACCTGTGCCCTTCCCTACGCCAACGGCTACATTCACTTGGGCCACCTGGTGGAGTACTTGCAAGCTGACTTTTGGGCACGCTTTCAAAACATGCGCGGGAATGAATGCGTCTTTATTTGCGCGGATGACACCCACGGAACTCCGATCATGGTTAAAGCCCGCGAGCTGGGTATCACGCCCGAGCAATTGATCGCTAATTCCTTTAAAGAACACACGGCGGACTTTGCAGACTTCCAAGTGAAGTTCTCGCATTATGGTTCCACCAACGCTCCAGAGAACAAAGCTTTGATTGAGCAGTTCTATGGTAAATTCGTTGAAGGCGGCCACACGCGCACGCAAGCCATTCAACAACTTTACTGCAATCACGATAAAATGTTTTTGCCAGATCGTTTCGTGAAGGGCACATGCCCTAAGTGCGGCGCTAAAGAGCAATATGGTGATTCCTGTGATGTGTGTGCTTCGACTTATTCCCCGAGCGACATGAAAGATGTGCACTGTTCTATGTGTGGAACGGCTCCGGTGCTAAAAGGCTCTGAGAGTATTTTCTTTAAGCTGAATGATTTTAAAGATTATTTGGCGGAGTGGATTCCAAAACACTCGGCTCCCGATATCGCTAAAAAAATGCTGGAGTGGTTTAATGAGGACCTTCATGACTTGGATATCTCTCGTGATGAACCATACTTTGGTTTTCCTATTCCAGGCACTGATGGCAAAAAGTTTTTCTATGTTTGGGTGGATGCTCCAATGGGGTATATGTCCACGACGGAAATCTGGGCTAAGAACAATGGTAAGACTTTGAAAGATATCTGGCAGGATCCGGCGCGCGAAATTTATCATTTTATCGGTAAAGACATCGCTCGCTTCCATACTATTTTCTGGCCAGCTTTTTTGAAGGCTGCTGATTTCCGATCTCCAAATCAAGTTTTCGTTCATGGTCACTTGATGGTGAATGGCGAGAAAATGTCTAAATCCAAAGGGACATTTATCGCGGCTCGTACTTATTTGAATCACTTGAATCCCGAGTATCTGCGCTTCTATTACTCTACGAAATTAAATAGTTCTGTAGACGATATTGATTTGAATTTGGAAGAGTTCGTAAACCGTGTAAATTCTGAGCTTGTGGGTAAGATCACAAACTTGGGTTCTCGTGGTGGCCAGATGCTGAAAAAGAAAATGGACGGCAAAATGAGCACTCCGGATGCTGAGGGGCAAAAGCTGATCTCTCATGCTCAAGGGAAATCAGAAGTGATTGCTGGCCATTATGAGGCGCGTGATTTTGCGAAGGCTTTGGCTGAGATTCGTACCTTGGCTGATGATGCTAACAAGTACTTTGATGAAAAAGCTCCGTGGAAAACATTGGACACAGATCCAGTGGGCACAAAACAAGTGATCACGACGACTTTGAATGTTTTCAGAATGCTTGCGATTTATTTGAAACCAGTTCTTCCGTATTACACAGAAAAAGTGGCAAAGCTTTTAGGTGAAAAAGATTACGTTTGGAATGACGTAAACACTGTTCTTACGAATCGTGAGATTGGTGATTACGAGCATTTAGCAACTCGCGTGGAAGCTGATAAAGTGAAAGCGATGGTTGAGGAAAGTCGTAAGATCAATGAAGAGATTCAAGCTGCTAAGAAAGCGGCTTCAACAGCTCCTGCTGCGGCGGCGACTGGTGGAGATAAGAAAGTTGGGGCCCCTGCTGGCGATACGAAGCCTGGGGAAATTGAATTTGCTGATTTTGAAAAAGTGGAGCTTCGCGTAGGTCTGGTTGTTGAAGCCGAAGAAATCAAAGAGGCTGATAAACTTTTGAAATTGAAAATTGATATCGGTGGTGGCGAGATTCGTCAGATCATTTCCGGCATTAAAGCCGCTTACAAAGCTGAGCAACTGATTGGTCGCAAACTTTTGGTGTGCGTGAATTTGAAACCTCGTAAGATGAAATTTGGTATGTCTGAAGGCATGGTCTTGGCAGCGGGAACTGGTGGAAGCGATTTGTTCATGCTTTCCCCGGATGATGGCGCTCAGGTCGGCCAAAGAGTGAAATAATGAGCCTTTCTGCTCAAGATAAAAAATCCCTCGATGAAATTCACAGGCTTTTTCTGGAGCTTGAAAAATCCTCGGGGGATTTTTCTTTTGATGGTGCGAAACTTTCTGAGCTTAAGAAAAAAATCGCGGCCTTGGCGGCCAGCGAAAATAGCGATGTCAGCCGTCTGGCCGGTTCGGAAGCGCATCTGCACGGTAAAATGACTTTAAAACATTTCATCGCTTATGGAATTCCCTTTGAGCGAGTTTTGCATCGTAACTTACAGGATGATGAGTTCCTTATTATAGAAAATGATAAAATGGCGACTCCACAGGAATCGCTGCCGTTAGTATTTGTCTTAGACAATATTCGTTCAGCCTTTAACGTGGGTTCCATCTTTCGCACTGCCGAGTGTCTGGGGGCAGAGAGAGTTTTACTTTGCGGATACACTCCAAATCCGACGCAGTGGAAAGTTGAAAAGACGGCCATGGGAACTCAAGAGTACATGGAATGGGAAGAGCATGCTCATTTGATGGACTGCCTGGAAACTTTGAAAGAAGATGGTTATCGTCTGGTAGCACTTGAAACCGCAGCTTCGGCTTCGGATTTATATGAATCTTTTGAGACGGAACCCACTGCCTTTATTTTAGGTAATGAACGCTTTGGGCTGGATCCGGAAATTTTGAAAGTGATTGATGAAGTTCGCGTGATTCCACTTCGTGGGCGTAAGAACTCTTTAAATGTGGGTGTAACGGCGGCCGTGGCGGGCTTTGAATGGATGAGGCAATGGCGAGCGAGAAAATAGAACTGACTCCCATTGGGCATTTTAAAAGCTCACAAGTGCATCCATATGAAGCTGGCAGACAGCCGGATGCTCACCATGCAAATGGTGTCATTGAGTTATTGCCCGGCCAAAATTTTGAACAGGCCCTTGAAGGTCTGGATGGCTGCAAAAAAATCTGGGTGATCTTTACTTTCCATCGGAATAACCACTGGAACCCTATGGTGCTGCCTCCTCGCGGGCGTAGTACTAAGATTGGAGTTTTCGCCACTCGCTCCCCTTACCGCCCTAACCCTGTGGGCATGAGCTGTGTCGATATGGTTTCGATTGATAAATTGAAAATTGAAGTCGCTGGCGCTGATATCTTGGACGGCTCCCCGATTCTGGATATCAAACCTTATGTTGCATATGCGGATGCTTTCCCAGGAGTTGAACCGGAATGGCTAAACGATGCGGAAAAGCATGAGGTTGAATTTTCCGTCAGTGCTGAAAAAGCCTTGGTCTATTTGGAGGCAAAGGGTTTAGAAAACTTACGGGGGTTTTTCCAGCATCAGTTGGAATTTGAACCCACCAATTCAAAAAAGAAACGCGTGAAGGCGTTGAATGAAATGGATTTCGTGATTGCTTACCGAACCTGGCGCGGTGTTTTTACAATGGAAGACAGGAAAATTACGGTTCTGCGAATTGAAAGCGGTTATTCTGAACAAGATTTGAAAAATGCGGAAGACACTTATCAGGATAAAGAACTGCATCGCGAGTTTTTAAAGCAGCAGTTTTAAGTCATAAAAAAAGCCGGGTCTCCCCGGCTTTTTAATTATTTTTTGTGCTTAGCTTTCATGTTTTCGATTTTGTCTTTGCAGGCTTGATTCAATTCATCTTTGTGATCCTTCATACAAGTCATCATTGCACCTTTGCCTGGCTTCACATCACCGCAGAACTTCTCTGCGTCTTCATGGCAGGCTTCGTGAACACCTTTCATGGCTTTTTTCATGTCTGCCATTTTGGCTTTACATTCTTTGGAAACTTTTTTGCGATTGTCTTTCATGCACTTGTGCATGTCTTTGCCTGGAGTCACACCTGGACACAAAAGATCCATATCCTTTGCACAAGGCCCCGTCTTGATAGCCCCTGATGCGGGTTCAGATGGCGAAGGCGTCGTCGTTGGCGCCGCTGTTTCAGGTGTCTGCGCAAAAGACACTGTTGCAAAGGTAGCCGTCATAGCGAAAGCACAAAGTGCGATCATCGATTTCATTCATATCCTCCTGTTGATTGAACATATAAATCATAGCTGGTGATATTATGAATGCAAATGATCTCTGCACTAAAACAGGTGCTTGGCTCCAATGACGAGAGAGCTGAAAAAACTGACCACCACCCCACACCAGGCATAACTAAACAGTGTGAAAAGTCCGTCCTTTTCAAGGTAACCGATTGCACACAGGACGATGGCAATAGCTGGCACGGTGTTGGAAAAAGGAATCGGCAAAGGAAGGGCAAGCAAAACCGCATTCACGGCAAGAACCAAGAAATTCAACAGACGAAAGAAATGGGCATCATGGAAAAACGGCATGCGCTTTTTTACGATCTTAGCGACATAGGTCCATACTTTTTCGGCATGGTTGCTGATTCTTAAAATCGTGTGCGCAGAAATTTTAACATTTTCCCACCGGCGTGGAAGCCACGGTGGTTTTCTTAGGAAAAGAAAAAAAGAAACAAGGATGATCAACCCACCTGAGATTGTCGAAAGACCTGGCACGGGAATGGGAAACAGATACGGCAAGCAAAGTACGAGTAAAATCATGCCGTGACCTTCTTCACCCAGAAGGCTGAATACTTTTTTTAAAGAGAGGTCACCATGTCCTGCCTCTTCCTGCAAAAGATCCATGGCGGCAATAAACTCACTTTTCAATCTTGCCTTCCTTTCATCCTAATTCATAAAATACTAGAACTTGAAATATATTCTAAAGGACCGGCTATGGATTGGAAGATTTTTGCGAGCACTTTCATCACTATTTTTTTGGCAGAGATGGGCGATAAGACACAGTTTGCAGCACTCGCTGCGTCCAGCCAGACGAAATCGACTATGACGGTTTTAATCGCGGTGGTATTGGCTCTTGGTTTAGCCGGCGCTTTGGGCGTGATTTTTGGACGCTATCTTGGACAAATGTTAAATCCGCAGATCATGAAATACGTTTCAGGGACTTTATTTATTCTCGTCGGGATCTGGGTTTTAACGGCTAAAAGCTAGAGCCCGTTAAATGGCATGGATTTTTTTGCTTACTAACATCAGATAAATCACACTCAACCGTTATGTAACATTAGCATTCGACAATAAAAAAAGGAGCCTCGAGGGGCTCCTTTTTTATTCTTTTTCGGTCAGAAGATCGCGACTAGATAGTAGCGATCAATTGAGCGATCAACAAAGATACGACAGACATAACTTTGATCAAGATCGCGATACCAGGACCAGAAGTATCTTTGAACGGGTCACCTACAGTGTCACCAACAACTGCCGCTTTGTGAGCGTCAGAACCTTTAGGATGACCTGGCAATCCACCTTTTTCGATGAATTTCTTAGCGTTATCCCATGCACCACCAGCATTCGCCATGTACAGAGACAAAGTTGCACCCACAGCCAAACCACCCGCAAGAAGACCTGCTAGAGCTTGAGGACCCAAGATGAAGCCCACTGCTACTGGAGCAAGGATCGCGATCATACCTGGCAAGATCATTTCGAACAACGCTGCTTGAGTCGCGATGTCTACGATTTTAGCTGGTTGTGGTTCCGCTTTACCTTCACGAAGACCTGGGATTTCCTTGAACTGACGAGCAATTTCAAGAACGATTTTTTGAGCCGCTTTACCAACCGCAGTCATAGTTGTTGAACCAACTAGGAACGGAAGGATGGAACCGATCAAGATACCGATCAAAACGCCAGAAGAAGTAAGATCCAAAGACATTGCTTGCAAACCTTTTTGCAAACGGATGTGGTTCACTTCCATGTTGAATGCAGAGAATAGAGCAAGAACTGTTAGGATCGCAGAACCGATCGCGAACCCCTTACCGATTGCTGCAGTTGTGTTACCAACAGCATCCAATTCGTCAGTGATGTCACGAACGTTTTTACCAAGACCTGACATTTCAGAGATACCACCCGCATTATCGGCGATAGGTCCGTAAGCATCTACAGTCATTACAACTGCAGTACCAGCCAACATACCAACTGCTGCGATAGCAATACCATATAGACCCAAAGCGTGGTCAGCGATGTAAGCTGCAGCCACAACGATCAACATTGGGATAGCAGTTGATTCCATACCTACTGCCAAACCACGGATCACACCAGTACCTGCACCAGTCAAAGCGGCTTCTGCAACTAGACGGATTGGACGGTGAGCTGTGTAGTACTCAGTGATAAGACCAATCAAAGCACCACCGAACGCACCTGCTGCCAAAGCAACAGTTACTGATTGAGAGATACCGAACATTGGAAGAACGATTGCTGCTGCGATCGTCAACAAGATTGGCGGAATGATCAAAGCATTGCGAAGAACTGTCGCTGGCTTGCCGTTTTTAAACGCGCGAGCCAAGAAGATCACAACGATAGAGATAATCATACCAAGACCAGAAAGAACTAGAGGCAACGCTACACCAGCGCCGCGAACAACAGCTGCATCTGTAGAATCAGTCAAAAGTTTACCCAAGCCTTCAGCAGGGATTGTCAATGCGATGGCCATCGCAGAAACGATTGCTGCAACCATGGACTCATAGATATCTGCGCCCATACCAGCAACGTCACCCACGTTGTCACCAACGTTGTCGGCGATAACGCCTGGGTTACGAGGGTCATCTTCAGGAATGTTCTCTACGACTTTACCAGCGATGTCTGCACCTACGTCAGCCGCTTTAGTGTAGATACCACCACCGATACGCGCGAAAAGTGCGATAGAAGAAGCGCCCACAGCAAATGAATGAAGAATTGTACCAACGATGTCAGTTTGATCTTTGAACATCATGTAGATAACGCCCAAACCGATCAATGCAAGACCTGCTACGGAAAGACCCATAACAGCGCCGCCGTCCAAAGCCACAAGAAGAGCTGCTGGTTTAGAACCAGTTGCTGCTGCTTGAGTTGTGCGAACGTTTGCGTAAGTCGCAGCTTTCATACCAAAGAATCCAGCAAGCAAAGACAAGAAAGCACCCAGGATAAATGATCCCGCTGCGATCGCGCCTAGAGCGTACCAAAGAACCAAGCCTACGACGATTGCGTAGACAAAAAGAACCTTGTACTCACGTACAAGGAAAGCCATCGCGCCTTCACGAACGTAGCCCGCGATGCGATTCATAGTTTCATTGCCAGTCGGTTGTGCCTTCACGCGAAGGTACAGAACTACTGCCAACACCAAACCAATAACCCCAGCGATCGCTGGAGACATTAGCAAGTTATTACTAAACATTGTTGCACTCCATGTTTGATTTCTCGTTTAAATTACGAAGACTTAGGGATAATCAAAACATTGCATCCAGTCAACGAAGTGAGTTTGGCGGATTCGCTTTTTGAGGCTCACTGCGTTAAGAAAAGGTCGCGCCGGAGGAAAAGGTACGGACACACTTTCTCCATAAACTGGAGAAAGTGTGTCCGTACCTTTTCCCTTTAGAGAAGGGGTGCGATGAAAGCGAAGAAGGCTCCGATCAAAAATATGATCACGGAGATCGCGTAAACTCGAGATGAGAACTTTCTGCCCGTTATGCAGGCATCTCTTAAAACAGGATCGATGGGACAGGGGGCATTGCGGTTAAACCACATCAACAACCCGTTCGCGGCAAGCATGAGTGCTGCAAAAATGAACACTTCTGTTTTGTGTTCAGAAATCCAAATGAGGCCGGGCACTTTTGTGGCCACTCCAGCAAGCACCGCTCCCAATCCAAGACTTACAAACAACGCAGGGAGCGCACAACAAACCAGCGTTCCTGCCGAACTAAATAAAGTTAAATAAGTTATAAAACTATTTTTTGTCGAAGCTGACTTCATAGCCCGCATCCTTTAATAGTGTTTCAATTTTTTCGTGGGAAAGTTTTTTTCCTTCATTGTACGTGAGCTTCACGAATTTTTTCTCTAAACTTACTTCCACTTTGGAAACTTCCGGTTGCTCTTGAAATTTTTTAGTAATTCCCTGAGCACAGAAGGAGCACACCATTCCTTTAACTCCAACCGTTTCTGTTTCTGCTGCAAAAGCTGCTGTCGAAAATATCAGTGATAAAGCAAAGGCCAAAGACTTCATAAATTCTCCCTTAAAAATGCACCATATAGTTAAATGCCCAATTTCCGTTAAAGCCCGCACCCAATTCCACCAAGACATTGCGATAGAAAAGTCGAATGAACTGAGTCAGCTCCACGCCTGTGTCATTCTGTTTATCGGCCTGAAGAATGAACCAGGCGTTGATGTCGTTATATTCTGCCAAATAAGGCGCAACACCTGCTCGCACCTTGATCATTTCAAAATCGGGTCTTAGCTGGGGTTCAGAATGATCGCGCAAGAATCTTCCATAGGAAGCAGCTGTATAATATTTACGAGACTCCCAATCGAGATCGACGGATGCATACCCCACACCTTTTTTTTGTTCGTAAGAGTTCTCGGCTCCATACCCTGCGCTCAGATAAATGTTCCCTTGGGAGTCTTCGTTATTCCAGCGTTTGGCGAGATAGTTAATTCGCGGCAAGGTGTAATTCACATCATCAACTTTCAAATAATACAGACCGCCAGCGAGATAAGACTGAAACGAATATGTCAGTAGCAATTCATTTTCTCCGGGCTTATTATAAGACATCAACGACGTCGCCCCTTGATACGAAACAGGATGAGCTTGCACTTCCAGACTAAGACTTGCGATGAGTATCAAAAATAACGTTAGCATCTTCATACTTGTTTGTTCCTTCATACGCTATTAGGATGAGGGCAGAGGCATTGTGACAAAGTGATTGAAAAAAAGTTGGAAGACCAAACAGACGAAGAACTTTTAATCTCCCTGGCCGAGGGGGAAACAAAGGCGTTGGATTATCTCTATTCGAGACATTCAGGGCGCGTTTTATCTTATATCAAGAAGCGTGGGCTCAGTGCAGAACGGGCCGACGACGTTTTACAAATCGTCTTTATGCAGATCTTTCGCAAAAAACACCTCTATGATCCCAAACATCAGGCCCTGGCCTGGATCTATGTCATCACCCGAAGTGAGCTAAAAGACTACAGAAATCGCGAAATTAAAAACCACCTCGAGTGGGACGATAAAATGTCACAAATCGATGAGTCCGTTCCTAGTGTGGAACGTGAGGAAGAAGCTGCAGTTCTGCTCAAGGAGCTCGGGCCCCGGGAACAGGAAGCTTTGCGACTGCGATATCTGGATGAGTTGGAATATGAAGAGATGGCTCGACGTATGAAAACTTCTAACAGCAATATCCGCCAATTAGTCAGCCGCGCTTTGAAAGCTCTAAGGAGAAATAACAATGAAAGACATTAAAAATGATTTTGAGTCTTTTAAAAGCGATGCAGGTGAAACTGCGGGTTCTTCTTTTGTCTTAAATAAAATTCGTTCAGAAATTTCAGCGACGGCGCCGAGAAAATCTTCGGTGGCGATGAAGCTTGGTGGCATTCACTTGGTGAGTTCTTTCTTTACGCTGATGGCCTGTCCTCAATTTGGGACGCGTTTGTTTTTTTCAGGCGAAGGCTTAATGGATGTCTTTATGAAGATCTCCCCGGCTTTCTGTCAGACTTTTTGTGGGGCCTTTTATTTGGCAGTGACATTCTTGATGGCTCGCGTGCTTTTGAAGTATGACGAGTGGCTGGTATTAATGCGCTCTCGTGTTTTAACGATTGGCTCTGTGGCTTTATTGTCGCTGGGTGTGTTCGCTATGCTGGCCCGTGGGATTTCGTTTGAAGCAGGGTTACTGTGGGTCTTTGGCGCGGTGGTGGCTGGTGAAATGGCGTCGGCTTCGCGCATGACTTTAAAGAAGTTTTTTAGTCGCGCTTAAAGTTTTAATTTAATCTCTAAGGGGAAGTGATCGGAGCTTATGACGGAGCTGTGCACTTCTGCCTTTAAGACATCAAATCCTCTGACAAAGACGTGGTCTAACTTTAGCAGCCTTCCGTCATTTTCCAGATCGATATGTTCTAATCCTAAGTCTCTAAAAATACTTTTCATGATCAGATGGCGTTTTACATTCCAGGTATTAAAGTCGCCCGCAAGCACAACAGGGCCTTCGAATTTTGCGATGCGCTCGGCGATTTCATAGAGGGACGTCGTAAATGCACCTGTGGTTACAAAATTTAAAACATGGGTGCAGACGACTAGGACTTTTTTACCTTCGAAATCATATTCACTAAAAAGTGTAAGTTTGGGTGTCAGCCAGAAAAACTCTCGGGAACTGGAGCGAATAAAATCAACGGCGCTGGGTGTGTATTTCGAACCGATGGCGACACCGGTGCTGTTTTGATTTTTCTTATAGTGAAAACTTTGAGCGAGGTGCCACTCATAGGTTGAGAAATCCTTTGTCCAAAGCAGTGGCATCTTGTTATCGACGAGGGCTTCTTGGAGCATGATAAAGTCTTTACCACTCCCGTGTTTGCGAAAATCGTTTTCAAAAATCTTAGCCCCTTGGCCCTTATAAACATTCCAGACAAAGATGTTTAATTCAGATGTGGGAGCAAGCAGCTGGCCCGCCTCCCCGATCTTCATTAAAACTTTTTCCATGTCTGGAATTTTAAAAGGAACCATAGACTCCTTATTTTACTCTCGCCAGATACTTTTCATCGACTTCGTGAACTTTCAAAGCTTGAGATTCCGTGCGCTCTTGTTCTGCAAGCAATGTTGAAAGATAGCGTTCCGTTGTACTTGGAACGATGACGACGATATTCTTACCACGGTTTTCTTCTTTAGCTGCCTGACGAAGGCCAGCTAGAATCGCCGCACCGGATGAGATACCAACAGGAATGCCCTCTGTCTTGATCACTTCACGAGCCATCTTCATGGACTCTTCGGAAGAGACTTGTTCAATTCCGTCGACTACAGAGCGATCCATCACAGAGGGAATGAAACCTGCTCCCAAACCTTGGATTTTATGAGGACCCGGTTTTCCGCCTGACAAGACAGGGCTTTCCGCTGGCTCCACCGCGATCATTTTTACACTTGGTTTTTTTGCTTTTAAAACTTTGCCTACACCAGTGATGGTTCCGGAAGTTCCAACTCCGCTGATGACCATATCGACTTGTCCATCAGTGTCTTGCCAGATTTCCAAAGCAGTCGTTTCTGCGTGGATAGCAGGATTTGCTGGGTTGTCGAATTGACCTGCCATCCAGGAATTTTTGTTGGCTTCATGAAGTTCCATGGCCTTTGCGATGGCGCCTTTCATTCCCAAAGGACCTGGCGTAAGGATGATTTTTGCTCCCAAAATCAGAAGCAGAGTTCTGCGTTCCTGGGACATTGTTTCGGGCATTGTCAGTGTGATGGAGTAACCTTTTGCTGCCGCGACAAAGGCCAATGCGATGCCGGTATTACCGCTTGTGGGTTCAATGATCTCCATGCCTTTTTTTAGCTTGCCCTGCAGTTCGGCGCTTTCGATCATCGCCAGACCAATACGATCTTTCACTGAAGCTAGGGGATTGAAGAATTCAAGTTTTAAAAGAAGTTTTCCCGGTAGATCTTTACCCAGGCGCTGCATTTGAACTAGAGGCGTTTTTCCGATCGTTTTCGTGATATCTGAATAGATTCTCATTGCTGAAATGTCCTTTTTTGTTGGTCTCCTCGGACTGGAGAGTAGACGTCTATTCTACTCCTGCTTTCAGGGTGATTCTAGGGAAGATTGGTGGGTCTGGGGAGTTTTTGAGTGGATGTCGAGTTTTTAGACAGGTGTTGGGTGGCATATTGGGGTGCGGACTTCTTTGAACGCACCTCGACAAGACAATCCACAAATCCTTTGATTCAATCATCCCCTGTTGAGGATTTTATGGCGTTGAAATTTGGGACAAGTGGCGTTCGTGGATTGGTTACGGAATTTACTGATAGAGAGGCGTACTTACTAACATGTGCTTTTTTAAAGCATGCGGACTCAACCACACCTTCTTCAACCGTAGCTTTGGGAATGGATTTGCGCGAAAGCAGTCCTAAAATTCTTAGCGCCGTTCAAAAATGTATTACTGATCAGAACAAGGTTGTTCAATATTGCGGAGTTCTGCCGACCCCGGCCCTGGCCTATTTTTCGACTGAGAAAAAGTCTCTTGCAGTCATGATTACCGGAAGTCACATTCCTGCAGATCGCAATGGGATCAAATTTTATCTGACCTCTGGGGAAACTCTGAAGCAAGATGATGAAAAGATTTTTGCAATTTATGAAGGCCTGAAAAAAGAAAACTATAAACAGGAACTTTTTGATAGCCACGGTGCTTTTGTTTCCCCTATCAATTCAGCCCGCGAAGAATGCGCTGAGGTTGCCAAAGACATCTTCATCAAACGTTATGTCGAATCATTTGCGAATGTTTCACTCCAAGGTTTAAAAGTTCTTTTTTATGAGCATTCTTCTGCGGCCCGTGAATTCATCGGAGTCATCCTTGAAAAACTAGGGGCCACAGTCGTTCGCATTGGAAGAAGTGATAAATTTATTCCCGTCGATACTGAGGCGGTGGAATCTTTGGATCTATTTAAAAAGTGGATCGAGGAACATCAAGCAGATGCTTTAATTAGCACGGATGGAGATGGTGATCGTCCTTTGGTGATTGATAATAACGGCGATCTGGTTCAAGGTGATAAGTTGGGAATTATTTGCTCCGAGTTTCTGGGTGTCGAAGCGATTGCGCTTCCGATCAGCTGTAATTCTGGGGTTTCGCAAATTTCTAAATTTAAGAAAGTCGTATTTACCAAAATTGGCTCCCCCTATGTTGTGGAGGCCTTGAATAATCTGGGTTCAGAATTTAAGTCTGTGGCGGGTTTTGAGGCAAACGGAGGATACATTCTTTCTTCTCCAATGACTCTGGCTTCAGAAGTGAAGCCGTTACCAACCCGCGACTCGGTATTGCCGGCTTTGACAATTCTCGCGGCAGCTAAGAAAAATAATTGCAAAGTTTCTGATGTCGTCGCGAAACTTCCTCCCCGCTTTACTTCCAGCGTGCTGGCAAAAAACTGCCCGCCTGAAATGAGCCAAAAGATCATTAACATGGCGAAAGAGGATCCAGCGACCTTCATTCAAGGCGTTGTGCCCGCGGCAAAGGTTCAATCGATCAACACTCTGGATGGACTCAGAATGACGACAGATAACGGAGACGTCATACATTTGCGTCCCTCGGGGAACGCTCCGGAATTCCGTTGCTACACTGAATCTAAAAATCAGAAAATTGCCGATGAATTAAGCAATGTAGTCTTAGGTAAAATCCTGGACACGATTAATTGACAATCGCGGACTGGCCCTCCAGAATTTATCGCGGAGGGTTTACACCATGAGCAACAAAATTATCGCAGGTCTTCTTTTGACTGCTTCTCTATTTTCGACTTCTTATGCCCGTGCAGAATACGCATTGGGAGCCATGATTGGTGACCCAATCGGTTTTTCCGGTCGCATGTCTTTGAATGATCAAAATTCAGTTGATGCTTTTCTAGGCGCATCTGGCGGCACATTCCGTGGATTGCAACTTCATTCAACTTTTTTGTTTGATAAGTTTCAGTCTTGGGAAATGGCCAAGGAAGGTCCAATGAACCTTTACTTGGGTATCGGTGCTCGTGTGATCTTTATCAACGATGGCAAATACGATGGCGATGTGGCTTTTGGTCCTCGCGCACCTGTGGGTATGACTTATATGTGGGCAGATCCTAAGGTTGAGTTCTTTGCTGAGGCGGCTTTGATTTTGGATGTGTCTCCGAAAGTGGATGCAGATCTTGATATTGGCGCTGGCGCAAGATTTAGATTCTAGTTTTGATGTCTAAGAGAGATCAGGACGGTCTTCATCCTGATCTCTGTTTGAATATCACTTAGAGCAATGGCGCACAGTGCCCATCTCCTCCGCCTTAAGTTTCTCAGTTCTCTGCTCCAGGGAAATTGCCTTGCAAACCTAAACAATTGTACATATCGTGCGTTGTAATGCAGCTAAAGAAAATTTCAGAATTAAACAAATTGATCTTATTCATTGCTACGTTAGCGGTGTTCTTTAAGTTCTGGGAGCCTGGTATCGGCCTTAGCTCCACGACATATGGGGCCTTCGCAGCCAATATCGTGCGCGGACAATCCTTGTTTAATTTTCACTTGGGCCCCGGGGTCTTTGATCCGTTCGTTGATCACCCTCCTTTGATTATCTGGATTCAGGCACTGTGTTTTAAATTGTTTGGAATATCTGCCCAAATTTTACGCCTTCCATCTGGAATTCTTGGTATCACCGCTATTTTCAGTAGCTTTTTTCTAGCGAAAAAATATTTCGGCGAAAAGGCTGGCGTCTTTACGGTTTTAGGACTGCTTCTGACAAATACCTTCATGAACTATACAAGCTCTGGCTGGTTAGACATGGGCATGATTGGTTTCATGATGTCGGGCCTTGCTTGCTTTGAAGTTTTTAAAGAAAACCGATCGAAGTTGATGCTGGCATTGAGCGGTCTGTTGTTTTCTTGTGCGCTGTTAGCCAAGGGATTGGCTGCGATGGGGCTATTACCAATTGCGATTTACGTCCTGGCTTCTCGGTTGAAATTTGTGGAATTATTGATCTTGGCTGCAACAAGCCTTGCTCCCGTTGCGCTATTTGATGGACTCTTTTTCATGGAGCACCAGCGCGAATTCTTCTCATGGTATCTTCAACGTCGCGAGATGAATGCAGCTCAAATGCAACGCGTGTACGGCGAAGGATCCAACAAATTGTGGTATCTTCGCGACCTGATGGAACGTTCACACATTGTGTTTTTTGCGATGTTCGTAGGCGTCTTCGCGGCGTTCAAAAATCGCAAAAACTCAGTTTCAGGTGTGCGTCTATTCACAGTTTTATGTGTCGCTGAAATTCTTATTCACAGTTTGATCTATGGCTTCACGAACAAGGAATACAGTCATTACTTGCTGCCGGCCTTCCCGTGGATTGCTATCTTAGGCGGTGCTGGGTGCGCGACACTTATCACGAGACTTGAAGCCATAAAGGTCGCTCGCGGAATGTATGCCTTATGCCTCGGACTATTCCTTTTGGTGACCGTCCTGCCGATCAAAGTTCACATGGGCGATGACAACGAGGTCCGTGCGATGGCCGCTTCGATGAAGGAATTCCCTGAAATTAAAAAAGTCCGTGTTGTTGAAATCCCTGATGATCAACACTCGTGGGAGGGATTAACTTCCTATGCTGCTTGGTACTTGGATCTTGTTCCCACAATTCATGTGGCAGAAAAGTTGTTAGACGGAATTCAGACTGACGAAGCAGTTTTAGTCTCGAGTTCCACCAAAGCTGACACTTTCCCGTTTCTTGCTAATGAATTTCAACTATGTTTAACTAACCAGGCTTATTCGCTTTACATGCATAAAAGCGTTTGCACCTTGGAACGCTTGCAACGAAGAGCACCGGGGGATCCGGTGAATTCTTTTAGCCGATAATCAGTTAAGTAATAAGAAAAGTATTTGAGAAATAAGATGAAGCAGCTGTTAGTATATGTTCCTTGTTATAACGAAGAAGAAGCCATCGAACCGATGGCAAACACTTTTGCGACTCTTCATGAGCGTCTGCAAAAAAATTCTTTGCAGTTGCAAGTTGTCTGGATCAACGACGCCAGCCGCGATACCACGCCTGAAAAAATCGATGCCGTTTGCAGCAAGTATTCCTTTGCGCGTGCCATTCACCATCCCCAGAACAAAGGTTTGGTCGGAGTTCTTGAAACCAGTCTGAGTGATGCGGGCACCTTGAATTCTGAAAATCTTTTTGCCATTGGCATTTTAGATGGCGACAACTCTCACCCGGCAGAATTCTTTTTACCGATGATCGAAAAGATTGATTTAGGATACGACCTGGTGATTGCGTCACGTTTTCAAGTGGGCAGCATCGTTGAAGGTGTTCCGTTTCACCGA
The DNA here is from genome assembly GCF_047302455.1 of Bdellovibrio sp. HCB185ZH. Classification (GTDB taxonomy): domain Bacteria; phylum Bdellovibrionota; class Bdellovibrionia; order Bdellovibrionales; family Bdellovibrionaceae; genus Bdellovibrio. The sequence goes on from NZ_CP178624.1 coordinate 651,053, forward strand.
CAGTTGCTTTCTTTAGGAATGTCTTACCTCTTTAGACTGGCAGGCCGTATCACCAATGTTCATGACTATTCCTGCGGATTCCGTCTATACAAAGCACCGCTATTTCAAAAGCTTAAAGATTATAAATTTAGAAAACGTAGTTTTGCGTGTATGGTAGAGCTTCTGATCGCTTGTGCTGACAAGAAGGCCCTGTGCTGTGAAGTTCCGTTTATTCTTCGTTATGATCAAAAGATGAGCGAATCGAAAATGCGCGTGTGGTGGACGATTCGCGAGACCTTAAGTGTTTTGATAAAACATTAATTAAAAAGCCAGATTTAACTCTGGCTTTTTAGTTGTTCCAATCCGCAATCAGTAATGTATTTTTTCGATTCTTTCAAGGCCACGAACTTTGCCTCATTCACTTGAGAGCGGGCCTGAAGCTTGTGATACAAGTGATACTGAATCGCCTGATGAATCATCGGAATCGGTGTCACACCAATTCCCGAAAGCCTGAAGTCAATATCCGAGTCCTCTCCGATGCCGGGTTTATAATAAGTCATATCAAAGCCATTTACTTTGATCAGATCTGATTTTGCGACCGAGAAATTACATCCCACCAGACCACGGGACTTGCGATTTAATTTTTTATAGAGCCACTGTGAAGTGATTCTGAAACCTTTGATCGCGTTGTTGTCTTTCATCCAAACCATTGTTGGAGCAATCCACCACCAGTTGCGCTGTAAATAGTGAGATTTGATTCTTTCAACTGTAAGGCCAGCTGCAACCTTGGGAGTTAAATCCACACGGCGTCCAGCCAACGTGTGCCCCTCTTGGCGGTTGTTCCAATGATCCTGTAAAAAGTCGGGATGTAAAACACAATCCGCATCGACAAAAACCAGATACTCCCCGCGGGATTTTAAGACGCCACGGTTGAGCATTTCATTTTTATAAAAACCACGGTCTTCGTGCCAAAGATGCAAAACGCGAACATCAGAGTTTTCATACAAGTCACGCAAGTCGTTCACCGCGGCATCGTGGGATCCGTCATCACAGATCACCAACTCAAAATCACGGAAAGACTGGACTTCGATGGATGCAAAAACTTTTTTAAAGAACTCCACGTTATTGTAGAACGCCAAAAATAGCGTCACTTTCGGGGTCGATCCCGATCCATAGACTTTATTTTGGTATTGGGCGGTTTTTACGCTCATGACGGCTCCGTTGTAATTATCACGACCATATTTACAGTTTTCCACACGCGATGCGAACATCAAATCATTCCTGCGGCGCAGAATTTTTGAGGATAGTATGAAGATCGACTCACGGATTCTATGGTTACTTTTAGCTCTGATACTTTTTGTATTTGGTAATAGCTGGGAGCCAGGTGTGGGTGTGGACACTGCGACCTATGGAGCAGTGGCAAGGGATATCCTGACCCATGGAAACTGGTTTCGCCCTAAGCTTGCGGCACAGATTTTTGATCCCTTTGTCGAGCATCCGTATTTGGTGATTTGGCTTCAAGCTATTTCATTGAAAGTATGGGGACCTACGGCCCTGGGAATTAATTTTACCTCCTCTGTTTTAGGTATTGCAGGAGTGATTGCCTTTTTTGCTGCGATCAGAAGATTGATAGATGAAAATACTGCTGTTTTATCTGTTATTGCTCTTTTAACTATTAATGTGTTCATGAATTTTATGTCGAGTGGTTGGCTTGACATGCCGATGGTGGCTTTTGTTCTGATCGCCTTTTATTTTTCTACTCGTATCTCGGAAGAAGATGGCTTTCTTTTCGTCTTGCTGACGGGCTTGTTTTTAAGTTTTGCCGTTTTAACGAAAGGTGTCGCGGCCCTGGGCATTTTTCCGGTAATGGTATTTGCCGGGGCTCAATGTAAATGGAAAGCAAAACCACTGACCATCTTTAGCCTTGGATTTTTTCTACCTCTCATTGCGTTCACCTGGGCCCACTATCAATCTGAAGGTTTTCTTTTTTGGCGGAAATATTACATCAGCCAATTTGTATTTCATAATGGCGAAGACGCAAAGACCGATGCGGTCGGTTGGTCGTGGTATATTCGCGATGCTCTTACTCATGCCCATATGGTGGCACTCTTGTTTATCCCGGGCATTGTGTACCTTTGGAAAAAAGGCCACCGCTGGATTGCTGTGACGGCTGCATTGGAAATTTTAATCCATGTTGGGGCTTATGCTTTCAGTGAAAGGCACAATCGCCAATACTTATTGCCGATTTTTCCTTGGCTTGCACTGGGAGCGGGTTTTCTGATTTCAGTATTTTGGAAAATTAATTCTGAAAGATGGAGTCAGGGTCTCTTTTATTTGGCTTTAACATACTTTGTTGCAGTAAGTGTCCTCCCAGTTACAGTTCACACAATGAGCGGAGCCGAAATTTACGATCTACTCCCTGTTGTTCGTAATTCCCCGATTCAAGATATTTATTTTGAAGTCACCGAAGTTGAGCGGCAGCGTGGGAACATGACCAGCCCCTATATTGCCTGGTATCTGCAAAGAAATCCTGTCACCTTTACAGCTTCGGAATTACCTTTTATTTCTGCGAGATTAAAAGACACGGAGGCGATACTCCTCGCGCGTGGAAGCAGTTACGATTCGTATTTAAAAAACCAAGACACAGTCTGTGGCTGGAACGACGCTTGGATTTTAATATCCACCAGAGAAAATTGCGCGACCCTTGATCGCAAGCGAACATCCGCCAATGGGTATTGGCGGACAAAAGCTGCGAAACCTAATTCAAAGGTAGCTGGGCCATAGTTTCAGTGGGCCCAACGCTTTCAAGATTTAAAAGCACTTGTTTAAGCTTATCGGCATTGATGCGTTTTCTGAATTGTGATTTTGGTTGCGAACCAAGATCGTGGGAATAAACGGCAAAAATACCTTCTGGTACGTGATAACCAGTTCCGGCCTCTGTCTCGATCACGCGGATGCCTGATTCCGCAAACGTCAGGGGAGCTGCACCTGCGCGGTACAGATGACCGTCTTTGATATCAATGACCGGTGGCCACAAAGTTTTCACACAAAGTGATAATCCTGCTTTCTCAACTTCGAAAGCTTTCGTTCCGCCTTTGTAGGTAACTTTATCCAAAGCCTTAATTGCTTCTTGGACAGTCGCTTCGTCTTTAAACTCCACGCCAATCAAAGGAACCATGGAAAGTTGCGGAGTGAACGTTGAACGATCAAAGCCCAAGCTTACGAAAAGCTTTTCAATATCCCCGACTGTCAGCTCGTACCCATGATGGCCATCGTTGTAAACTGCGGCCTGTCCCATGGAGGTTCCAAACACCACGACCAAATCAGGATGATTGATCAATAAGCCATAAACGTCTGAAAGCATGTTATCGAGAGTCTCTAAAGCAAAACGCATGGTCGCTTGTTGTTCACCGTTGTTTTGAGTTCTGAAATCCTCTGGGAAAACGTGATTCCAATAGCGATGCATGACGCCTGCGACGTGGTTTGTAAAGAAGCTTGCATAGTCAATTTGATCGACTTTATTAAAGTACAGGCTTTTAAACACATCCCAAAACAGGATAGTCTGAAAAACCGGACGACGGCTGCGTTTCACGGGGTCAAACTTTTCACCAATCAATTGAGCTGCCAATTTGAACAGCGTACTCGCAGAAATTCCGCACTTAAAGCCACTCACCATGAATTGCAGGATTTCTTTGAGAGGTGGAAGTTCTTTGGAAACCACTCGGCCATTTTTTCTGACTTGGCCCAAATTCATTTTTTGCAATGGCTCCACATAGGCCGGAATGCATTGTTCATCGTGGGCGAAGGTATCGGGAATGTAGAAACCATTTACGCCCGGGTCTTTCGGTGGCCAGCTTTGCATGGAACCGAATACGCCGACGGTTTTACCCTCTTTACGAAGATCTTCCCAGATGGCAGAACCTTTGAATGACTTTACGTCTTGTCCCAGATGAAGGACGTTATGAGTTTCAGCACTTGTCCCGCGGTGAACTGTTGGCCAGGTCACCCAGGGGTGAAGTTCGCCTTTATCGACTGCAAAGCTCTCGTACTGCCAGGCTTCGTTAAAGAAGCGTTGGATATTGGGGTAGTCACCCGTTTTTAGATATTTATCGATCAAACGGAAGGGAACTTCATTGATTTCTAGGAAGAGAACTTTAGACATTTAGTGAAGATAGGGCTTTTTGGGGGAGAGTTCAATTGGTGGGGGTTTTGGGTTTTTCGCGGGGCGTAGTGCTGCCAGTTTTTAAGGTCAAGATGACATGAAGTGTTGAGTGAGTTGATTGAACTCACTCTAATTAAATTCTAGACTCGCCACCATGCTTCTAATCACCTTTTGGCCCTTCATCATAGCTCTGCTGATCTCAGCATTTTCTATCCCTGTGATTATCCGCGTTGCTGATGCCAAACATCTGATGGATGAGCCAGATTCGGACCGTAAATTTCACTCCCAAAGAACTCCAACCCTTGGTGGAATTGCTATCTTTGCGGGGACGGTTTTCTCATTCGCCGCAATGGTCGACTATATTGGAGCAAACTACGATATTAAATTTATGATTCCGGCGTTCATCCTTTTATTCTTTGCGGGAATTAAAGATGATATTTTGGATCTGTCCGCTGTTAAAAAATTATTCATTCAATTCTTCTGTGCTGCCTTATTAACCGTCTTCGGGACTATGCGCTTAACCAACCTTTGGGGAATGCTTGGCATCACTGAAATCCCACCAGTTGTCGGTATCATTCTGACATTTATTTTGATCGTAGCATTGATCAATGCATTTAACCTGATTGATGGTATCGATGGGCTTGCTGGAGGATTGGGACTGATTGCGTCTCTATTTTTTGGTACTTGGTTTGCTCTTACAAATGCAACAGCCTTAAGCATTCTGGCTTTCTCTGTCGCCGGGGCCCTGCTTGGTTTCTTATTCTACAATTTCCATCGTGCGAAAATATTTATGGGTGACACAGGGTCTATGATGATTGGTTTCATTATGTCGATCCTTGCCATCAAGTTCATTGAGAACAATCGTTTACCCGGAGTTGAAAACTCGGCATATTACATCAAAGCTGCGCCTGGGGTAGCCGTTGCCGCTGTGATGATTCCGTTGTTCGATATGAGTCGTGTATTCTTCCAAAGAATATTGAAGAAAAAAAGCCCATTGAAGGCAGATCGCAATCACATTCATCACATGTTGATTGATTTAAACCTTTCAACGACGACAGCCACTGTGGCTTTGTATTTGGCAGCCATCGCTTTGATTGCGATTTCACTTCTGCTAAAAGATTTGCGATCGATGGAGCTTATTCTGATTTTAATTGCTGCCGCAAGCATCGTAAGTTTTGGCGTCATTCTATTAAGACGTAAAATGAAGGCTTCAGCAGAATGACGGAAATTATTGGCTCAATCGTCACATTCAATCCGTCATGGGATCTTTTAGAAAAGACGATTCGTTCTTTTCTAACCGCAGCTCCTGCTGCACAAGTTGTGGTTTGGGACAATTCTCCCTTAGATGGAGTTAGCGCTAAGCTAAAAAGTACTTTTGCGGAAAAAGTCATTTACTTGAAATCCCCCGGTAACTTTGGCTATGGCAAGGGACACAATTCAGTATTTAAGCACATTCAAGGAAACTGCCGTTATTTTGCAGTTTTGAATCCTGACCTGGAAATTCCGATTGAGTCTATTTCAAAGCTAACAGCTTACTTAGAACAGAACCCTCAGTTTGAGATGATTTCTGGAAGCATCAAAGGGATGGATGAAAAGATTCACGAGGTGCATAAGCCGCTTCCGTCTTTCATGGGTTACATCCGCACACTTTTGGGACGTAAGTTTCCTTCACTCAAGAGTGACGATCTCCAGAATCCATTCTTTCCATTGCCGGCAAAACCACTTCGCATTCCTGTTATCAGCGGATGCTTTATGCTTTTCACGGCCAAGCATTACAAAGAATTGAACGGTTTTGACGAGAGATTCTTTCTTTATTTCGAGGACTATGATCTTTCGTTGCGTTCTTTTTTGACTGGCAAAAGCGTTGTCGTTCCTGAAGTGACTATCCACCACAACTGGGAACGCGCAAGTCACAAGAAATTTAAACTATTACTGACACATCTCAGATCAGCCTTCATTTTCTATTTCAAATGGGGCTTTGGCAATAAACTGGCTAAGAAGGTCAATGAAACTGCCAGACAGGAGAAACCATGAACACAAATAAAAAAATCTGCATCGTTGGCGCCGGTTTTTCGGGATTAGTTATCGGTCGCGAACTGGCTGAACGTGGATATCTTGTCGACATCTTTGAAAGCAGAAATCATATTGCTGGAAATTGCTATTCCGAACGCGATCCAGAAACCAATGTGATGATCCACAAATATGGCCCTCACATCTTTCACACGGATAACGAACGCGTGTGGAACTATGTGAACAAGTACGATGAGTTTATGCCTTACGTAAATCGTGTAAAGGCACAAACTGAAGGTCGCGTGTTTTCATTGCCGATCAATCTTCACACTATCAATCAGTACTTTGGAAAAACCTTGAATCCCGCGGAAGCAAAACAGTTTCTTGCAGAGCAAGGCGATACCTCAATCGGCGAACCTGTCTCATTCGAAGATCAGGCTTTAAAGTTTGTCGGTAAAGCTTTGTATCATGCGTTCTTTAAAGGCTACACAGAAAAGCAATGGGGAATGTCTCCAACCCTGCTGCCAGCATCCATTCTAAAAAGACTTCCGGTCCGTTTTAACTATGATGACAATTATTTCTCTCATAAGTTTCAAGGCATGCCTAAGAATGGTTACACGCATATTGCTGAACAGATCGCAAAGCACCCGAACATCAAAGTTCAATTCAATACGGTCTTTGATAAAAACGATCAAAAATTCCAAGGGTACGATCACACATTCTATAGTGGACCACTGGATGCGTATTACGATCATCAATTTGGCGATCTAGGTTATCGCACTTTGGATTTTGAAGTATTGCGTGCTGAAGGCGACTATCAAGGTTGCGCCGTTATGAATTACTGCGATAACTCAGCTCCTTACACTCGCATCACTGAGCATAAATATTTTGCTCCTTGGGAGTCCCACACAAAAACTGTTGTTTTCAAAGAATTCAGTCGTGCTTGCGGTAAAGACGATATTCCTTACTACCCGATTCGCTTGGTCGCAGAACAAGAACTTTTGAACAAGTATTTGAACCTGGCTAATCAGGAAAAGAAAGTAACGTTCGTAGGGCGCCTGGGAACGTATCGCTATCTGGATATGGACGTAACAATTGCCGAGGCACTTCAAACTGCTGAGGATTTCTTAAGTCGAAATGAAAAGTAGCAGCAGTCTTAAGCTTAATACGCTTTACTTGTTTATCGTTCAGGGAAGTACTTACTTACTTCCTTTGATTACTTTTCCCTATCTGACTCGCATTCTTGGTCCCGCCGGATTCGGGACACTTGCCTTTGCACAGGCCACTGTCCAATACTTCATTCTTTTTACAGACTACGGTTTTAACCTAAGTGCATCCCGTCTGGTTGCGCATCATCGGAATGATCCTGTAGAATTGACTAAGATATTTTGGTCGACCTTTTTTGCAAAATTAGGTCTTTCGCTGATCAGTTTTCTGTTGTTGGTTCCTTTGTTATTTATTGTCGATGCCTATTCTGCGATAAAACCCATTTTACTTTGTTATTTCCTTGGAGTGATCGGAAATGTTCTTTCCCCGATTTGGTTTTTTCAAGGCATGGAAAAAATGCGGCCACTTACGATCTCTTCTCTCGTTTCCCGTGGGCTGATTATTCCGCTTACGTTTTTTCTTGTGAAATCACCTTCTGATTTGGTACTTGCGGCACTTTTGCAAGGTTGCGCAAACTTATTGGCTGGTTTTGCAGGCATGACTTTGGTTTATTTGGATAAATCAATACAGAGAACCTATTTTAATCTAAAAGAAATCTGGGATGCCTTGAAAGACGGCTGGCATGTTTTCATTTCAACCGCTGCAATCAGCCTTTACACGATTAGCACCACAGTCATACTTGGCTTTATTGCGGGACCAGCTGCTGTTGGTTTATTCAACGCCGCAAGTACAATCAAAAATGCTGCAAGTTATCTTATAACGCCATTTAGCCAGGCTCTGTATCCACGAGTAAATGCTTTGTATAAGTCCAACTATAACGAAGCCATTCAACTCTTGCGTAAAGCGCTCGTCCTGCAGAGCTCTGTGGCATTGTGTGCTTCACTAGGCATTTTAATCTTTGCAGAATTGATTGAAAAGATAGTATTAGGCCCGAGCTTTGTGGGCGTGGCGCTACTTATTCGCATCCTTGCATTTGCGCCATTTTTAATCGCGATCAGTAATATTCTTGGGATTCAGACAATGCTGACTCACGGATACAAGAAAGAATTCAGTCTTATACTTTTAATAAGTGGTGCTGCGAACCTTATCCTACTATTCCCATTGGGACATGCCTTCCAAGCGACAGGGGCCGCCGTTTCAGTTCTAGTGACAGAAACGTTAGTCACGACCCTTATGGCGATCTTTTTAAAGAAGAAGAACAATCCTATTTTTGGAAAAAGCTAGTTCATCAAGAACGGAAAAATCACACGCTTTAATTTGGTCATGAATGGTTGAGGCTTGAACACTCCAAAAACAAACGGCAATTCCAAAACCTTCGGATTGTCCCTTTTCATGACGTGCTCGACGTAGATGTCTAAAAGCCTCTCTGCTGCAAAACCGAAGATACGTCTTTGATAAGAATCTTCTTGATTTACAGTGGTTCTTTTTTCAAGTTCGCTTAAAACTTTAAACTGCCAATCCATGAATTCTTCGAAATAGGCGCGCTTAAAGACGAACATATTGCAGAATCGACCGGAGCGTCTTTTCATCACTTTCTGAATGGCGTCTTCAAAATTTGGAGTGATTTCGCGAACAATCCCCACCAACAAGTCCATATCCTGCTTAGAATGATAGTGACTATAGGCCGCATAATTCGTTCTAAAATAAACATTGACTTGCAAACGAGGAATCACCATGTCTACAGACGCACATCTGTCAGCCACGTTGGCGTCGGACCATCCAAACTTCGAGATAGTTTCTGGATCAAACTGAGTAAAATCCTCAATTCCCCCGCTGTTGTTTTTAGCACTGAAATTAAAAAAACGACGGTAATGAGCCAGCCCAATGTAATCGGTTTTAGGATTCTGGTTCTTCCAGACCCAATATTCAGCCGTTAGTTCACAATAGTTTCTATTTTTTTGAGAGATATTGTCGCCTGAATCGTCACCAATCGCATCCAGGTTTACTTTGCTGAGAGATTTACCAACATGAATTGGCTTAAATACCTCTGAACTATAAGAAGGCCCTGGAGCATGATGACAAACATAGATTGCAACGGACGCTTTCATTTAATATTCCTCAAGCAAAATGTGAGTGCGCCAATAAGGGTAACACAATCACTAATTAAAAGCTTTAACTTCATTTATAAAATACCTGCAATATCAGACCGTCTTTAATTATGACTGATTATAGGAGATGGTCCTCAGTTAAATTCCTCCAGATACCGCTTGGCTCCCTCTTTTGCATCACCATCGAAAGCAACGGAATGTTTATCAATAAGGATACAACGATTGCAATAACTCGAAACCTGCTCTGGACTATGAGTCACTAAAATAATCGTTTTACCTTGCTTATGAAGCTCTTCGATTTTCATTAATGACTTTCGCTGAAAACCAATGTCCCCGACAGCCAGAATTTCATCAAATAAAAGAATTGGGGCATCAAGATGGCAAGCAATTGAAAATGCAAGCCTCACCAACATACCCGATGAGTAATTTCGCACAGGAGCTTGAATATGATCACCCAATTCAGAAAATTCGATTATTGAGGATATCTTCTCTTCCGTTTCTTTCCGACCAAAACCAAGAATCGCTGCATTTAGAAAAATATTTTCAAAACCACTCAATTCATCGGCAAAACCGGCACCCAACTCTAAAACTGGAGCTATTTTCCCGTTTATTTTAACTTCCCCGTGAGTTGGGGAATATATTCCTGAAATAATTTTTAACGTCGTGCTTTTCCCAGCGCCATTTCGGCCCATGATGCCAACGAACTCCCCTGGAAAGATTTCGAATGAGATATCACTAAGAACAGTTACATGCTGCTGAACAACACCCAACTTTTGCCGGGAGAATAAATTAACTAAATATCGTTTCAAATCACGTGGACGGTTTTGCCAATACGTAAATTTTTTTGTAACGCTTTGAAGTTGAATTACAGGATTCATGCCACCACCTATAGCCTTTCAACCAAAGATTTTCGATTAAAACGATATACCATAGTCGCAATCAAAAATAAAAGTGCCGTCCAGGCCATAAGAATTAATAACTCCTGAGCTTGCAGATATCCCGTGCCACCCGTGATTTTATGCAACCCCGAAAAGACAAACCAAACTGGATTCAAAATTTTAATGAATTGCATCTGCGAGGGGACCATAGATTCGGAGTATACAACTGGCGTAAGATAAAACCATACCTGTAATATTACCGACATAATAGGCCTCAAATCCCGCAAATGAACAAACAAAATTGCTGATGTTAGTCCGATTGAGTAAGCCTGAATAAATAAAGCGACACATAAAAGAGGTATCTGAAACCATCCCAACGTTGGCCACACGGAGTATGCTACCATTACAACCAATAAGACTGGTAAAGCCAATACCATATTGATTGCTGCTGTGAACGCTTCACTCAGAGGAAATATTGACACGTTAATTGGAACTTTATTTAAAATAAAATGATTACCAACGATCGATTCCAACCCGCCAGTAATTGTCGCCTGAAAAAACGTCCACGGAATAACGCCAGAAAGAATAAAGACCAAATAATTTGGTATTTGCACTTTCATAACATACTGGAATACTAGGAAGTAAATCGCTGCTGAAAACGCCGGGATTAAAATCGTCCAGAGAATTCCCAATATCGATTTTCTATACTTGAGTTTTAAATTTCTACTTACAAAATTAAATAGGGCGAATTTATGATTTATACAAAATACATCGCCAAATAATGAGCCCAAAAACGAGCCTCCCATGAGAACATTTTTACGTTAAAGTTATCTAAGATAATCATGCAAGCCGATACACTTAACGCGCCGTTCTTCGGCGGTTACTTTTAAAATATTTCTATACAAACAGAATCACTCCATGTGGCCCCGGAAGAAAGAAGTTGAATGCCTTTTTTTTCACCAAACTCACCCTCGAAACCGACGACATCGGCATACCCCCACCACGGCTCAACGCATATAAATCCGTCAATATCCTTGGTCCAAACTCCCAAATGATTCGCATTCCCGCAATTTATTTGAAGCATAGGCGAGCCAACCGTCTTCGATAACACCAATACGCCAGGAGATTGATTCAAAAATAGGAGTGCATCATTAGCGAAGAGCCCTTGATCTAAAGTCAAATTATTACCGCTATATGTTTGTTGCTGCATTAAATCGACCAACCCATCTCTTAGAGCAAAGGATTTTTTCAAAGTCGACTGATGAGTGAGTTGAACAAGCCTTTCATTGAAAGCCGAAGGTATACAAAATGCGGGATGCCAGCCAATATTGAAAAGCATCGTTTGCTTGTCAAAATTTTGCACAGAGAAGTTTATAAGCAGTTCTGCCCCGATAATCTTATAGGTAACAGTAAGGCAATATCTAAAAGGATACTGTTCGAGTGAGGTTTCATTAAACATCAACGACAGCTCCACAGAATCGTCAAATTTTCTCACAATTGAAAACTCGGAATCCCGGGCAAAACCATGTTGATTCATTAGATAGTCGTTACCTTCATAGCGAAGTTTATCGCCACTCAGTCTACCAACAATCGGGAACAATATGGGAGCATGTCTCTTCCATGGATCTCTCCCTGGCCAAATCCAATTGTGGCTTTGGCCTCGACGTGACAAGACTAACAACTCGGCACCTAAAGTAGACACCTTTACAGTGACTTCATCAGAACTAATTTCGCAAATCGGCATTTAACGATTCTCGTTGAACGACATTGCATTAATCAATAATTTTATTGTCCCAACGTATATTAAGGAGAAAGCATGATTCCTGTTGTTCTATCTGGTGGATCAGGCACGAGATTGTGGCCGATTTCAAGAGCAAAGCTTCCGAAACAATTCTGCACAATTTTCGAACAATCTCTTCATGCAATGACACTCACCCGATTATGCAAGCTAGGCGAACCTTGGGTCATTACATCACAAGCCTTGCGCGATTTAACCATTAGAAATCTCAATGAACTATCGTTGAATCCACAAAATCTTATACTAGAACCTTTTGCGAAAAACACAGCGCCTGCAATTGCTCTTCTCACAGCACTCCTCCTTAATAAAGGTCGCGGAGAGGAAGTTGTTGGTATTTTTCCAGCAGACCATGTTATTGAGAATGAAGAAGTTTTTAATGCGTCCATTCATTTTGCAAAAGAGAAAGCTGTTCAAGGAAAGGTTGTTACTTTAGGAATCTCGCCGGATAGTCCAGCCACAGGTTACGGATATATTCAATCAAGTTTAGAGCATACGGATGAACAAGGTACACTACGCACCCACTCAGTAATTAAATTTCACGAAAAACCATCGAAGGATCGTGCCGAACAGTTCCTTCAATCTGGTGGATACTATTGGAATGCTGGCATCTTTGTATTCCAGGTTCGCATCATGGCTGACCTTTTTAAAAGTCTCCAGCCTGAAATGTGGGCGCTTGTAAATTCGATCAGGGACGACTTCAGCAACATCGTTGAAATTTATAACAAAGTCGAAAACATCAGTATCGACTATGCGATCATGGAAAAATTGTTTCAGAATCATCTTGCCTGCATTCCTTGTGACATTGGCTGGAATGATGTCGGCTCATGGGATGCAATCGCTGACGTGCTTGGCGGCACACAGACGCCTCAAAAAATTGAGGTACGCTCCAACAACAACTTCGTTCAGGCACTTGAAGGAAAAACATACGCCTTCGTGGATGTTGATGATCTGGTCGTTGTAGACAGTGGCGACGCTTTGCTCATTTCTAAAAGAGGCAGAACCCAAGGCGTTAAAGACGTTGTAGATTTGTTAAAGCTTAAAAATCCTGGGGTACTTAAGGATCACCTTTATGAGGACCGCCCTTGGGGTCGTTACGAAGTACTTAGAGACGCAGATAACTTCAAATCAAAGGTGATACAGGTAAATCCATCTCAACAGCTCTCGTATCAGTCCCATAAAAAACGCGAAGAACATTGGATCGTGACAAAAGGCCAGGGCGAAGTCGTTTTGAACGATGAAACATTTCAAGTACAGGCGGGATCTTATATCAAAATCCCGTTGGGCGCAAAACACAGAATCCGAAACTCAGGAACTTCGATCATTGAATTCGTCGAGGTACAAATGGGCTCCTATTTCGGCGAGGATGATATCGTAAGGTATCAAGACGACTACTCAAGAATTTAAAAGGCAACAAATATGAAATATTATGGACAATTTGAACCACCGACAGATCGATTCATTTACGACCGCTACTTTAAGTATTATCAGGAGCCTGGTACATTCATTGAATGTGGTGCATTCGACGGAATTACCGATTCATGTTGCTACTTGTTAGAGCAGTTTTTTCACTGGAAGGGACTGAATGTCGAGCCATCCCCCTACTCATATGCAGAGCTTGCGAAAAACCGTCCTCACTCTAACAATTTAAATCGCGCTTTATCAAACGAACGTGGTCACGTAAGTTTCAATATCGTGCTCCACCCCGTACTAGGCAAAGCATTCGGCAATAGTTCAATCTCCCATACAGAAGCGCATATGGCCGATCTAAAAAATCAAGGTTGCACATTCGAGGAAACTAAAGTCGAGACCGTCACATATGACGACATCATTAGATTAAGTCGCATCGAAAAACTGGACTTATTCGTCTTGGATGTGGAAGGTCATGAATTCAAAGTTTTAGATAGCATGATTCAGTCAGATTCAAGAATCTTCCCAAATGTTCTCGTTGTCGAACACGGTCACTTGGGCGTTCAACCTCTCCGCGAAATCATCGAGCCACTGGGCTATATCTACGATACAAGCATGCACGCAAATTCTTTTTTCGTAAAAAAGGGAGCACCCACTGAAATCTTGAAAGCTCTTATTGAGGCAGATCAGCAAACCGATCTGACGAGGTTAATTGATGAAATTAAATACCTTAATAACAGTATCGACGCCTTTAAAAATTCAATTTCATGGAAAGTCACTGCGCCATTAAGAAATATAAGACGAATTTTGCGATTTTAATAAGGCACCGCAATGAGCCAAATTCAGAAAGACCTAGGAACGAAGTCACTGTTTTGGTATTTTGCGATCTGTGAATAATCATTACTTACAAGGGCTAAGACATGGAAATTTCGGCGGTTTTTGAAACTATTATCACTCCAGCCATTAACGAATTGAACAGCGGACTTCCCGCTTCCAATAAAATCGAACCAACCCACGAAACAAAGTTGATTGGTGAAGGTTCGAAAATCGACTCTTTAGGCCTTGTAAGCTTGATTGTTACGATCGAAGAACACGCATACTCACAAACAAAAAAACAGATCACAATTGCATCAGAAAAAGCGGTTGCTCGCTCCTCAAGTCCATTTAAGACAGTGATGTCTTTGACTGAATACGTAAGTGAATTACTTAACGAAACGGCATAGATATAATGAAGAAAATTTTGATCACTGGCTGCTCAAAAGGAATCGGTAAATTTCTTTCCCAACAATACAGCAAAAATGGATTTAAAGTTCTTGGCGTCAGCAGAACTACTCCTGAATATGACATCGCGAACTTTAAACACTATAGTTGCGATGTTAGCGATGAGCGCGCCGTAGTCGAAACGGTTAAACAGATTCGTGAAGATGAGCCAGAAGGTATTGATATTTTAATCAATAATGCTGGGATGGCTTCAATGAATCATACAATCCTAACCCCCGCCTCCACAGTTCATAAATTGTTTGGAACTAACGTTTATGGGACCTTTTTCTTTTCTCGGGAAATTGCTAAATTAATGAAAAAGAATGGGAAAGGTCGTATCGTAAACTTCTCGACAGTAGCTGTGCCTCTCAATTTAGAAGGCGAAGCCATCTATGCAGCATCCAAAAGTGCCGTTGAAACTCTAACGATCATTATGGCAAAAGAACTGGCAACTTTTGGAATTACGGTAAACGCGATAGGCCCAACACCTATTGAAACCGACCTTATTAAGAATGTTCCAAAGAATAAACTTGATGATCTACTTCGGTCCCAAGCGATCAAGAGGTTCGGTAATTTCGATGATGTCAAGAATGTCATCGACTTTTACACTAGCGATAAATCTGAATTTATCACTGGACAAATCATGTACCTAGGTGGCGTAAGATGATTGATTTTTTAATTGAAAGCTTTAAAGGGAATCGCGAAAAAGAATGCATCATTTTCAATGATCGTCCCTACCTTTATAGGGATTTACTGAATGCAGTCGAAATAGCGACGTCAGAACTATCAGCTCTTGGCGCTGGCCCGGGCGATGTTGTCTCAATTGAAGGCGATTACAATCCAATTTCTGTCGCATTTTTTTTAGCAACTCTAGAAGCTAAAGCAGTCGCAGTTCCATTGACTGAATCTGTTAAGCAAAAAAAAGCAGAATTTAAAAGAATCGCTGAAGTAACTATTGAAATTAAAATATCTCAAAGTGGAGAATTGATTTCAGCAGAACGTACTAATGAGCAGTCTTCCCACGAGATTTTGCAAAAACTTAAGGTTGCTAAAAATCCCGGGTTAATTTTATTTTCTTCTGGATCAACCGGAGCAAGCAAAGCTGCTGTACACGATATGGTGCCTTTCCTTGAAAAGTTTAAAACAAAGCGGCACTCTCGTCGCGCTATCACATTCTTATTGTTCGATCATATCGGTGGTTTGAATACCCTTCTATATGCTCTTTCTAATGGCGGTACGGTTATAACCGTTTCAGACAGAACACCGAATGTGGTGTTAAAAGCAATAGATCAGCATCAAGTAGAAGTACTCCCAACATCACCAACGTTTTTGAATCTGCTAATTTTGAGTGAAAGCATCAACAAGTACAATCTGTCGTCGCTGAAGCTCATCACGTACGGCACAGAGATGATGCCTGAATCGACCCTATCAAGAATGAGAGTTCTGATGCCGGGTGTAGAGTTACTGCAAACTTATGGTTTATCTGAAGTAGGTATTTTACGCTCAAAATCAGAATCATCTGATTCCCTTTGGGTTAAAATTGGTGGGGACGGTTTTGAAACACGAGTCAGCAATGGCATGTTAGAAATCAAAGCGAAGTCCGCAATGCTAGGCTACTTAAATGCTCCTTCCCCTTTCACTGCGGATGGCTGGTTTATCACGAAAGACTTAGTAGAAACAAAAGGAGAATACTTTAAGTTTTTGGGTCGTCAGTCGGACATCATCAACG
Organism: Bdellovibrio sp. HCB185ZH; assembly: GCF_047302455.1. Classification (GTDB taxonomy): domain Bacteria; phylum Bdellovibrionota; class Bdellovibrionia; order Bdellovibrionales; family Bdellovibrionaceae; genus Bdellovibrio. The sequence continues at coordinate 667,491 of NZ_CP178624.1, forward strand.
TCGGCGGTGAAAAGGTTTATCCTGCTGAAGTAGAGAATGAAATTTTAACCTTCTCTGAAGTATCAGATGTGATCGTGCAGTCAGAGAAAAATGCCCTGACTGGAAACATGGTCGTTGCGAAAATTCATCTCAACGATGGAATCGATGAGATTGAATTTAAATCATTGCTAAGAAAGAACCTACTTGAAAGGCTTCCTTCGTTCAAAGTTCCACAAAAATTTGTATTCTCGTCTGTTCCATTTCATACCGAAAGATTTAAAAGGCAAAGATAAATGAAATCTGTGATTATCGTTGGAGCTGGTGGATTTGGACGAGAGGTATTTCAATGGGCATGCGATATCTGGGGGCCCGACTCAGTGAAAGGGTTCCTAAGTCCGAACGCACAAGACTTGGATGGGTTTAAAATTGATAAACCCATCTTAGGATCAGAAGAAAGTTATACCTTCGACGCCGACGATCGTTTTTTACTAGCAGTAGGCTCACCGAAATTAAGAAGAATTATCTCCAACAAAATTGCATCTAAAGGCGGAACGTTTATTAATTTAATCCACCCTGCCGCTCAAGTTAGCCAATTAGCCCAAATAGGAAATGGAAATATTATATGCCCCTTTTCTTTGGTGAGCCCAAATGCATTTATTGGAGATTTTTGTGTTCTAAACTTCTATTGCTCCGTTGCACATGACGCTCAACTAGGGAACTACACTGTTATGTCGCCCTACTCAACTTTGAATGGGCATTCAAAAACTGGAGCAGAGGTATTCCTGGGCACAGGGGCTTCCTTGGCACCGAAGGTATTCATTAATTCCTATAGTAAAATTAGCGCAGGTATTGCCTTAACGAGAAGTCTAGAGGAGGAATACACTTTCGTTCCCCCTTCTGATGTTAAAGTGTTAAAAGGAATGGCAAAGCTATTTCCGTAAGACAAAAAATAGCTATTTAGATACTACTTAAGATATTCCATAGCCTTAGTGCGCATTAAAGACAACTTAACCTTTAAGCCACGTTTATCCTCTTTCAAACCAGCTAATACAAAAACTACGTACGCAAATCGTTTTATAACTCTAGCTGGTCGACCATCTCCCACATTTCTAGAGATATCATTAACAATCCACATCAACTTTACTATAAGTGTGCGCACCTGACTAAACAAAGGCATATCCCAAATAAAGAACGAATTGCGAAGCTTGTCTCCCATTACCATAACAGCCTTCATTTTTTCTACGATATTTTTATTCGGGAGAAGAGGTATCATTTCTTTCTGTTTTTGAGAAAGAGCTATTGCAAACTCAACGTCGTCCATACATTTTTCTGTTAGACAAACCATCTGTTCCCAAGTCTCGCACATGCCTCTTTCAAGCAAAAACTTCCTGTCAGCGTTCTCAAGCATTTCAGTTGCAAATCCGCATCCTTCCCAAAATACTACCGGTACACCTATTAAAAGCGCTTCAACGGGCGTATAATGTGAATGGTGATTTACAAGACCTACTTCTACATAAACACGCGACTTACTCATCTCCTCATAGACACTGCTTTCTTTCTCTAACATGCCCACAATATTTGAATCTTCAATGCCACCCTTTTTTAGGTTTTCAGAAAAATTCTTTCCGTAGATTTTGTAAGGGAATTGCCCAAAGTATTTCACGAAGTTTTCATAGTAGTGTGTCAATTCAGGATAAATCGAAGACATTACTGCAGCCACGACCGGATGAGTATTCTTACCTTGCCACTGAATATCATTAAAATAGTCTGAACTACGATACAAATAGGGAACAAAACAAGTTGCATTCTTCTTAGCGATTAAACTCGACTCATGAGATGTCAGTTTAGACATCGCAGGCATCCAGATGTAGTTATTAAATAGTTTAAAGATACCGAAAGGAACATATTTACTAATCCTAGCTAGGCTAGTTCCTGGAGCATAGTGACCAAAATAACGATTAAGAATAATTCCTTTATATCCTTGGCTTAATAAATTTACTGCAATACTCAATGGATAAGGAGTGTAGATGTAACCAAAATGATTATTCAGCCATTCAATCTCTTTTTTTGTTAACTTCCCAGATTGCCTGTCGTCGGATTGAGACAAAGTGATTGAGGTTAAAACATTAAGAACATCTTGGGGAAGAGTGCATGATGTCTTCCAGTCGGGATAAAATGGATCAGATGGATTATCATAGGAGGCACCTTGGTAGCGTCCTTGATGACTGGGCATACGCAAAGGCACTATTTCAAAACCGGCGGATATCCAGTTCGGAAATTCTTCAAAACGATTGGTTTTATGAGGAAACGCCCATAGAATTCGCTTATTTCTATTCTCACTTGGCTTATTCAAGGACGCCAACAATGAATCCTTCATACTTTCCTCCGATAATAACTCTTTACACTTATTATAGAAACTAGTGGCTTGAGTCTTAGTTCTCTGAACGCCGAACACCTCAAAAAACATTTTTTGCTGAAGTTCTGAAATCGATACAGCATATGTGAGATTTTCAATACAGCTATTGGCTCTGACAGCCATGACGTCCAAATCAGAACACATTCCCATCTTTTCTAGATCTTCCAGAGAAAATCGTGTTTTCGCCTCATTGGCGATAGCGCTTGTGCTCAGGAACAACACTGGAATTCCCATTGCTGCCGCTTCAAAAGGAGTGTATTGGGAATGTTGTTTAATTTTTCCTACGTTGCAAAAAACACGGTAATCACAATATCGACCAAGATACTCTTGGAAATCATCAATCTGGCCACAGATATGATGATCTTGTTTGCAATATTCATCAGTAATCAGATTCTTACCGTACACATGGAACGGTATATCTTGAAAACTTTTTTTAAACTCTTCGTAATAAGAACGCCAACTAGGAGAAACATCCAAGTAGGAAATGTTTGTCACTGCAATTGGTTTGGAATTTTCTCTCTTCCAGCGGTTTTGCCCTACCAACTTGATGATGTCTTCGTAAACTGCTGCATACAGAAGACTTGGGCTAGATCCTAGAATCTGTTGTCTTTCAGTATCAATAATACCTTGAAATACAGATAATGAAATATATCGATTTGGATTCAACATGAATTCCAAAAAACCGGCGCTATAGAGATGGTTCTTATACCAATCCCAAACACTAAAGCTAACATTCTCATTTCCAAATACACGGAAAACGACAATTCCTTTAAACCACTTCAAAATATTTGGAACCAAATTCGGGAAACTTTGGACAACGATCACATCAAAATATTTATTGATCAGCTCGGCTTCACTTTCACTAACGTCTCCACAATGAGCATAGTGAGGATTTTCAACTCGGCTGGGAATGCTTGTTCTCATTGTATAAGGCAAATCCGCAATACGATAAAAGTCCGTCATTTGAATCTTTACAACATCTTCAGGCGGAATAGTACAAACGCGTTTCCAGCTTTTATTCGTTGAGCTCAGAGGATTGTCGATCGGTTTAGGATCTAGCCTGTGACGTCCCTTAAACTGCGTATGAGCAAATGTAGGCACAACTTCAAACCCAGCACTCAAAAAACTTCTAACATCAATTGGTAGCAAAGTCGGGTGTGTCGAGGCATACAGCAATCTCATACGCAGAATCCTAATTTAAAACTTTTTCAAGAGTGCTGATCACATAATCTAACTGATCATCGCTTAGCTGTGAGAACGTAGGTAAATTAATTCCCGCTGCCGCAATCTCTTCTGCGTTCTTAAATGTTTTGGATACAAAATGCGGGGGCATCAAATGCATAGGATAAAATATTGGACGAGTTTCGACGCCAAGTTCAGCCATTTTTGAAATAATTAAATCCCTGTACTTTTCATCCTGTTTATCTAAAAGCACTGTAAACATCCAATACGAGTGCGTAGTATTGTCAGACGTTTTTTGAATAGTAACCGGCAGCTTTCTTTTCTCAATTTCTTGGCTGTACTTTTCTGCGATTCTACGACGTTGAGTAAGGTGCCACTCTACATTTTCAAGTTGAGCCAAACCAATTGCGGCTTGGATATTTGTCATACGATAATTATATCCTACAACCGTGTGCCAATAACGGCGATTAGGATCCATACCTTGTCCCTTGAGCAAACGCATTCTTGCGGCAAGGCCATCGTCATTAGTTGTTACCATGCCGCCTTCACCTGTCGTAATCGTTTTATTACCAAAGAAACTAAATGTTCCTACATGACCAACGCTACCAGTTTGAAGACCGCTGTATGTCGCCCCTAAAGATTCAGCACAATCTTCGATCACATAAATATTGTGCTTTTTTGCCAAGGCCATAATCGGATCCATAACTACAGGGTGCCCGTAAAGATGAACAACGATAATTGCTTTTGTTTTCGGTGTAATCTTGGCTTCGACATCCTTGACACAGATATTCCATGTGTCTTGTTCGCAGTCCACAAAAACAGCATCTGCTCCCACGTACTTAACAGCATTCGCAGTCGCGATGTAAGTCAACGTCGGAACAATAACTTCATCCCCAGGCCCAATTCCCATCGCAAGCAAAGGGAGATGTAATGCGACTGTTCCATTTGAACAGGTCAGTGCATGCTTTACGCCGATATATTGACTGAACGCTTCTTCAAATTTAGCTATGTACTTTCCGTTTGAAGAAATCCATTCCGTCTCAAGGCACTCCATCACATATTGTTTTTCGTTACCAATTAAAGCTGGTTTCGCAACAGGGACTTTCATATATTCCTCATAGATCCATTAAAAAGGCATTCACCAATTGCTCAACATTGCCAGAGCTATTTGGTCGCCATTTATAAAATTCTTTAAATTTAATATTACTTCCAACAACCGAAGCTGGCTCGTCTTTACGAACCAATCCTTCTTTAGCGGAATACGAAATGGTCATTCCTAGCTTCGCTGCTAAACAATCTGCCAGTTCGCGTAGATTCTTTCCAACTGCTGAAGAGATGTTGAATTGATTAAAGGCCGAACTCACAACTGGGCCGTTCGTAATAACCTCAAAAAATGCCGCAAGCAAATCACCAAGCGCGCCAAAATCTCTTTTAATATCAATATTACCAACTGAAATATCGGCAACTGACTTACCAATATTTTGAGCGGACATTAATTGATGATAAACTGAAGACAAGAAAAATTCTGGTCTTTGGGATTTGTGAACATGATTAAAAATCCTCAACGCAGTTACCGAGAGATCTTTAAGATTTGCTATGGATTTTAGCTCTTCTTCCGCCAGATACTTAGTTAATGCGTAGAGATTTGAGGGCCCGACCGGATCAGATTCAGTATACTCTCTGTTTTCTTCGCGGCCGGCCATGTAAACCTGGCCTGTACTGGGAAATACGAAGTGAGCTTGATTGTTATTCGCAGCTAACAATGAAGCAATTCGGTACGTACCCTCGACATTTACACGAAACGCTTTTGATATATCTTTCTCGCATTCATTAACAGAACTGATCCCGGCAAGATGAACAACGACGTCATATTTGCGGTGAGCGAATAGCTTTTCGCATTCGCCATGGTCAGTGATATCCACATTAGTCGCGATGACTTCATGCCCTGCCATCGAGAGCATGCGAGAAAGATGTCTACCGATAAATCCGGAAGCACCGGTAATCAAAATCATCATATCAAACTATACACTTGCACCAACAAGCTTAACATCTGAGTCAACCATCATATGAACTAGCTGTTTAAAGCTAGTTTTCGGCTCCCAACCCAAAATGCGTTTTGCTTTCGATGCATCGCCGATCAACAAGTCAACTTCAGCAGGACGCATAAATCGCTCATCCAGTTTAACATATTTTTTCCAGTCAAGATCCGCACGTTCAAATGCCAACTCAACAAACTCTTTTACTGTGTGCGTTTCATTCATCGCAACCACAAAATCATCTGGATTGTCTTGCTGAAGCATCAACCACATTGCCTCAACATAATCTCCCGCAAAACCCCAGTCTCTTTGAGCATCCAAGTTCCCCAAGCGCAATTCGTGCGCTAAACCATGCTTAATCATTGCAACATGATAGGAAATTTTTCTTGTTACAAATTCGATCCCACGACGAGGACTTTCATGATTAAACAAGATACCGCTACTCGCATGCATCCCATAAGATTCTCTATAATTAACTGTAATCCAATGACCATACAGCTTAGCAACTCCATAAGGTGAACGTGGATAAAATGGCGTCGCTTCTTTTTGGGGTACAGCTTGTACTTTACCAAACATTTCGCTTGAAGAAGCTTGATAGAAACGCGCCTTCGGAGCCGCCTTACGAACTGCTTCCAAAACTTTTGTCACGCCCATGGCCGTGAATTCTGAAGTTAAAACAGGTTGATTCCAAGATGTTTGCACGAAACTTTGAGCAGCGAGATTGTAAACTTCATCCGGCTTCGCATCTTCCATTGCGCCAATAAGTGATGGCTGATCAAGTAAATCACCATTCAGCAGCTCAACCTGAGATAAAATATGATCAATACGCCCAGTGATCTTGGTGCTCGACCGTCTAGTCAGGCCATAAACTTTATACCCTTTAGATAATAATAATTCTGCAAGATAAGATCCATCTTGACCCGTAATACCTGTGATCAACGCGCGTTTCATACTCTACCTTTGTACTCAGTTAATAATTATGCTTTCAAAATCTCTAATTTATCGATGAATTCTTTAGCCGAATCGTCCCATGTGGGCCATTTAAACTGCTGATTCACACTTCCATCTGGAGCGGTGATAGCGTCAACCAAACTCTCCAAATTCTCAAGGGAAAAATAGCGGACATAGTGACGTCCCACTTCGCGAAATATAGGAATATCACTGCAGAGCACCGGAAGACTCGCTTCCAAAGCTTCCACAATCGGCAGGCCAAAGCCTTCAACGTACGAGGCCAAAATCAAACCTTTGGCCCTTCTATATAGCTCACTGAGTTGTAAATCGCTGACAGATGAAAAGTAGAATAGCTTAGTGTTTAAACAAGGATGTGATTGAATACGTTCAATCAACTCATCGTACATCCAACCCGCTCGTCCAACAATTACTAGAATATCGGAACTATCTCTTTTCCAAAGGACATCAAATGCGTCCAGAATAAATTTATGATTCTTCCTTGGCTCAAGAGTTCCAACGACAAGCCAAATATTTCCCTCTGGAAATGTCTGGCCACCCAAGTCGGCACTTTGAAACTTTTTGTCATGAAAGTCACTACCCAGCGTAAATGAGGTGATTTTCTTTCCTTCTATTTTAGAAGCCGATAAATATTTTCTCACATCCTCTGCCACAGTTTGCGAAATACATAAAAATGAATCGGTGATATTTGATAACTTCAAAAAACTTTTCCCAAATTGCCTACGTACAGAAATATCCATGTATTCTGGATGAAGTATTGGGATCAGATCGTAAACCACTGTTGTCACATGTCGCACGCCATGATCCGCGCGCTTGAAGGCTGAGACAACGTTGTAGAGCCAAAATGAATCAAGAAAAACTACTGTACTATCTTTTTCAAAATAGACTCGATCGGTGCGCCTACGCCATGCTTCGACAATTTGTTTTACTGTCGCCAAAGCACTCTGAATTAAACGGAGGAATTTCTCCATTAGGAGCAACAACTTGTGAGTTAGGACAGTGAATATCCCCCGCCCACTCGTTCTTTTACGGATTAACTCAAGGGCTTCCTTAGCTCTCCTAGCGGAAGTGACTTTGGAATCAGGAGTGAAACTTACTTCTTCCAATGAAATACGATAATATCGCCCAAGGAGACAGATGATAGGGATAAAAGTTTTCCCCTTGCCTAAAGCCAAATCGCCCCGACAAGAAATATTTCTTACAACCCGTTGGATACCAGTGTTTAATCCCGTTCGAACGGTCATAGTACAATCAAGATAAATTTTAGAACTCATCTAAGTTAAACCAAAAATAAAATTTTCGACTCGTTTCGAAAGATTGCACCAAGAATGAGCGTCGCGCTTTTCTTTTAACTTTACAATTTGACGACTACGAAGTTGTACATCATCAATCATCGCCAGGAGCCCTTTATGCAAACCATCAACAGTTGGGTCCACCAGAAAGGCTTCATCTTCAGTTACTTGCTCCTCGATGCCACCTACGCGTGTTGCAAGCAATGGTCTGGCAGCAGAAATTCCCAATGTCAAAGCACCCGACTGAGTGGACTCAAGATAAGGAAAGACCATAATATCGGAATCGTTTATATACCGAGTAATATCGTCCTCAGAGAGCCAGTTATCGTCAATGGTTACATTCCCTCCGGAGATCGCCTGAATCTTATAATTGGATTTTCCCGCGACAACCAACTTCTCAAACTTAGAGTGATGAATCTTGGAAACTGCCTCAAGAAGAAGTTCAACACCTTTATACTTACTAACACGACCAATAAATAAGATGTTGGGTTTCTCTCGCACGAATTCAAGATCCTCCATACCTTCCAACCTAAAGAGTCCATGAGGAATAATACTGTAAGGTTTCGCACCAACGACGTGCAACACTTGCCGTCTGGTTGCATCCGACAGAAAAATCACTTTGTTTGCCAGTCGGATATTCATATTCATTAAAAACTGTGTGTATTCCTTTTTCTCTCCGAAATGCATCAGCCCATCGTGAGACGTATATATAACCATGACACCCATAAAACGTAGAAAGGGCATTAAAATTACATTCCAATGATTAAAGTAAGGAAAGTACGCGTGACTTATTTTGCCCGACAATCTCATTCGAAGCAGAAAAAATAACAGCAGGGGCAATACCGTCAGACTCTTAACCACGATATCAGACGTACCCGTATATGAATCAACTAAATGGGTTTCACATACAACGTTATGAGGTAGAACTTTACGGTTTCGTGCACGAACGTAAATCTCAATGTTCGCCAAATTCTCGACCATTGCTGAAGCATACTTCGCAAATCCAGAATCGACATTTGTCATGTCAAAGACAACGAGTCCATTTTTCATATTGAATGCACATCCCCATGACAAACTAAGATGTCATTAGTTATCACCGCTAAGGACATTAACAATCAAGCTTTAATTAGACTGATTCTATTACTTTTGTAAGAGACTCGTTCCACTGAGGAAGTTGAATTCCAAAAACGTTATTTATTTTTTCTGAATTCATAACAGAGTTTTTGGGCCGCTCAGCCGGAGTAGGATACTGAGATGATACAATTCTTTCCAGGTTTCGAATCTTGAGCGCATCATCGCCAAATTTTAATCTATACTGTTTGAATATTTCCGTAGCAAATCCGAACCAGCTCACATTTCCTTGTGCACTCAAGTGATATAGACCAATTTTATTTGCGAAATCCCTGTCGGCAATGATCTGCGCTGTAGCTTCTGCAATATCGCGACACCAGGTCGGAGAGCCAACTTGATCATCCACTACGGACAACGACTCCCGTTCGGCGCCCAAACGCACCATAGTTTTAAGAAAATTTGCACCACGTGCGCCGTAAACCCAACTAACCCGAAGAATCACATATTCACCACAACACTGCGCAATCAGTCGTTCACCTAAACTTTTAGACTTTCCATAATTATTGATGGGAGATGCTGCGTCAGATTCGACGTATGCAGTAGATTTGGTCCCATCAAAAACATAGTCTGTTGAATAATGAACAAACTTTGCACCTAGCTTCTTTGCTTCCTCGGCAATAATACCAACTGCATATCCATTGATTTGGTCCGCAATTTCGCGGTTAGTCTCAGCCTTATCCACAGCCGTATATGCCGCCGCATTAATTATGTGTGATGGCGAATAATCCCTAATAGTTCGAACAATTGAATCAGGGTTTGAAAAGTCAACTTCGTGACTCCCAACAGAGAGCAACGCCCCCCGAACAGCACAGGTTCTCTGCAATTCCCAGGCGACTTGACCGCTCTTACCGAAGATCAAAGTCTTCACGCGTAAACCTCAGCGCTTCGGAAAGCGATACCTTTTCTATCTTTATCGGACAGAATCACATCGACGCCGCCTGGAATTCGCCAGTCGATACTGAGATCATGGTCATTCCAAATAATACAACGTTCATCAGCTGGAGAATAAAAATCTGTAGTTTTATATAGAAATTCGGCGGTCTCGGAAAGAACGACAAAACCATGCCCAAATCCAGGTGGCACCCACAACTGAGTTTTATTTTGTTCATTTAATACGATTGAAAATGTTTTACCAAACGTAGAAGATGACTTTCGAAGATCCACCACGACATCGAGAACTTGTCCTTGAACAACTCGAACCAATTTACCCTGTGGTTTATTTAATTGATAATGGATTCCACGCAAAACCCAGCGCTGCGATTTTGAATGATTATCTTGCACAAAATTGAACGAGGTTTTCGTCAACTCGTCGAATTGACTTTTATTATAACTTTCGTAAAAGAATCCACGATCGTCGCCAAATACCCTTGGGTGGATTATTAAACAATCATTTAGACCAGTCTGCTCGACACGCATTACAGCTCCTCAGAAGCAAGCTGAATCAAATATTGTCCGTAGCGATTTTTTTTCAATGGCTCCGCTAATTTTAAAAGCTGTTCTTTTGAGATGTGCTTCATACGGTAGGCAACTTCCTCCGGCGCAGCTACTTTCACACCCTGACGATGTTCAATTGTCTGTATGAACATGCTAGCCTCAAGCAGACTTTCATGCGTCCCCGTATCTAACCAAGCAAAACCACGCCCCATGGTGTGAACGTTCAGATTTCCTTTTTCCAAATAGATACGATTCAAATCCGTGATCTCAAGTTCACCACGTTTTGATGGCTTTAAAGCTTTCGCATATTCAACAACGTGCTTGTCATAGAAATACAAACCAGTAACAGCGAAATTAGACTTCGGCTGAGCAGGTTTTTCTTCGATAGATTTTGCTTTACCTTGAGCATCAAATTCCACAACACCGTAACGTTCTGGATCCTGAACTTTATAGGCGAAAACGCTGGCGCCATTTTTAAGACCGGCTGCCTCTTTCAACATTTTGCTGAAACCCTGGCCGTAGAAAATGTTATCGCCTAGAACCAACGCGCACTCATCACCATTGATGAATTTTTCGCCGATGATAAATGCTTGAGCGAGGCCGTCTGGAGACGGCTGAACCGCATAGGAAATATTAATACCCCACTGAGAACCGTTACCCAAAAGCTGCTCAAAGCGAGGCGTATCCATAGGTGTAGAAATAACCAAGATGTCCTTGATACCCGCCAACATCAACGTTGTTAGAGGATAATAGATCATCGGTTTGTCATAAATTGGCAAAAGCTGTTTACTTACAACAGTTGTCGCTGGATACAAACGTGTGCCAGATCCACCGGCTAGAATAATGCCCTTCATTACTTACGACCCTCATAGTTTTTATCAAGCCACTCGCGATAGTTGCCAGACACGACATTGGCAACCCAAGTTTCGTTATCCAAATACCATTTGATGGTTTTTGCCAGACCTGTTTCGAAGTTCTCTTTCGGCTTCCAACCCAATTCTTTTTCAATCTTAGTCGCATCGATCGCATAGCGTTTGTCATGACCAGGACGGTCTTTAACAAACACTTTTTGCGTCAGATAGCTTTTTCCATCTGCGCGGGGACGAAGTTTATCCAAAGTCGCACAAATCGTATCAACAACTTCGATATTTTTCTTTTCGTTCCAACCACCCACATTGTAGGTCTCGCCCAGGCGGCCTTTATCCAAAGCAAGTTCAATCGCTTCACAGTGGTCAACCACATACAACCAGTCGCGGATGTTCGAACCATCGCCATAGATAGGAAGATCTTTTCCTTTCAAGGCATTGTGAATCACGATTGGAATTAGTTTTTCTGGGAATTGATAAGGACCATAATTGTTTGAGCAATTCGTAGTCACCGTCGGCATACCGTAAGTGTGATGATAAGCACGAACCAAATGATCACTCGCAGCCTTAGAAGCTGAATATGGACTGTTGGGTTGGTATGTGTTGGTTTCTTTGAATGCCGGGTCGTTCAACTCAAGGCTGCCGTAAACTTCATCAGTCGACACGTGCAAAAAGCGGAATGCTTTCTTTTCAGCATCTGCCAAAGCAGACCAATATTCACGAGCCACTTGCAAAAGATTAAACGTGCCAACGATGTTCGTTTGAATGAACTCGCCTGGACCATGAATCGAACGATCCACATGGCTTTCCGCTGCAAAGTTCAAAATAGCGCGTGGCTTATGTTTTGCCACCAAATCAGCCAAAGCTTTTTGATCCAACAAATCCACTTTAGCGAAAATATAGTTAGGATTGTTTTCGACAGACTTTAAGTTTTCTAAATTGCCTGCGTAAGTAAGTTTATCGATATTCACAACGGGTTCGTTGTGTTTGTTCAACCAATTTAAAATGAAATTGGAGCCGATAAAACCTGCGCCACCTGTAACAAAAATCATCCTAACCTCACATGCAAAAACAAAAAATCTATCTAATTAACACCACAAATCAAGCTAATTTAGCTGATCTCTTCCGACTGAGCTCCTGCCCTAAGAGCAAAAGTACCGGGAAGAACCACAAGGCCTCGTAGCTTGTGATGGAGGAATAAAAAATAAACGTAAAAAGTTGATTTACGGCCAATGCAAAAGCGATTTTGACCATAACATTTTCAGTTGTGAAAAAACTCGGAATGGAGCGAATCACAATCCAGAAAACACAACCCCATAAAACAACACAAAAAATTAAACCCATCTGAACCAGAATCAAAAGGTAACTGTCGTGCTGATCATGGAAGCTGAATTCACGGTCCACATACTTTGCAACGTACTCGGGAGTTTGTTTCGCCAAAAACGCGCGCAACGGTGTTTCGGCGGCCCCAAGACCAGTCCCAAAAAACACTTGCTCCTGAAAGAATTCAGAATTCACTTTCCACATATGCAGGCGAGCCGCATTAGATGCGTCCGAAGACGTAATCACGCCGTTCTCTTTTTTAGCACTGAAAGAGCTTTGCAGGCGGTCCATCGTCCCTGGCACCGCAAAAAGTGACGCCACCACAATGACCAAAAACGCACCGAGAAATTTGAAATACCTTTTACCAGAAATCCCCAATAGCCCAATACTTCCAACCGCTGCTAACCAAGGACCGCGTGCATTCACTAAGATCAAAAAGACTAAAGACAAAATAAACAAAACCGGGAGAGCGAACTTCTCAAAACGCGAAGCTTTCAGAGGGAATGACTTCGAACCCACCAGCGCGAACAAAATAGCTGCACTACAAGAAAGAAAATAGGCCCAACGTCCAATGTCCCAAAAACTGTCAACGCGTGTTTGGGAATTAAAATGCCAACCCCATTTGGTGCCGAATACTTCAATAGCTTTCACACAGCCTAGCACCATCCCAACTGCCAGCGCCCAGCCAAAAATCTTTAAAAGTTTTTTGTCAGCGAACAGAAGAGCGAAAGGAATAACGTAAAGTGGCCAAGACCAGCTTCCCACAACATTCAGGGCCGCTTCTGTTCCTGCGAGCGAAAAAAAACTGACTAAAATAGCGAGGGGAAAAAAACTAACTAGAACCGCAAACCACGGATTTTGCCTAACAGTGAACTTCCAGTCGGTTTTGAAAATCGACCAAAGAATCAGGATCGTTCCGAAAATACTTAAACCACTTTTTGAAACGAACATTGAAAGTGCAAACAGCACCCACAACCCGGTCCAAATTTTCTCTGATACTTTAGAACTCACACGTAAGCCTTTAAAATGATGCCGATTTTCACAACCTAGCAACTATAGAAGACTCTGAGTTTCTTTCCAACAATATGGTAGGATTCGACATACTGCATTCGTACGCAGCGAGGTCAACTTCCTTACTTAAGAAGTGGCCCCAATAAACTCATCGCACCTTTGCAAGTGAAGTGAACCCCATCATTCCAGTACGCGGGACTGGAGTCCCCACCGGGAATCGAAGCCAAAGAATCAACGACGCGAATCCTCTCACCGTCCAAGGTTTTAAGTTTCTGGATCCAATCAAGATGACGTTGGTATATTTCAGGAAATTCCGCCTTCATTTTAAGCAAAAAGTCCGGATGATATGGTGTGACAACAATAAGGATGTCGATTCCCTTAGCAGCCAACGACTTCATTTTCGTCGCAAAATTTTCGAGCAATTGAGGATTCTGCGGGGAAACCAGCACTCGTTGAGTGTAGTTTTGATACAACATTTCAACTTCACGCTTTAAAACATCGTTGCCTACCAAGCCTTTAAACTCTGACGATGCGCAAGCCTTTGCATCCATGTGACTTGCGGCACCTTGAGATTCCGCAGGCAAGCCTCCACGTTTTTTGAACTCTATAGATGCTTCGGTCGTATTATGATCAATGAGAGTTTTAAAAGTATCTACAAAAGAACCGCTGACAACCGCAGCGTTATTTCCTTCAAGATATTTGCGAAGCGCTGGCGTGTTTTTAATTTTAGGATCAGCATTTTCAGAAATAAGCTCAAAGTAATCTGCCAACCAGATCACCCGCTTTAAACGTGTTTTTTCCTCTGCGATATTCACAAACGCAAGCTTCGTAACAAACTCAGCCCCCTGTGAAGAAAGATTCAGCGTCTTCATCCCCGTCATGTCTTGAACCCATAAAGGTGGAGTGGTCTGCCCGCGCGAGGATCCTAAAATTATTTGCTCCGCATCCGGATGTGCGACGATGGTTTTTGCGACTTCATAGTAAGCATTAAGAGTGGGTCTTTTCGGATCAATCTCTGGACAACTGTAAAAACATTGAGGATCGGTGTGAACATTATAATATGCAATGCCGCCGATCAAAACCACGATCGTTCCAAATAGCAAAAATAAAGCGTTTAACGGTCGCATAAATCCTCGCCTAAAACTGGAAGTACAAGAATGGCGATTCCTCGCCCATGTAAGTTAAGCAAATCACAAACAAGAAAGCCAAGATGAGTGCATTACGCACGCTTGGTTTGTATTGAATCTGCCACGTATTTTTCGCGAAAAACGCAATCGGCAATCCCACAACCAAGGCCGCAAAGAAGCGGTCTTTATGCTTAGTCGCGATATAAGTAATATCCCAACTAACATCACCACTGATCATGAATACTTTCGACAACCACAAGCACGCTTCATGCACGGAATGCGCTCTGAAAAAGACCCAAGCAATATTCACCAGCAGGAATGTCGCAGCCCACTTTACTACTTTAAAGCGCAGCAGATCCCAACCACGATTTTTAAAGAAGCGTTCTGCAACCAGTACGGATCCGTGCAAGGTTCCCCAAACGACATAGGTCCAATTCGCCCCGTGCCACAGGCCACCGATGGCCATTGTCAGTAACAAATTTCTGTAGGTTTTAAATTTTCCTGCTCGGTTTCCACCAAGAGAGATATACAAGTAATCACGCAACCACGAGGACAACGAAATATGCCAGCGCTGCCAAAACTCGGTGATGGATTGAGATTTATATGGAGAATTAAAATTCTGTGGGAACTGAATATTCATCATACTCCCCAGCCCCACAGCCATATCAGAATAACCACTGAAATCGAAATACAGCTGCATCGTATAGCCGAGCATCGCGATCCAAGCCTCCCCCGTTGATAACTGGGAGATATTCGCCACCATCGGATCGATAACCACAGCAATTCGATCTGCAATCAGCATTTTTTTTGCCAGACCTATCACAAAGAAATAACAGCCGCTCCAGAAATTTGCAGCATTGAAGAAGTATGTTTTCGAATCTTCAAGCTGGGGAACGATTTGATTGTGGCGAACCAGCGGACCAGAAATCTGATGCGGAAACAAAGTCACATAGCCGGCAAATTCCAGCAAATTGGCATGGGCATCGGAAGTTTTGCGATAAACGTCGATGACATAAGACATCGACTGAAACGTATAAAATGAAATACCAATCGGCAGGACCAATTCCAAATGCGGAAGCATTCCTGAGGAAGCTCCCGCCACTTGAAAGACCCCATTCAACGATTCCGCAAAGAAATTATAGTATTTAAAAAATCCTAAGATCGTTAGATTCGTACCCATCGAAAGAACGAGTAAGAGTTTTCTTTGTCGCTGAGTTTTCGCGTAATAAATCGCCTTGGCGACGTAAAAATCCAAAACAACCGTGAATAATAAAAGAAAGACGTAGGTTTTGCTCCAGTAAGCATAAAAAGCGACACTAGAGAAAAATAAGAACCATAACTGCAAGTTCTTCTTCGTGATGAGATAGTACCCCAGCAATGTCAGTGGCAAAAATACGAATAAGAAAGGATAGGAATTAAATAGCATTCTTATGACTCTCTTAGGTTGAAGGTAACTCTGCTGGAGAGCTTAGGCGAATAGATTTCGTTCCAAAGCTCACGAGCCATTTTCTGATGACATGATTAATGGGTTCTTCAATAAGTCCATAAACCAAGATGGACACCAAGATCGTCACCCCAAAGGTTTCAGCGACTGTCAGATCATTCCCATCACAAATATTCTGCAACGGCCCTTGCTGGAGAAGATAAAAAGCATAGGAACTTTTTCCTAATAAACCAAAAACTCGAGTCGATAGCAGTTTAGAAAACAAGCTGGTCTCTGTCGCCAGGCCATAAATCAATAAGACAATGAAAACCACCGAGAACCAGTTATTAATAAAGATCCCCATGGGGCTAAAGATACCAAGACCATCAGTTCGTTCCCGGCCCACGAAAGCCAACAAGTATAGAGAAAATAAAACTCCCGCAAATCCAACATAAGTTGCGATAGGACGAGTAAAAGGTTTGATTCGTCTTTGCGACAAGAGCATCGAACATCCGATACCCGCAAAAAACTCGAAGGCGCGACCAAAGAAGCTCCACTCTAAAGTGAAGTATATATCTTCGAAGAATCCGTAAAAATCTATTTTATCCCCGATAAGAGTTAAAACTCCCCCTAGGAAATATGTCGCCACCAGACACAATGCCAATCGACGCCAACCTTTGGCGAAAAAGAAAATGATCGGTGCGGAAAGATAAAAGGTTTCCTCAACCGTCAAAGACCAAGCTTGTGGTACTCCCGTGAAAATAACATCAGCAAAGAATCCCTTTAAAAGCGTTAGACTGATAATCCAATCAAAGCGCTCGTAGTTATTGGCGTAAAGGAAGGTCGCGACACAAACTACAAAATACAAAGGATAAATTCTGGCGAATCGTCTGCCAAAATAAACAAACAGCCCCTCGTCTGCGAGTCTTCTTGTTAAACCATAAGTTTGGTGAATTAAAAAACCACTGAGTACAAAAAAGACGGCGACACCCAGATAACCCTGGGAAAGCATTGAAGACAGAGTCGGAGAAGTTTCAGAAAGAACCGGATAATGGCGAGTAAACACAAGATAGGCAGCCAGAGCGCGCAACCCCGTGAGGGCTGGATACTTTGCGACACTGAAATAGGTTTTACTTATAAACTCTTTAAAATTCATTCCCAAACTCAATACAAACTTACTTTACGTTCGAAATTCTTTTTTCCCACTGGTATGCGCTTTTACAGATCAGGTTAAGATCCGCGCGCTGAGGTTTCCAGCCGAGCTTACTTTTCAGTTTAGCGGAATCTGCAACCAAAGAGGCCGCATCACCCGGTCGACGTTCAGATTCAATCACTGGAAAATCTGCTCCCGATACGGTTTTAATCATTTTAATAACTTCTTTAACGGAATAACCAAAACCATAACCGCAGTTGAAATAGTCGGATTCACCACCTGCGAGCAAATGCTTTAAGGCTAACAGGTGAATATCTGCAAGATCTTCCACGTGAATATAGTCACGAATACATGTGCCATCCGGAGTGGGATAGTCATTCCCGAACAATTGAAGCTGTTTCCTTTTACCAATCGCTGCCTGAACACCCAAGTGGATTAAGTGGAACGCGTCGGCCGTTCTTTGGCCGTTTTCTCCATCGTCAGAGGCGCCTGCGACATTGAAATAGCGCAAAGCGCAATAAGTCAATGCTCCCGTAGAAGCCGCATCACTTAAGATGTACTCGCTCATTAATTTGGAATTTCCATAAGGGTTCAAAGGAGACTTGGGATCATCTTCAACGATCCCGCGATCCTGGACCTTATCTCCAAACAACGCCGCCGTGGAGGAAAAGACGATGTGCTTTACTCCCACAGTTTGCATGGCTTTCGCCATGGCGAGAACACCGGCCGTATTATTTTCGTAATAGTCTAAGGGTTTGAAAGTTGATTCTTTAACGTTCAGTTTTGCAGCGAAATGAATGACGGCGCTGATTTTTTCATCGCGCAGGACTTGAGTTAGATGTTCCTCACTACGAACGTCACCTTGAATGAATTTTGCGCCTTTGGGAACAGCCTCGCGAAAGCCCGTTGTCAGGTTATCGAAAACCACAACTTCAAATCCATTTTTTAAAAGTCTGTTCGCTGTATGAGAGCCGATATAACCGGCTCCGCCTGTCACCAAAATCTTCATTTCGTTCCCCAGAAAGTAGGATGGCTATACTGCCAATTTTGGGTGGGATAACCAAGGCTTTTCCGGACTAACTTTAAGCGTCGGGGTGCGTTGTAAATGGTCTGACATGTGATAGCATACTTAAAAACAACTGATGGGATTCCATGATCGCACTTATTGTTCCTTGCTATAACGAAGAAAAGCGCCTGCACATCGAAACCTTTATCCAGCATAACGATATGGGTATCGATTTTTTCTTTGTGGATGACGGCAGCAAGGACAGAACGGCGGAAATCATCGAGCAAGCCTCACAAAAGCATGGGTTTATCCACTTGGTGCGAATGGATAAGAATGGCGGGAAAGCCAAAGCGGTTCGTCATGGGATGCTCGAGGCTTATCAAAAACTTCAGTGGGACGATAGATCTTGGATTGGGTTTTGGGACGCTGATTTGGCGACTCCCCTTTCTGAAATTCCCAAGATGCTTCAGTATTCTAATCTTTACGAAAATGTGGATTCCATCTGGTGCAGCCGCGTTTATCGCTTAGGTGCTGATGTGAAAAGATCGCCACTGCGCCATTATCTGGGACGTGGCTTTGCTACTTTAGTGGGTGAGCTTTTGCATGTGAAAAGTTACGACACTCAGTGCGGTGCTAAATTATTCAGACCTTCGATAGTGCCTGTGGCTTTTAAAGAGACATTCATTGGTAAGTGGGTTTTTGATGTTGAGATCTTGTTACGTCTTAAAAATCACACGGTGGTCGAATACCCAGTCACCGAGTGGAGAGATGTTCCAGGTTCGAAAGTTAAAATCAGTCGTGAGATTTTCCGTGTGTTCTGGGAAATTTTAAAAATTCGCAAAAAATATATTAAATAACGATTCTGGGTCTTTGTAGATTTTAGGCCGTTTTCCGCCTTCGATGACCCGTCAGTTTCATTTTAGCACACCTCCACGTACAGCTAACTTTTGCATTCTTTTCTCATATGATGAAAAAAGAAGCATTTACCTCTATAAAAATCGTTCCACTTATGGTACCCTTAAATTGGGTACTAAATAAATGATTCACAAAGTTGTCCTGTCAAAGACAGCCAAAAAGGATCTTCTATTGGTACCGATTTTTATTCGGCACAAACTGGACGAATGGATTTTATCTGTAGAACTTGTCGGCCTTGAAAACGTACGAAAAATACCGGGGTTTCACGACGAACCGTTAAAGGGAAAACGCACAGGAGAACGATCTATTCGCCTTAACAGAAGCTACCAGGCAATTTACAGAATAACTGGCGAATCAGTGGCCTTTGTCCAAATCGAAGAGGTAAATAAACATGCGTATTAAAAAAAGTCCTGCCCGGAAATATCTTGAAAAATCAAACGATGGCCCCATCACATTTGGACAATTGATCTCATCTTTAAGGAAAAGTGATGAGATTTCTCAGGTGGAGTTAGCGGAACGCTTAAAAATTTCTAAAGCCCACTTGTGTGATATCGAAAAAGGGCGCAGAACGGTTTCTATTGAGCGAGCGATAGAGTTTGCAGAAGTAATGGGATACAACTCTATTTCGTTTGCGACACGGGTATTCGAAGATCAGGCTCGCAGTGCGGGCCTTAAAGTTCGAATCCATTTAGAATCAGCTTAGATAACTGTTCTCCATATAACTTATTACGGGGCCAGTGTGGTTAAATGCATTTCCGCTGAGGTTCCGCAGTGCTTCATTAAAGGGGGAACTTCTTAGGCAAAATACTGCTTATACCAATCTGCAGTTTTTTGAATACTGGCTTCAACCGAAACAAGTGGTTTCCAAGATAACTGACTGAGTGCTTTTTCACTGTTTAACAAACCGTGAGTGGAGCCTTTCGATGCCAGAGTAAATTCCTTAACTGATAAATTACGATACTGCGCTTTAAAAATTTCAGAAGCCTGCCCTACTGACATTTGATGAGAAGTACCAACACCGAAGTTCCACTCCCCTGACATTTTCGGCCCCTGCTCAAGTAAAGCTTGGGCAAGTGTCATCAATGCAGAGACAGCGTCCTCCACATGCATCCAGGGACGAATGGAGTCTGGATTTTTCAGAGGTAAATCAAGTCCTGACTGATTGGCCTGAGCGAGTTGCCAGATGAAACTTTCGGGAGAAAAATCTCCTCCACCAATAACAGATCCCATGCGGGCTGAAGCGAGAGCGATTTTATGTTTGTTGTATTTCTCCGGCGCAAACACACCTTGCAGATAGGATTCCAAAATCAAATCGGTACATGCTTTCGCAGTCGCTGCTGGTGCGCCTCCCGCTAACGGATCACTTTCTACCAAATCTGTTTTTGAAGGACGATAGACTTTATCTGAGGATAAAAACACTGCTGCTCGGACGCTCGCGGTTTCACGCAGACATTCCAGCAGATTCACGGAGCCCATAATTTGCGAAGAATAAGTTTCAGAAACTTTATCCCAGGAATCCTTTAAGCCACCGCCTCCCGCCAGATGAAATACGACTTCGGCTTGAGAGAATTCAAGGGAAGATTTTAAAGCGGCAGCGTCGCGCACGTCCCCGAACGTCGAGCTGATACCTTGGCCCACGTTGGCGACTTCAAAATAATTAGGATTGGTTAAAGGACTCAAAGAAAATCCAAAAACGTCGGCACCCGCTTTTTTTAGAGTGAGTGCCAGATGGCTGCCGCGAAAGCCCGTGTGACCGGTGATAAAAACTTTGCGACCTCGCCAGAAATCAGAACTCATCCACGAAGCCCTTGCTCAACGCCTTCTGCACGATGAGTGGGATGAACCCAAAGAGTTTCGTTACCGTCGTAATTCCAGTAAAAACCCACCGGATCTGTGTCGTGAATGGCCACCCGTAACTGACCTTTGCCTTCAGTCGCTTTCATTTTTAATAGCGTTTGAGACAGTGATGTTTTGTTAAGAACTCCGTTACCCGAAGTTGGCAGGCAATTTTCTTCATACATTCTTGCTAGCAACGAGAGCTCGACCAAGTTGTATACGGATTCACGGATAAAATATTTGTCAGAATGAAATGATGTCATGCCTTTATTCTAAAAAAGCTTAGGACTAGGTCAAGGCCAATTCAGTTGGGGCCAGCGACTTGCTGAGGTTTTAGGGTTTTAACCCGCATAGGACTGCCGACAAACTCTGTGAGTAGTGCCTGAAAGACACTTCCGAAGTTGACATCGGCCATATAAAAAAGGTTTTTAACTCGCACGACGTAAGGACTTAGCTCTCGCCCCCGGGTGCGGCTTTCAGCCATGATCTCGATCCGTACTTCATTCGTGGGCACGATTTCAGGCTGCATCGAAAGCCCTTCGTCATCACAGCGAACCGCCCGACCCATATAAAAATAAGCACAAGCCTGGGAGTGAACTTTGGAAAGAGAGCCCATATAGCGAAGGCCTAACTTTTTATTAAGCTGCTCCCCCAGATACCAGATGTTGTAGCCCATCCAAACGACATGTCTTTCGGCCGCCACGTAGTCTTCGACCAGGCGGCGTGGAACTTGGTTATCAAACTCTGTATTGATGATAAACGTCGCTTGGCAGCGTTGCGCATCTCCAGGTTCATATTCTGCCATGGGAATGAAAAGACTTTGAAATTCTGGAAAATGCGCCAGTGAATTACGCATCGACGCTAGGACCTTGGGGTTATCATAAATTACGGAAATACATCTTTCGCTGGCTGGTTCTGAAATCTTTAAGCCTGCGGTGGTCGCAACGGCTGCCGTCAAAATCAGCATTGAAGCAAAGATGTACTTCTTCATTTGATTTGAACCTCGGCCTCAGAAAGTTCCATTCCGAAATGCGCCGGCATTTGATGATCTGTTTTAATCCACACGGGCCGCTTTCCTGTTTTCACACTTTCGCGATATTGCCGGTGGGCTTTCAAGGAAGCTAAAACATTCACGGCATTGGCGACTAACCAGCGGACTGGCACCATCGCTGCTTGGCTAAAATCATTGACACGATTTACGGCGAACATTCTTTGAATGACTCTTAAACACATCGCCGTCGCATTAAAGAACAACAGCAGTGAGAAAAAATCTGTGCGTAAAAGAGGCGGAATTTCTCCGTGAGCTACTTGCAGCGAAACCATCCCTAGCAAGACCACCAACGATAGTACGGTGAGCACACTGCAAGCAGGACCCTTGCGATCCCGAAGCAAGAAATAGCGATCTATAAGACCGCCTGACCACTGAAGATTCGCAAGGCCCTGATAGGCGATCCCCAACGTCCAACGCGATTTCTGACGAACGCTTGCGGTAAATTTGTTGGGAAAATACTCGCGAGTGGCAATGAATTCCCGCTCCCCGTTCTCATCAACGAGCTCCGCGCACACAAAGCGCGACTTAAAGCCCATCGGTTTTGCTGTGATGCCCAGGTGATAATCTTCGGTTAAAGTGTCTTCCTTCATCAATTGTCCGTCTTGATGAAGCATCATGGCCTTAACGAATTCACGAGAAATACACGTCCCTACCCCCGCCGAGGGAATGGCAGCTCCCAATGCCTGACGAACCAGCAGGTCTTTCGTGTGCGATTCACTGAATTCATCGATATAGACGCCACCCACTAATGATGTTTTTGGAACATCAAAAGAGAATACGGGAATCTGAATAAAATCGGCCTCGCGGCTGAAATAGTTTAAAAGTGAAAAAGCATGGGGATGCAAAACATCCTCGGAGTCTTGAAGAAGAAACAGATCCATTCTTTTGCCGGTTTGTTTTTCTGATTCCAGAATTTGCCGAGCGATTTCATTCAGCATTTGCCCTTTGGATGTGGGACCTGGTTCAGAATTTACGACCACCGTCACTTTATCAGGATAAAGCTTTTCTAAGCGAGCGGCTTCTTCCCAAGTTGGGGTGTCGTTAGGGTAAACTCCCAAAAAGAATTTATAATTTTGGTAATCGATGCCACGGATATTTCCGCGAATCATAGGACCAATAACCTCGGCCTCTTTCCAATTTGCGATCATGATGGCGATGGATTTTTGATCCATTTGTTTCATTAACTGCAAAGTCTGTTTCGAGATTGCCAAGGGACGAAGACGTTTAATCAGAGCAATCAGATCAATGAAAAGATCATCCAAAATAAAAACACTGGTGGCGATCACCACAGAATATGTTAACGTCGAGAATAAATCTGCAAGTCCCACATTCTCCATCAGAACTGACCTCCCAAGGTCACTAAGCCTTCAATTTCTCCACTCGAGACGTGTTTGGGAAATGGATGATAAACCAGAGCACTGACATTCCAGGATTTTCCCGTCCACGTGGAACGTCCCCCGGCGCGCCATTCGGTGATTGTTGGGCCGAGGTCTTCGCTGTTACTTACGCGTTGATAGCCTTCGCCGTAGGCATCAAGTGATAACTTTGCATTCGGAAACCAACGATACCCTTGCTTGATCCAGGCTAAAGTCACAGGCGTGCGATCCAAGCGAGGGACAAAG
This sequence comes from Bdellovibrio sp. HCB185ZH, assembly GCF_047302455.1. Classification (GTDB taxonomy): domain Bacteria; phylum Bdellovibrionota; class Bdellovibrionia; order Bdellovibrionales; family Bdellovibrionaceae; genus Bdellovibrio. The sequence continues at coordinate 691,263 of NZ_CP178624.1, forward strand.
GCTGACTCGAGATATCCTTCGGTGAAGTTTTTAGTCATACCCCACATGTAAATGTCGCCCGCACTAAAAACCAAACGTGGATCCCAAGTTGTTTGACGGGGCTCATCGTTCATTCCGGTGACGGTTCTATATCCGATTTGAGCGTTTAGTTTTACGCCTGGTACGAATTGAAATTGCAGGCCCACATTGGGGTTAAAAGTATTATCGTAGTATTTTGCGGAAGCACCTGGTGACTGATACTGAACATTTGCACCGATGTAGGTTGAGACGCCGACGGATCCCAGATCCGTCACAGGCAGATAATAACGAAGACGTGAATCCGTCACGAAGTCGTAATCGTAGTAATAGCTGCTTTCCGAGTAAAAATCGAAAAAGCCCTTTTTAAAGTTCAAGATTGAGGAGTCTAACGGGGCTGTGAGAGTCCCTGGAACATCAGGCGCTGAAGCCTCTGCACTGCCACCTTGGGATTGCGCCAGTGATGATTGAGCAAAACCGACTAGTGCCATCACGGTTATGGCTTTTTTTAAGTGATACATTTCATTTCTCCGGTAGAGTTTGAAAATTGAAAACGTGCCGACGAAAAATGAAGTTAATTGAAGCAATTTCTAAAGAGGAGTTACGAAGAAGAAAGTCCTGTTGCCTTGCTGGAAAACAAATTCCTTAGCTGACCTGACTGTTGGGCGTTGCATCGAAACGGTGCGTATATCTATTATCTTTTGTTAGGCGTAAGCTGGATGACATGAGTGAAAGAATAAATATCGAATCAAATGTGATGGACGAGCGCCGCACTGCCGGCGAGCTGGAAATCAAAGTCTTTAACCAGGCAGACAAAACCCGAACCGCTTTGAAAAAACTCGCAATTTGGTGGGGACTGTCGCTGATCTCAGTTCTTTTACCGGTGGTCCACTTTGTCTTAGTACCACTGTTTTTCTTTTTAGGATTTTTCTTTGCCTGGAAGGGCTATAAGTCTGAAGGCCAAGTTTTAGATGGCAAAACCACTTGCCCTCATTGCGGAAACGCTATCAAAGTAGGAAAAGGCGAACTCAACTGGCCTGTCACAGAAATCTGCCAAAGCTGCGCTCGCGTGGTACGAATGGAAAAAAAGGAAGCTTAGAGCTTCCTTTTTTATTTAGCCGAAACGGCCGGTGATGTAGTTTTCTGTCTTTTGATCCTTTGGATTCGTGAAGACTTGATCACTTCCCCCGAATTCAATCAAATCACCCAAATACATAAATGCCGTATAGTCCGAAACACGAGCCGCTTGATGCAGACTGTGGGTGACTATGGCGATTGTAACATCTTTGCGAAGCTCTTGAATAAGCTCTTCGATGTGACGAGTGGAGATAGGATCGAGCGCTGAGGTCGGCTCATCCAAAAGCAAGATTTCAGGCTCTGTTGCCAAGGCACGAGCGATACACAAACGTTGCTGCTGACCACCTGACAATGCCGTCGCAGAAGAACTCAAACGATCTTTCACTTCCGTCCAAAGACCGGCTTGTTGCAGAGATTTTTCTACGCGCTCTTCGATGAAGGCTTTCTTTTTAACGCCGCGGACTTTCAAACCATAGGCCACATTTTCGTAAATGCTTTTTGGAAAAGGATTGGGTTTTTGAAAAACCATTCCGATACGCATGCGCACTTCCATCGGATCAATGTCTTTACCCAAAATATTGATACCATCCGGATGTAAAGTGATTTCACCTTGATAGTGAGCATTCGCATACAGGTCATGCATGCGGTTAAAACAGCGAAGCAACGTCGTCTTACCGCAACCGGAAGGACCAATTAAAGCCGTCACGCGGTTTTCGTAAATAGGCAAAGTGATGCCGTTCAAAACCTTTTTCTCTCCGTAGGAGAAAACCAGATCTTTTACTTCGGCTCTTAGTACTAATTCGTTACTCATAAAACTTCCTAACTTCTAAAACTAAATGAAATCTCACTCTTCACCATTTTAAAATATTTCAAATGGAGAAAGTGTGTCCGTACCTTTTACCACTTCATCTTTTTGCGGAAGCGGGAACGAAGCCAGATGGCTCCTCCATTCATAATTAATGTCATTAACAGGAGGACCACCCCTGTCGCTGCAGCATTCGTGTGAAACGCAGCTTGAGGACGGGACAACCAGTTAAACATTTGAATTGGCATCACGGTGAATGGATCCATCAACCATTTAAAATTTAAATACGGCAAGTGCGTATCGACAGGAGACGTTGGCAAAAACGCGATAAACGTCAACGCACCGATCGTGATCAAGGGCGCGGTCTCTCCGATCGCACGAGAAAGAGAGATGATGACACCCGTTAGAATACCGCCTGAGGAGTACGGCAGGATATGATAACGGATGGTTTGCCATTTACTAGCGCCCATCGCGTAGCTGGCTTCGCGAATGATGTTGGGAATAGATCTGATCGCTTCACGAGTTGTTACGATGATAATCGGTAACACCAAAAGTCCCAGAGTTAAACCAGCCGTTAGAATGCTTTGACCTAGTTTTAATTTATACACGAAAAGTCCCAAAGCCATCAGACCATACGTGATTGAAGGAATCCCTGCGAGGTTCACGATATTAAGTTCGATCAAAGACGAAACCCAATTCTTTTTCGCGTACTCTTCAAGATAAACGGCGGCTGCGACTCCCAATGGAATCGCACAAAATGCCGTCGTCAGCATGATACAGAACGACCCGACCCAAGCTGACAAGATCCCCGCTTTTTCCGGAAAGCGCGATGGGAAGTTTGTGAAGAAATCAAGATTGATGCGCGGGACACCCGTCATGGCTAGATCGACGATCAAAGCAAGCAAGGTTACCAATGCAAACAACAAAGCCAAAAGGCCCGCGAGTGCAAAGAAAAAATCCCACAACTGACGGCGTTTGATATTGGCAAGAAGGTCTTGTCTGGATTCCATCTATTCCTTCTCCTGAAACTTTTTACGAAGCCACAAACCAATCACATTAAAGCACAACGTTAAGCACAGAAGACTTAAACCTGCGACATAGATGGATTGATAACCAATCGATCCATGCGGAAGATCACCAAGACTTACCTGCACGATAAAGGCTGTGATAGTGGCTGACGGTTCTAGAGGATTTAAAGTCAAATTTGGCTGCATACCCGCGGCAATTGCTACAACCATTGTCTCACCGAGCGCGCGCGAAATACCCAGGATGTAGGCTGATGTAATACCCGAAAACGCTGCTGGAATAACCACTCTGAATGCGGTCTGCATACGAGAGGCACCCACAGCAAAGGAGGCTTCGCGAAGATGTCCAGGAACCGCGCGCATAGCATCTTCACTTAAGCTACTGATGTATGGAATGATCATCACGCCCATCACCAGTCCCGCGCTCAGAACGTTAAAGCCCCCCATGGAAGGGAAAACTTTTTGCAATAGCGGTGTCACAAACAAAAGAGCAAAGTATCCGTAAACTACAGTTGGTACTGCTGCTAAAAGCTCAAGTACCGGTTTTAAAACTTCACGCACGTTAGGACGAACGTACTCACTTAAGAACGCAGCGGCTACAGTTCCCAAAGGAATCGCGATAATCAAAGCGATGATGGTCGTTAAGAATGTCCCGCAAAGAAGGGGCAAGATTCCATAGTGCGCATTTTCAAATAACGGCGTCCACTCGCGGTCTGTCAGGAAATCCCAGATGCTGACGTGTTCAAAAAAAGGAATGCTTTCTGTGATCAGGATACCGACAATACCCAAGGTCACAAAAACGGAGCTTGCTGCTGCCAGGAACAAAACGCCTTCGATCAGACGTTCTTTTAAACGGCGCATGCGGCGGACAGGATGGTCCGCAGAGGTGAATTCAGAAAGTTTCTTTAGTTGTTTTTTACTCACGGTGTGGCTTCTTACTGTGCGCTTTCACGCTTCATCAGGTCTTCGATCTTGATCCCGATTTCGGAGTGGCCACCAAAAACAGTTCCCACTTTTTTGATTTTGATATGATCTTGCCCGATCGTGTATGCGGAAGCTGGAAGTGGCACGTACTTAACTTCTGGCACAATGGTTGAACATTTTTGAAGGAAGAAATGAGCGAATTCCAAAATCTCTGGCTTCGCCAAAGACTGTGCATTTACGTAAATGAAAACCGGTCTTGAAAGTGGGAAATACTCCCCTGTCTCGACAGTTTTTCGAGCTGGGATCACGGCTTCCATTTTCTTGGGAGATTTAGGGCCGCCCACAACCGGAACCATGCGAAGCTTGTTGCTATTTTCTTCCGCATAGGCCAATGGCAAATAGCCAAGAGCATTTGCATCGTTCGCGACTCCTGTCACCAACGTGTTGTCATCTTCGCTCGCAGTATAATCCCCACGCGAAGCCTTGGCTTTACCCACGATGGCCTCAGTGAAGTAATCAAAAGTACCAGAGTCGGAACCTGCTCCGAAAAGTTTCATTTTTTCTTTCGGCCATGCGGGATTCACGTCAGACCAAAGCATCACTTTGCCTTGGGCTGCCGGTTGCCACATTTTTTTTAGTTCTTCGACTGTGATGGATTTAAGCCAAGTATTTTTAGGACTCACGATAATGGCTGTCGCATCATACGCGATAGGAAGCTCAATGAATGCTACCCCTTTACCACGGCACTTTTCAATTTCAGCAGTTTGAATAGGACGAGAGGCATTTTGAATATCGGTTTCACCACGGCAAAACTTTTTGAAACCGCCACCCGTGCCGGAGATGCCCACAGTCACACGAACTTTACCACGCTTGGAAGTTTGATACTCCTCGGCCATGGCCTCAGTGATTGGGAACACAGTGCTGGATCCGTCGATACGAATCACAGGCACTTGAGCGTGTGCTTGCCCATTGAAAATCAAAGATGCTGCAAATATAAGCAAAGCTGATAGTAACTGAAGGTATTTCATACACTTTCCCATTCGAACGGAATCTAGCACGGGGTATTTTTTGTGTATTGTTAAGGTTTGATTATGATTTAGCCATTTTGCGTTATCGACAGGTTCAAGCTATCATTTAAAGCAATATGGCTGAAGAAATTTTGAAGAACCAAAAAAATCTTGTGGAGCAGGTTTTTGAATTCCTGCCGAGCGCGGTGTATTTGTTTGATTTGCAGGCAGGAACCATGGCCTGGTTTAACGAAAATGTCGCGAGCCGTTTTGGTTGGACGCAAGAGCAACTCAAAGCCATGGGACAAAATTACTGGCCCACCGTCATGCATCCTGACGATTTAGGAACCCTCGAGAGATCCCGTGATTATGTTTTGAACAAAATGGTGGATGGCGAAGTCATGCACTTTGAGTATCGTTTTAAAGATGTCTGGGGTCAGTATCACTGGATCGACGATCGCATCACGATTTTTAAACGCGATAGCAACGGCGTGCCTACGAGTGTCGTAGGAATTGCTGCGGTGATTGATGATCAAAAAGCACATGAATCACAGCTTTCACAAACTTTGGAAAAATTGAATCTTTCCTTGTCGGCAGCAAAAATGGCGACGTTTGAATATGATCCCGTAGGCCCGATGGGTGTTTGGGATAAACGTATGTTTGAACTTCATGGTGAAGAGCCCAATGACGATCCTTTGGAAACTTTCCGAAGACGCGTTTTACCGGAAGATCGCGAACCTTCTTATACCGCGTTCATGGACGCCTACAACCGCAACGATCCGGAAATTTTCATTCGCTACCGAGTACGCCATGATGATGGTTCTGTTCATCACATAAACATGTATGGACGCAAACAAGAATCGCAAATTGGAACGCGCTTTTACGGAGTTGCCTGGGATTCGACCCGGGAAATCCAAACGGAAAAACAAATTGCCGAGACTCAGGCTAAAATGATTTCCGGGGCGAAAATGGCTGCACTCGGAGAAATGTCCGGGGGTATTGCCCATGAAATCAACAACCCCCTCACCGTTATTCAGGCCCGTTCTTTTCAGTTGGCCCAAATGGTTGAACAGGGCAAATTAGATCCTGAAAAAATCAAACAGGCCGCTGAAAGCATCAGTAAGACTGCGGATAAAATCGCTCGCATCATTAAGTCATTGCGTTCTTTCTCTCGCGAGGGGGAACAGGATCCTTTCGAATTTGTATCAGTTAAAACGTTGGTCGAAGAAACTCTGGAGTTTTGTAAAACCCGTTTTTACAACTATGGCGTTGAGTTGGAAGTCTCTCTGATTGATGAAGACTTTGAGATTGAATGCCGGATTATTCAGGTTGAGCAGGTGCTTTTAAATCTTTTGAATAATTCCTTTGATGCGTCTCAAAAATCAGAGGAAAAATGGATTCGCGTGGACGCCGTTGAGTACGGCGACTATATCGATATTAGAGTGATGGACTCCGGCCCTAGAATCCCAGACGAAGTCGCAGAAAAAATCATGCAACCCTTCTTCACCACCAAGGAACTTGGTAAAGGCACAGGATTAGGACTCAGCATCTCTTCGGGAATCATGACCAATCACAAGGGAAGTTTGTTCCTGGATCGCACGCAAAAAAACACCACCTTCGTGATGAGATTGCCACGGCTGCAGTAATTTAAGGCTTAAATTCAAAGCCCGCTTCCGGGCTCCATTCGATTCGGTAAACCACGCAGTTTGGAATCGGAAGGGGCTCCTGCAAGTCAGGACGAAGTGAATGCAGAAATCTTTTTAGCATCAAGCCATGCGTGCAAAGACCTGCGACTGTGAACTCTTCACCTTCGCAAAACTCAAGCAACCCTTTTTTAAAGCGCTCGATGGCATCGGTCCCTGATTCGCCATTTAGGTATGTAAAGTCAAAATGCTTGGTTTCATGAGAGGTCCAACGTTTCCAGTTTTCTTCGCCATGTTTTGCAAGAATTTCGTCTTGAGACATGCCTTCCGCATCGCCTAAAAATACTTCGCGGAAATTTTCTGAATAAAAAGTGGGCGCATTGAGATTTTCATTTGCGATCGCTGCTGTCTGCTGAGCACGTGAAAGATCACTGCTCGCCATGATTTCAACGGGGTTTTCGCTAAAGAAATTTTGCAGGCACTGCGCTTGCCTGCGACCCTCGTCATTCAACGGAATATCGGAGTGTCCTTGGAGTCTGCGCACCAGATTCCAGTCAGTTTGCCCGTGTCTGAAAAGATAAATCGTTTTTCTCATGATCGACTCATTGAAACACTTGCAAGCTGAATTTAAAAGAGGAAAAATGTTTTCATGCACAAGATAATCAAAACTTTCCGACAGTCTTTTGAATCTTTGTTTAGCTCTCGCCTTTTGCTTCTAACATTTCTGCCACCAGTTCTTGCCGTCATTGCAGTCTTTGCTGTTTTCTTTTTCTTTTGGGGCAGCTGGACCGTGGGACTTGAGGGATTCTTACAAGGGCTTTGGCCCTTTCAATGGATTCATGATTTCACGGGGGCCGAAGGATACATCGACGCAATCGCGGCGATTTTGCTGGTCTTGCTTTTTGTGCCTGCGTGCTTTCTGCTCGCCCTGATCCTGGTCTCGATTTTCGTATTACCGATCGCTTTAAAATGGATCGCTGAAAAAGATTTTCCTCATTTAGAGAAAAAACGTGGCGGAACTTTTATTGGCAGCTTATGGAATACCCTCTATGCGACGGCGCTTTTCATTTTCTGGTTCACGGTGACTTTGCCGTTGTGGCTTTTGCCGATGGGACCCGTTTTAGTGCCTTTAAGCCTGACTTCGTGGCTAAACAAGAGAGTTTTTCTCTATGACGTTTTACAAGATTATGCCAGTGAGGAAGAGCGCCAGATTATCGAAGAAAACGAGGGTAAAGCTCTGTTTGGAATGGGCTTGATCCTTGGATTTTGCGCCTATATTCCCTTTGCCCTGTTCTTTATTCCTGTCTTTGCAGCCATCTGCTACACCTATTACGCATTAAACGCACTGACAGTGCTGAGATCTAAGAAAACCTAAGTATATTCACAACACCGGGCTGGCTTTGTGGACGCAAATCAGCTATCTTGGCCCGGTGAATAAATGCAGTCAGGAACGTAAAAATATCGATATCGATACTCTTGAAGAAAGAGTGCGCAAAGCGGGTATGAAATTGACCCAGCAGCGCAGTCAGATGCTCAAAATTCTTTTGCATCATCCTGAGCCTATTTCTGCAGACGAGATCTTTAAAAAACTGGGCGGTAAAGACGCTGGTGTGGATCTGGTCACTATCTACCGCATCTTAAAAAAATTTGAAGAAACCCTGCTTGTTTCCCGCTTGGAATTCGGCGACGGAGTCGCGCGTTTTGAACTGACATTGGAATCGGGCCATCACCATCATCACGTGATTTGTCGCAATTGCCAGCGTGTTGAGCCTTTACACATCTGCGATTTGGATCAACACATTCAGATGGTGGAAAAAATGGGTTACAAACAAGTCTCCCACCGTCTGGATTTTTTCGGTCTTTGCTCTAAGTGCCAGTAATTTCGCACCGCATACGTAAATAGGACCTGGCACCTTTTTTAGAGGCTGTATCTTGTGAGGTCGATGGAGCCGGCGTTCACTCGATCTGTTTCTAAGTACAGTCTTTGCAGCTCGTCGTAGGCGCTCCAGAAATTTGGATTTTGTCTGCGCACTCCCCACTTGTCTACCAAGGCTTCATAACCCGCTTCATTTTTTATGCGGGTGATGAGACTGGTGAAGGCTGGAAGTTCACTTTCTGCCAATTGGAAAATCATATTGGGATAATAAGCTCCATAGCCTTCATGAACGGTGAGCGTGTCTTCTTTGGGCGACATACGAAGAGACTCCGCTGTGATCCAGGACACATTTTCGTGCTCTTTATTGTGAATCAAAGTATAGACGCGCGACTCTTGTTTTCCCTTTACCAAGATAAAGGCAACATCCGGAAAATAGCGTGCAAAGGGAGTGCTGCTGACCGCTGGGATCGAAGAAATTTTCCTAAATTCTTTTTCGACACCCATGGCGCTCACCTTTAGATCTGAACTCGGCGGAGGAACGACTTTTTTCCAGTTGATATTATCAATATCACCACGGACTTTTTCGTTCATGCGATAGAACAAGATTTTTTCTACCATCTGACGTTTGGTTTGCGTGCCCTTAGTGAAACGAACTCCTGTTGGCTCACCTGCTCCCACCGGTGGAAAAATATATTCCATCTTTGCGCTCGCAAGAATGCCTTGATACCACGTGCGACGGTATTGCAGGCGCTCTTCAGGAGGGAGAAATCTTAAAAACAGTTCCTCGGCCTCCATACGAATCATATCCATGTAAACTCGAGTCAGAAGTTGATGACCGATATTTCCAAAAACATCGAAATTCACCACGAGATTGTAAACCAGTCTTTCGAAAAGCGGATAATCTAGAACGAAAACAGTTTTGGAAAGATCTCCGACGGCACCCTTCATCACCACCGCATTTTGGTCATGACGGAAAATCGTTAAGGCGGCGTTATTGTTTTTATCGTCCCCATTCCAAATGTCATTCAGTGTGTAACCGTTTGGACGATTTTTTATAAGCTCTTTACTGCGCAGAATTCGGTAGGCTTCACGATGATCGGTGATACGTTTTAAATCCATGGGAGCCGAAGTAAACTCCACGTCTGAGCCGAATTTCCCTGGCAAAGCCAAAAGCGGTGCCGCTTGCTTTTCATAGTCTTTGGATAAAACCATATTGTCGGAATCAGGATTTAAAAAGAACGTATAAAACTGCTCTTGAATGGAATTTACTGCCATGGTGCCATTGCAAACCGGTCCCTTGATAAAGGTCGCCACATGGTACTGGGCATCGTCCAACAAAAATTGATATCGCGATTTAACGGGAATATCTTGAAAGGCCACGAAGGGATTTTCTGCAACTCCGGGCTCGTAGGATGGCAAGGTTTGCACGTCCCATTTCTGATCAAAGAGCTCTTTTAAACGTGCGAGCTTCTGATGGGAAAACTCGTAAGGCAGATGCGTTTTTGCAACGATCGTCCCCGGATATTTCACCAGGCAGTAATAGAATTTCTTAAGCCCCGGATCATCATTGGGTCTGCGCGTGGCAATTTCATCGGGCTTATCACAACCGTTTTTAGAACGAATCAAACGGAAAAAGGAGCGCGGTTCTTCAGGAAAATAAATGTGCGCCAAAAACAAATGCTCAAATAGATAACGACTGACGAGTTTTTGTTTTAGTTCGCTCTGATTGAAGTATTTTTCCCAGATTTCCACTTGTGAACGAAGTTTCGCCGGAGTTTCGTGAGCTTTCTTATAGGCATCTAAACTGGGTCCCGGTGCTCCCTTGGAAATCCAAGTTTTGATCGTCTCAAGTTCACCTTCGTGAAGAGCTGGCAGACCGTAAGGCATTCCTAACTGAGGTTCCGTCTTTTTCATCGCCTCAAACTGCTCCATGTTCGCAGCACACACCTGGCTCTCGTGAACCTGCACTTTAACAGAAGCTGTATTGATTGCTCGCAAATTCAGCATTTGGAAAAAGACGTTTTGCTCGGGCTGAATCGAAGTATGTACGGTAAAAAAGCCCTTGGTGCGCCACTCTTCCGTGGATTTCGCATCAATCCAAATTCTTGAAGGCTCAACACTTTTGCTGCGAGTGCCGTCATAGACGTTTAATTTATTGGCTCCCCGGGCAAAACCATCGAAATTTTGCAAATTCAGCTGACAAGGGGCATTGAAACAGCTGTGACAAGACAGGCAGCGGTTATCAAAAAGCGGCTGTATTTTGTGAGTGAATAAGTCCTCGGCAGCCACTTCTGCGGCCATTGCCCCAGAAGGAATGAATAGAAAAAGACAGAAGCTTAGCGTCGTAACTAGCATCGTAACCATTGTCTTAATGAATTGCATCAAGCCGTTCTCCCCTGTATCCTTTGCCATAGTAAACACAAGTAAGAGGAATAGCATGGAAAAAATCCCATTTGAAGTTGTACAAGATTCTATCGACGTGATCTGCGGCATGACCACTGAAGCAGATTTGGAAAAAGCGTCTGAGCACCTGTTTGATGTGCAACCAGATTTGGGTGGCTTTTTCATGGAATTCATCGAAGACATGTCTGAGAGCGCTCAAGACTTGGGTTTTATGATGGCTTTGATCTTGAACCGCGCTTTTGAAGAAAAATATAAAAAACTTCGCGCAATCACTGAAGATGAAGTGGTGGCTCGTTTTGAAAAAGCAGAACCAGAAATGGAATCCTATCTGCAAATGAACGACGAGATGATCACACAAATCCAAGAGCGTGCGAAAGCTGAAGGCCAACCTGAGCTTGTAAACTATATGATCGAAGAGCTTTTTATGTCTCCAGATCTGGAGCCGGCTCTTGAGCAAGACGAGCAAATTCACTTATTCATGGTTTGCAAATTCTTTGCTGATTGCTTGAATGAAGTGGCTAAGGAAACTGCAACAGATATCGTTCGCCACTAGTTTATTTGGGCTTGGTCCCCACTATTGCAATAATTTAAAAAAGGTTCTCCGATGGAGGGCCTTTTTCTTTACGCTCTGCCACGTTAGATACTTCAGACTGCTTGCTACCTCACAAAATCCATGAGACGCCTATAGGATGGGTCAAATAGCAAAAAGAAATCATCTTATAGTCAACGTCAATGGCAAGACCATTAAAGTCTCTGGCGAAGAGGCCTTTCAGCCCCTTGCTCAATTCTTGCGTAACACTCTTCATCAGCCGGGAACGAAAGTCGTTTGTGCTGAAGGCGACTGCGGAGCTTGCACTGTAGTGACGGCGACTTTACGTCAAGATGGCTGGACGCCTTTACGAGCGATAAATTCTTGTATCGCTCCGGTTTATCTTTTTGATCTGTCTTGCATCGTGACTGTTGAGGGCATGAAGCATGCGGAGACTTTAAGTGAAGTGCAAAATAAAATGCGTGAGTTCCATGGTGGCCAGTGCGGATTCTGTACGCCAGGCATGGTGTGCTCAATGGCGCAACTTGCAGAGGACTGCAAAGATTCAAAACAGGAAGTCACTGAAAAGAAAGCCCGTAATTATCTAACTGGAAATTTATGTCGTTGTACGGGTTATGAGCCGATTTTAAAAGCGGCGACGAATTTGGATTTAAATAAATGGGAGTCTTTGGCGACTCGCTATTTGACCTCTGCATTGACTGCTCATTTTCAGTCGGAAATTGGGACGGGCCTGGAGATTACTTCAGAAAATAAAAAGCTTTATATGCCTGCGACCCTGACTGAGGCTTTGCAGATTAAGGCTGCCTCAAAACATGTTCGCTTGGTTGCCGGCGCAACTGATTTGGGAGTTTTGATTAATAAAGCCAAAACTTCTTTGCAAGAGATATTAGTCCTTAATAAAATTTCCGGAGTCCATGCAGTCAATGGCTCTGCAAATGGAATTTTAATTGGGGCATTGGCTTCACTGACCGACGTTGAGAATTTTGTTAAATCATCCCATCCGGAACTAAAAAGACTTCTTCATATCTTTGCATCTCCGCAGATTAAAAATCAGGGAACTTTGTTGGGGAATATTCTGAATGGTTCGCCGATTGGCGATAGCATCCCCGCTTTGATGGTTCTGGACGCGGAAATTCAATTGCAGTCTGCCCGTGGAGCCCGCACTGTGAAACTCAAAGACTATTATAAAGGCTATAAAGTTTTTGATAAGGCCGAGGATGAAATCGCTACGGGGATTTTTGTTCCTGCACTTAAAGGCGATTACTTGCACCGTTACTTTAAAGTTTCCCTTCGTAAGGATCTCGATATTTCAGCTGTCACTTGTGCGATAGTTATTAAACTCGAGGACGCTGTAATTTCTGAAGCCCGTGTCGCCATTGGTGGTGTGGGACCCACGGTCGTGCGCATGCTTGCGGTTGAGTCACACTTTGTCGGAAAAGCTTTTAATGAAATGACCTTTGCGGCGGCAGGTGTTTTGGCTTCGGGTTCGATCAAGCCCCTTTCAGATTTGCGTGCGAGTGCAGAGTACCGTCATTTAGTGACTGAGAATCTGTTTAAAAAATGCTTCCAGGAAATGAAATCTGAAGTGGCGTCTCCGTTGGAGGTTTTATGTCCATAGGAAAAAACATTCCTCATGATTCTTCAACCGGTCATGTGAGTGGGACCAGCGTTTTCATTGATGATCGACTGATGCAACATGGAGAGGTTTTAGTTCTTCCAGTCGGAGTTCCGGCTGCAGCGGGAACGTTAAAGGCCATTCACTATGAAAAAGCCTTAAAAGCTCCGGGAGTTCTTGCGGCTTTCACGGCAAAGGATCTGCATCACAACGTGTGGGGCACGATCGTCGTTGAGCAGCCTATTTTGGTTGAAAGCAAAATCGGTTATTACGAAGAGCCTGCCATGGTTTTGGTGGGAACAAACTATGACCAGCTTTTGCAGGCCCGTCAGCTAATTACTTTTGATATTGAAAAAGCCGATGCTGTTTTAACGATTGATGCGGGTATTGAAAAGAAAGATTTCATGTATCACGCAGGCCCCATGAAATGTGGTGACGTGGATGCAGCGATGTCTTCAGCGCCCCATAGATTGAGTGGAATTTTTGAGTGCGGAGGCCAGGAACATTTCTATTTAGAATCTCAAGCTTGTATCGCCTACCCGTTAGAAGATGGCCAAATTGAAGTTCATTCAAGTTCACAGCATCCCACGGAAACTCAGCACTTAGTGGCGGAAGCTTTGGGTCTGTCGCTACATCAAGTGGTCTGTGTGGTGAAACGCATGGGCGGAGGCTTTGGCGGTAAAGAAAGTCAGGCGGCTCCCTTTGCTGCGATGGCCGCCTTAGTTGCACAGAAAATGAATCGCCCGGCTCGTTTGATTTTATCAAAAGACGACGACATGGCGATGACTGGAAAACGTCATCCTTTTAAAAACTTTTGGGACGTGGCCTTTGATGATCAAGGTATGATCTTGGGTCTTAAATGCCATCTTTATGCGGATGGTGGGGCCTATGCCGATCTTTCAAGCTCCATTTTAGATCGTGCTTTGTTTCACATTGATGGTGCTTATTACTTACCGAATGCCTTTATTGAAGGGCATGTGGTTCGCACTAACATGTACTCTAATACTGCTTTCCGTGGCTTCGGTGGTCCGCAAGGAACGATGACCATTGAGAGCATTATTGAGGAAATGGCGGCTTATTTAAAAATTGACGCGCTTTTGATTCGCGAAAGAAACTGTTATCAAGAGCACACTCGAAACACCACCCACTATGGACAAAAGCTCGAGAACACACCTTTAACGGACTTGTTCACGCGCCTTCGTAAAGACAGTGATTATGATCAGCGCAGGCTTGCGATTGATGAATTCAATAAAAACTCCCAAGGAAAAATCCGTGGTCTTTCGGTTTCTGCAACTAAGTTTGGTATTGCCTTTACGGCGCGCTTTTTAAATCAAGGAAACGCTTCCGTGAATGTGCATAAAGATGGAACTGTGCAAGTTTCAACGGGTGCCACGGAAATGGGGCAAGGTGTGAATACCAAAATCCAACAAATCGTGGCTCACTGCTTTGGTATTCCGGCTGAGCAAGTGCGCGTGATGGCAACCTCGACTGAGAAAAACCACAATACGTCGCCAACCGCCGCATCGAGTGGTGCTGACATCAACGGCGCAGCAGCTTTGAAAGCGGCCATGGGGATCCGTAAGCGTTTAGCTTGGGTTTTCCAGCAAGTCCTTGCAAAGGTACCGATGGATGATGTCGCCGAATGCCCGGCTTTTGATGAGGCGGCTCTTAAATTTGATGAATTTGAATTTAAAGATAGCATGGTCACTCATTTGCCAACAAAGGTTCAGCTTTCATGGGTTGATTTACTTTTGAAAGCTTATTTTAACCGCGTCAGTCTTGGTGAGTACGCTCACTTTAAAACTGAGGGATTGGGTTATTCGAAAGCCACGGGTAAAGGAACGCCTTTTAAATATTTCACCAACGGCGTCGCTGCGACAGAAGTTGAGATCGATACTTATACCGGTGAATATAAAATGCTTCGCACAGATATCCTGATGGATTTAGGGAGACCTTTAAATCCTGGCATTGATCGCGGGCAAGTGACGGGCGCCTTTGTGCAAGGCATGGGTTGGGTGACTTCTGAAAAGCTTTACCACAACAAAGAAGGCAAACTTTTAAGCCACTCGCCGACGACCTATAAAATTCCGAATGTGCAAGACACGCCTCGCGTGTTCAATGTGGAATTCATTGAAAACACCGGAAACACCGCAAACGTTCATGGCTCTAAAGCCGTTGGCGAACCGCCGTTCTTATTGGGAATCAGTGCTTGGACTGCGATCAAGGATGCCCTTCGCTATAAAGCACAAGGGAAAATTCCGCAGATCATTTCGCCGGCCACTCCTGAGGTGGTTTTGATGGAGCTTTCGCGCTATGACCGGGCCTAATTTTGAATCCTTCTTAAGCGCTTATAAAAAACTGCAAGAGGCCGGGAAAAATTTTGTCGCCGTCACCATGGTGAAACAAATTGGTTCTGCTCCTCAGGATGTGGGAGCAAAGGCTTTGATCAGTCTTGAGGGCCTGGAGTTCGGTACTGTGGGTGGCGGCAAAGTGGAAGCGGCGGCCATCAAAGAAGCTCAGCGCATGATTCGCGAGGATCATAAGAATCACTTCGTGGATTGGAACTTACAAAAAGACATCGGCATGACTTGTGGTGGAGTGGTGAGTTTCTTTTTTGAACTTCATAAATCTCAAAACCCTTTTCATATCGCGGTTTTTGGAGCAGGTCATATTGCTCAGGAATTCGTGCGTATGCTTTTATTTCTGGATTGCCAGGTCACTTGCTTTGACCAGCGCGAGGAATGGATTTCTCGTCTGCCCTCGTCGCCGAAATTAAAAACCGTTGTGACCGATAGGCTTTCTGACGAAGTGGCAAAACTGCCGGAGAACTCTTATGTAACACTTATGACCATGGGGCATTCTTCGGATTTGCCGGTCTTGGTTGAAGTTATGAAAAATCGCCGCCGCTTTAGCTATGTGGGAAATGTGGGCAGTGATCAAAAGCGCAAGCGCCTGGAAAGTGATTTGTTGGCTGCGGGCGTTTCTGAAGGTTTGCTTAAAGATTTTCACTGTCCAATGGGAGAAACTTTTGGTGGTAATAATCCTGCAGAAATTTCCTTTAGCATTGTCGCGCAGATTTTAAGAACCAGAGATTCTATTTTAAATTCTAAAAATTAGGAGTTCCCTCCCCGTGTCTTTGCAAAATAAAAGAACGCAAAATATCTCTCGTACTGAATTACCGACACGACTGGCCCAGGCCCGCGGTGATGAAATTTTGGATGTCCTTATTCGTAACATCCAAATCCTGGATGTGATCACGGGTGACACTTATCCGAGTGCTGTAGCTATTGGCGGTGAATACATTGTTGGCGTAGGACTGGATTATCAGGATGCCAAGGCTAAGCGTGTGATTGATGGCGGTGGGGCCTTTATCACTCCTGGCTTTATCGATGGCCATTTGCATATCGAATCTTCCATGATGTCGCCTTTTGAATTTGAGGCGGCAACGTTGCCATTGGGAACAACGACGGCGATCTGTGATCCGCATGAGATTACAAATGTTCTGGGCGCTCGAGGATTTGAATGGTTTTTAAGATGTGCGGAACTGACAAAGCAAAATCTTTTTGTCCAGATGTCTTCCTGCGTTCCCGCCTTACCTGGATTTGAGACAACGGGATCTGATTTTACTTTAAGTGAGATGAAGCATCTTAAAGATCATCCGGCGGTTTTGGGACTGGCCGAGATGATGAATTTTCCAGGTGTGATCAATGCTGATAATGATGTCCTAGACAAGGTCGAAGCCTTTTCTGATTTAAACCTGGATGGCCATGCTCCCCTTTTGCGTGGAAAAGCTTTGAATGCTTATTTGCTGGCAGGAATTCAGAATTGCCACGAGACTGTGACCATTGAAGAAGGCCGCGAAAAACTGCAAAAAGGCATGGGACTTATCATTCGCGAAGGAAGTGTCGCTAAGAATTTAAAAACTTTGGCGCCTTTGGTGAGTGATTTTTCTTCTCCGCAGTGTCTGCTTTGCACCGATGATCGCAATCCCTTTGAGATCGCACATGAAGGTCATATAAACTACATCATTAAAGAACTTATCAACACTCACAAGGTGCCAGTTCATGTGGCCTACCGTTTAGCGACGTATTCCGCAGCGAAGCACTTTGGTTTGAAGCGTCTGGGACTTGTGGCTCCGGGCAAAAAAGCGGACCTCGTTCTTTTAAGTGATCTTTCTCAAGTGAAAATCAAGGACGTGATGATCGGCGGAAGATTTGTTTCTGAGCTTCATTTGCACGACGAGGTCCCAGCAAAACTGAAAGCCTCAAATCCTCCGATGGAAAACACGATCAAACGCTCAGCGCTTCAGGAGAGTGATTTAAATTATCCTGTTAGCAATGGCCTCTATAACGTTATTGAGATTGTGCAAAATGAGATCATCACGAAGCACTTAAAGTGTCATTTCGACGGTGCGAGCTTTGATCAAGATGATATTTTGTATATGGCAAATATTGAACGCTATGGCCAGAACCTGCCTCCGGGCTTGGGTTTTGTGAAGGGTACAGGTTTAAAATCTGGAGCTCTTGCAAGTTCAGTGGCCCATGACTCTCACAACATTATGGTCATCGGAACAAATCTTTCAGATATGTGTGTCGCTGTAAATGAAATCATTCGAACTGGCGGCGGCTTTGTTGTTGCTGATAAGGGGCAAGTCGTGGCTTCCGTAGAGTTACCGATTGCGGGTCTATTAAGTTTACAAAGTGCCGAAGAAATCAAAGCTGGCATTGAAAAGTTAAAGGTCGCCTTTAAGAATCAAGGTGTGGTTTTAGAAGAGCCTTTTATTCAGATGGCATTTTTGGCGTTACCGGTGATTCCGACATTGAAACTAACCGACAAGGGCTTGGTTGATGTGACGCAATTTAAATTTATTCCACTTGAGGCGACCGTATAAAATAAAAAGCCACCTTTTTTGAGGTGGCTTTTTTATTTTCGTTAAGGCTTTCTCGGCGTATCCATCCGTGAGATGTAACTGCGGCGGAATTTGAAAATCTCCTCCACGTCTTTTCTGACAAACTTACTTGCTGCCAACCACCCCACATATCCCAAGGGAAGACGGTAGCGCACGCGATCCACCATTAACGTTCCGCCTAAAAAGGGTCTAAATTCGTGAGTATGGTGCCACAATTGGTAAGGCCCCTTGGTTTGATTGTCGACGAAACGAAACGGTGGTTTCCATTCGTCAATTTCGGTTTTCCATTTAGCCGGGAATCCACGGATTTTTAATTTATAATCAATGATCGTGCCTTGCTCGATTTCTGGGGTTGAAACCGACTCTATTTGAAATCTGAGACTTGGAGGTGTGATCGTTTCTAAATTTCCTGGATCCTTAAAGAAATGGAAAATTTCTTCAGGAGGCTGCGGAATGAATTGCTCGGAATAAAAAATCTCTTCACCCTCTTTGTACGGAGCGCAAATCTCATCCAGAGCACTGCGAAGTGTCGGATACTGGAATGAAAAACCCAAGCCCATAGCTTTTTCAGCGCTGCCGCGAATGGAGGATAAGACTACTTCAGCAGCTTCACCAAAAAGAGCTTTAAGCGCTAAAGGAGGAACAGCGGGTCCCAACGATTTCCCAAGAGACTCTACCAAGGTTTTTGAAAACTCGCGATTCGTCACCGGATGAGGTGTGCTGCCATTGATAGGTCCCACATAGTTATTGTTCACTAACGCTTCGGCAAACAGGGCCACGATGTCATCGATATGAATCCAGCTCATCCAGTGCTTTCCGTCACCTAAAACACCGCCCACGCCGGCTCTGAAAGGGAACAGCATTTCCTCTAAGGCGCCGCCTTGTTTAGCAAGAACGATACTGGTACGAATAAAAACTTTTCTGCCGGGCGCGTGACTGGCAGCGCGCTCCCAATCTTTACAGACTTCGCTTAAGAAATCCATGCCTGCGGGATGATCTTCCTTTAAAATCATATCCCCACAACTGCCGTAATAACCGATTGCCGCTCCGGCCACAAAAACGCGAAGATCTTGGGGAAGGCTTTTAATCAAATTTTCTGTCGCAACCACCCGCGACTGGTAAATAGCTTTTTTCTTATCTTCGGTCCAGCGCATGCCAATCACGGGTTCACCTACGAGATTGATCACCGCTTCGATATGTTCCAGACGTTTATCATCGATTCTGCCCTGGACCAAATCACCCACGATAACTTCGCAGGGAAACGGGAGTACTTCGCGGGCTTTTGCAAGGCTGCGACTGATCACTGTTATCTCGTGTCCTTCACTTGCGAGCTTTTTACCGAGTTCTTTACCAATTAAACCCGTCGCACCGGTCATTAATATTTTCACTGGGCACGTCCTTTACTTTTTAAGAGCTTTCGTAAATTCCTGCAGACAACGACCGCGGGCTTCCGCGTGATCTATCATGGGTTTAGCATACTGTTCGGATTCAAATTCCGGCACCCATTTTTTTATATACTCGTTGTCAGGATCAAATTTCTTCGCTTGGGTTTCTGGGTTAAAAATACGGAAATACGGAGCCGCATCGCAACCTGATCCCGCAGCCCACTGCCAGTTGCCATTGTTGGCAGCTAAATCATAATCCAAAAGTTTTTTCGCGAAGTATCGCTCCCCTTCTAACCAATGAATCAAGAGGTGCTTACAAAGAAAACTTGCAACCACCATTCGCACACGATTGTGCATAAAACCAGTGGCGTTCAGCTCACGCATTCCCGCATCCACGAGTGGATAACCGGTTTGCCCCTCACTCCATTTTTTGAAGTCAGCTTTGGATGTGCGCCACGCGATTTTGTCATATTCAGGACGAAAGCTGCGCTTTTCGACTTCTGGAAAGTGCCACAGAATCTGCATGAAAAAATCTCGCCAGATCAATTCACTCAACCAGATAGGAGAGTACTTATTCCCTTCCCGTGCGAGCTCGCGAATACTGACTGTGCCAAACCTTAAATGCATTCCTAAATGCGAAGTCCCCCCCTCAATAGCCGGGAGATCTCTGGTTTTTGCATAGTTTTTCAAAGTATTAGCAGAGATTTTTAAAGGGGGAAACACAAGGCCGGTTCTATTAAATCCCAGTTCTTTTAAAGCAAGTATTTTTTCCGGGGACTTAACTTTCGCGTACGAAGCTTTGTACTTTTCATTGGGATAGGATTTTAAATGAAAAGGTGTCAGCGTTTTTAAAACGTTGTTTTTGTACGGCGTATAGACTGTATACGGCTTTCCCTGAGTGGTTAAAATCTCGTCTTTTTCGAAAAGCGTCTGATCCTTAAACGTTTTAAAATCGGCTCCAACGAATTTTGCCAGCTTCTCAATTTCTTTATCTCTTTTACGAGCATAGGGCTCATAATCGCCGTTTGTGTAAATCGCGGTGATTTTATTATTAGCGAAAAGTTCTTGAAAGATCGCTTGTGGTTTTCCGTGGCGCACCCAAAGATCTGAGCCCGCTTTTTGAAGGGATGCTTTAAGCCCGGCGATTGTGTCGTAGATAAACGAGACCCGCGGGTCGGATTTATCCTCAAGTTTATCTAGGATATCGGTATCAAAAATAAAGAGGGGCTGAACGGCGTTGCTCTCTTTTAAGGCATGAAAGAGGCCTGCGTTGTCATTCAACCTTAAATCACGGCGGAACCAGAAAATAACCATGGGGTCCTTTTTTGTCCAACGACATACTCATGCGGTGCGTGGACATTTAAGGGTTTAACATTGATCAAGTTGTGGGTAAAATTTTGAAGCATGGATGAGAAAAAGTCTGCTAAAAAACAAAACGGCGATGCGCAAGCACCCAAGAAAGAAGATCAAGGGCTTCATAAAATCAAGTCTTCGGTTTTCTCTCGCGGCCTTTCTATTGCAAAACTCACCCTGCAAACCGGTGCTTCCGTCGCCCAGCATGGAGTCACGACGGTATTAAAATCAAAAGAATTCAAGGAAGCGAACTGGAAAAAACTTTTAGAAGCGCAAGCTTCGAATATCAGCGCCGAACTTGGACAGCTTAAGGGAAGCTTGATGAAGGCTGGCCAAATGCTGTCCATGTATGGGGAGCACTTTCTGCCACCAGAGGCGAATGAGTTTTTAAAATCTCTGCAGTCTGATTCCCCTTCCTTGAATTGGACGGCGATTGAAAAACGCCTGAAAGAACTTTTACCCCCAGAAAAGCTAGCTCTGCTTGAAATTGAAAAAGAAGCATTAGCGTCGGCATCCATGGGGCAAGTTCACCGTGCAAAAATCAAAGCCACCGGTGAACTGATCGTTTTAAAAATTCAATATCCGAACGTCGACAAGGCCATTGATAGTGATTTGCGCGCGATCAAAACATTGCTTTCCACTTTAAAGCTGATTCCTAAGGACTTTAATACAGATTCTTTGTTTGCAGAGATTCGCGAGATGCTGTTACAGGAAACGGACTATCTTCAAGAGGCCGATGCCACAGAAGATTACCACCGACGTCTAGATGGAGATAAACGCTTTGTCGTTCCTAAAGTATTCCGTGAGTTTTCAGGGCCGAAGATTTTAGCGACTTCATTTGAGCGTGGTCTTCGCGCGGATGATCCCGTCATTCAATCTTTGCCTCAAGAACGTCGCAATCGCCTGGCGACGAATTTCCTGGATTTGTATTTCAAAGAAATTTTTGATTGGGGTGTTGTTCAAACCGATCCCCATAGCGGCAATTATCGCATTCGCATTGATCCCCAAGGTCACGATCAGCTGATTCTTTTGGATTTCGGTGCGACTCGCGTCTACAGTGCGCCGTTTTTGATTCCTTATCGCCAAATGGTGAAAGGATCTTTGTTCAATGACCGTGCGATGTTTACCGAAGCCGCATTAAAACTGGGCTTTATCAAAGAAGGCGACAGTGCTGAATTAAAATCTGTATTTGAAGCTTTCTGCTTTGAGACGGTCGAGCCTTTTATCGAATTTAATGATCCACGCAATACCTTGGGTGTTATTGACCAACAGGGTAACTATGACTGGAAAAATACGGATCTTCCGCAGCGTCTATCAAAGAAAGTTTTCCAGATTGCGAGACAGTTCTCGTTTAGGACTCCCCCTCGCGAAATTATTTTCCTGGATCGCAAAACCGGTGGCGTCTTTATTTTTCTTTCAATCTTAAAGGCGAAAATGCGTGGCCGCGATTTGCTTCTTAAGTACCTTAACAAAATGGATTAAAGTTTTATGTTACGTGCCTGGGCCCTGATTTTCTGTTCTTTTTTTTCCCTTCAAGTTTTCGCAGCTAATCCAGCTTTAAATATTTCATTTACTAGGCTTCCTGGAAATTCGATTAACGAACACAAGGTTCGCTACGAAGACCTTAAAGGCAAAGTGGTTCTGGTGGATTTCTGGGCCACATGGTGTGAACCCTGCAAAGAGGCACTTCCGCACTACTCTGCTCTTTATAAGAAGTATAAAAAACAAGGTCTAGTGGTTTTAGCGGTGAATGAAGATGACAATGAAAAAGAGCGCGATGCTTATCTAAAGAAATCGCCCTATCCCTTTCCTGTCTTTGTCGATCAAGAGCGAAAGTTTATGAATTCCTTTGATGTCGTGGCGATTCCCACAGTTTTTGTCTTTGATAAAAACACAAAGCCTGTGACTTTCGTTCGCGGCTTTGACGCTAAGAAAGCACAGGCTTTAGAGAAAACGATTCAGGACTTACTGAACACGAAATAGTTATTTACTGTCTGCCAGGTTAGTTTGGATATAAGGTGCAAACCAAATATCGTATACGTTTCCGGTTTTCTTTTTACCCTTGGCATCGGTATACCAGAACTTCGCACGCTGACGGATCTCAGCGTTTTTACCGCGAGCTTCCTCGTAGTTTTCATAGTTCAATGAAATTTTATCGAGCTTCAATGCGGCCTTCGTCATTTCACCTTTTTGCGAAACACCGTCACCGTTGATGTCTTTCCAAAGAACCAAGCGTTTAAATGCTTTGTCTTTGGCATCAATCACGCCGTCTTTGTTGGAATCGAATTTCTTTAAAGATTCAAAACCATTGATCGCCGTGTTGTTGTCACCAAACAGCTCGTCTTTTTTATCGATCAAACCATTTTTATCACGGTCAATCGCCAAGAAGAATCCTGGATGATTTGCATTCGGCCAATAGATCTTGCCACCTGGGTTCAGAGGGAACGAGCTGACATTCTCAAACGTCGGCAAGTTGTCATCAAAGAACACCATCAGAGGTGACCAGTAACCACCGCAGAAACCTGT
This sequence comes from Bdellovibrio sp. HCB185ZH, assembly GCF_047302455.1. Classification (GTDB taxonomy): domain Bacteria; phylum Bdellovibrionota; class Bdellovibrionia; order Bdellovibrionales; family Bdellovibrionaceae; genus Bdellovibrio. The sequence continues at coordinate 714,376 of NZ_CP178624.1, forward strand.
TTCTCCCGGGAAGCTGATAAAGATTTCGACTGTTGAGCGATCTGGGGAAACGTTAAAACCGCCGATTGTGGCAGTGACCGTCCCGTCCTTACCCATGAAGTCGCCGCAACCGTAGGTTGGCATTTTTGATGACCAACCATAGTCCCCGAAGACTGGGCCCGTTTTACAATCCAAGATCTCTTGTTCAAAACTCATATTCCCCAATGAAACATTGGATTTTGAAACGGAGATGTTTGCCTGATTATCTACTGTCACGCCTGTGGGAATTTTCGTTTTAAATTCAACGATATTCCCGTACACAGCAGCGGTACCGCCTGCAGGAGTCATTCGGACCTTGGAAGCTTTAATATTTCCAATGGCACCCGTCCCCACGTTACCCGTACCCTCAGGGGTTACGATAACCGCAGGATATTCGACACCCAGGTTATAGTTCGTTGCTCCGACCAGGATATTTAAATCCGCCGTGATCAATGAACTTTTCGCCAGTGGATTCGTCACCGCTCGAAGATTCGTACCAAAGCACGAATTCACCAGACGAACTGTCATCGTCTCGCGACCCGAACGTGTGACGGTACCAGAAGCCGGTGCACCCACGACAGATTCCCCGGCACTGACCGAGTTCACCGCCATTGGCACGTCCTTACTGACTGTCACAACATTGTTTTGGTCTGCCCAAGCGCTGGAAGTCAACAAGACCAGCGCGCCTCCCAAAATAGCTATTGTTTTCATAACGTCCCCCTAAAGCAGCAATTAGTTTTGTCCGTCTAATCGCTCTGCTTTATAAATTTTAAAATAAATCATTCTTTTCAAAACCGAGTCGCGGCGGAAAATCATTTTTTCCACGCCGTCAGCGAGTAATGTCGGTTTTTCCCAACCGCCGTTGCGGTATTCCGTGACATAGAGATTCAAAGGCGTCGTTCGATACTCGCTGGCCTTTTTCTTGTCATCCAATTCCACATAGTACTTCGCGATTTTAATAACTCTGGTACGAACGATCGTTTGTCCCCCACCCACAGATGGAAGTGTACGAAGGAAGGTGTCCAAGCTGTCGATCACTTTTCCATTATAAGGTTGAGTGTTCTTAAACAGGTTCGCTGCTTCACTTGTTAACCCTTGCAACGCATCCCCCGCGGCTGACGAAACGGACCCGACATAAATCGGGCTGCGTGGTGGAACTTTCATATCAATCACGCCACCAGGTGCAGGACGAATGCGACTTGGAGTATCGTACATCAATAAATTTCCATCTCTCCAGAACCCTGGGCGTCCCCCGTTGGCAGCATTAGAAATCCATTTTCTGTTATTCGCAGGACTGAAAGTCAAAGATGCAGGCTTATTTGGATCTCCTGGATCAGTACCAATGATATAGGCCCAAACGGGGTCGTACGTTAAAAGCGGCCCTGCTCCTGCATCTTGAGTGACTACATAGAAAGCCTTCTTGCCGGACCAGATCAGCGTGAAATCGCGATCGGTCTTACCGGTCAAAATATTCTCGGTGATATCTGGATAGTAATCGTAAAAGTTATTCCCGTTATCGTCTTTCACCACGATATTGTTATAGGATGCTTCCACCCCATTCAGATTTTTAAATGTAATACGCTCGGCAAGATTTTGGTCGATGGAATCGTCCAACTGTCTTGTGAGTTTTGATTGTTCTTTCGTGATTTGAACTTGCACGGCCACCACAACAGAAATGACCACCGCGGATAATCCTATCCCAACCAGAAGTTCTGCTAATGATAAACCCTTTTGATTTCGAATCATCATTTTGCACTCACCACGAATGTGTAGTCTCTAAATTTTTCAGGCAACCAACTTTTATGAGTCATACGCAAAGTTACCAGATAAAGACCACGGTATTTTTCATAGGGCTGAATCAAATAACCATAAGTTCCCTGACAAGTATCGCATTGCCCTTTCGCTGCGACTTTGCCGACATCCCAAGACATTGGCAGTTTATCCAACGCCAGGTATGTATCGATCTGTGAAGGATCGTAGTCAAAATTCACTTGATAATCTTGGACCCCGGCTTTGATATTTTCAGAAATATCTGACACCTGACGATCGGTTGCAGAAGCCAGCAAACTTGATTTCGAAGTATTGCGTAACTGCACTAAGCCACCGGTGAAAGCCAAACCGATCACAGAGATCAAGCCCAAAGCGACCAGCGCTTCGACGATGGATTGACCTTTAGATTGTTGAAGGAGTGATTTTTTAATCATAGTCCTGAACCTTCCCTAGACTGCTCGACAACGAAGTAATGGTAAATACGACGCTTACAAGTCGGCACGGTTTGCGTCGCCCCGACTGGGATACCACAATCCGGATCCACTGCCGTCCACTTAAATGGATCTGCTTTCGCGCGTAAACTGATCACGTTACAAGCCATACGATCTGCGGTTTCTTGGATCGATGGCATTGGATGCCAAATTGGCGATGGCAAACTATCGCATTTCGTTTTACTTGAAGGCTCTGACAATGGATGCAGGATTCCACGCTCTCTCAGTTCTTGGGTCGCCTGAGGATAGTAGATACTGCTCCAAGAGATACCGGTACGAATCGCTTGTTCATCGATTTTCAAAGTTTTACCAATAATAAAGGTACCAATGATTCTCAAAGGCTTCGTACGACCACCCTGGATCGTCAAGTTGTCACAAGTATAGAATCCCGCAACAAAGTTGGCCTTCGGCGTGATCACACAATCTTTAACGATCGAGCGAACATAGAAGTCCTGATCATCCATGGACCATGTTCGGCTTGGCACCACTGGATCTGCCGCTGTCGCATTTAAGTCACCAGCGAAATTCCAGGATTTTCTAGTTCCAGGAGAGAAGCTCACACCCCAGTTCGCTGCTCCGAAAGACTGGGAGTTAATCATATTATAATAGTCTTCGCACTTCGCGGCCATATCTGCCGTTTCGTCCGAAGTGACACCCGTCGAAGCTGTCGATGAGAGACCGGTTGGACGAGTGATATTACCCGTTGAACCGATTTTGTAATTCAAATAACCACGCAAATGGGCTGGGTCCGCAGTCGAACGGATCGGGATACTATTATAGTAAGTCCCATCGTAGCCTTTTAGGCGAATAGAGAAATCATAAATACGCTCGCCAAGACTGTTCACCAGATACATAGGATTGTTGATATCAATCACGACATCCAGACGGTCTTTATATTCTTTCCCAGTCCAGCTGTATGCTTTATCCAAATCAATTTCAAACGAAGGAGGATTTTTCTCCAATGCGATATAGGCATTTAGTTGATCAGTATATTTATTGATATTGGCCTGTGCATCCTTCATAGCATTCGTATAGTTAGTCCCACTGGAATTCGCTGCACTTATTTGATTATTCAAATCAGTGATCTCAGCTTTCTTAGTTGTGATTTTAGCCTTCAAATCTTTAATGGTATCCGCGTCCTGATAACCCCCTGGAGGAGGTGTCGCCGTTGGTGAAACTGTTGGAGAAGCTGAAGCGGTCGCCGTAGCTGTAGGTGAAGCCGAAGCCGTAGCTGTGGGCGACGCCGAAGCTGTTGCTGTTGCTGTTGGTGACGCTGTGGCCGTAGCAGTTGGAGATGCCGAAGCTGTCGCCGTAGGGCTCGGAGAAACTGTCGCTGTCGCAGTAGGAGATGGCGATGGCGACACAATAACTTCTACTGGTTTTGCCTGCTCTTCCGCCAATTGGTCTTCCAAAACATCCAGTTCTGACTCAGCTGTGTTTAATTTCTTTTTAAGTTTGGTTAAATTATCTGTGTTCGTAGTATCTGAATTTTTAGCATCATTATAATCTTTTTGCGCTTGCTTAAGATTATTCTCTATAGCGGTTTTTCGTGAAGGATTTAATACTGGCGGATAAACGGTCACGTTACCGTCTTTAACCAAATCCACGCTAAACGAACGAGCGTTAGACCCAGAACCATAGGAGACTTCTACATTCATGATTGCGCCAGTCAGTTTGTTTTTATTATCAACTGACCACTTACCAGTGCTCCAATCCCCTGTCGTAACGGGAGCGGGCAACTGATTTTTTTGGGCATAGAAAGTGTTGTAGTTCGTAAGAACCACGCGGTAAGGATCGTCAGGGTTGCTTCCCGGCGTCGCTTTAATATTGGATTGCTCCATCGAGTCTAGCTGAGTACTTTTTTGATTAAGTTCGGCACAAATTTTATTAAGGTCGAACTCGGTACCAGATGAACCACTCGCCGTACCCGACATCACATCAAGACCCAAGTCACGCATCCCGTCGTTTTCGATACCTCTTAAGAAGCCACCAAATACGCGAGAATCTGACCAGTAACGGTCAGGAAGTGCCCCCTGTGTTGGAGGATTATAAGGTGAATTGTCAGGTTTTAAAATCCAACCATTTCCCATGTATACGCGATCCGCAAAGGTCACACCGGCATAGTTGGAGTTCGAGGCATTGCCACTGTCCACTGGTAAATTGATATTCCCGTTAACGAAAACGGGGCTGGTGAAAATCATTCCAGGGCTTGTGCCCATCGTCGCTTTATTCGCAAATTTATGGAAAATCACATCGCCATTTTTTGGAGGAACCGCATCCCACGAGCGATCCATACGAAGATCCCCTGGAAGTACCAGAGCAAAAGAACCTAACTCACGGGGATAGATCGCGATTTGCGCACGCACTTCAAGCGGTGAGCTTCCGATTTGAATTACAGTTTTATTTTTATCTATCAGAGAAATTTGTGCAGAGATATAAACTTCACGACCTGCTTTAGGCAGATAACCCGCATTTGGAGGACGAGTGAGGTACATACGAATACCTTGAACAGGAATTTCTTTACCCGTCTGTTCATCGACCACACGTTTAAGATTATTTACCACAGGGAATAGCGGATGGGCTGACGACACAGGGAAGTTCAACGTCATGTCAATGGAATCAAGACGCAATTTATCCAAATTCGAATCATGAGGACCAATGTTAGCACCAGCTGCGACCATTCCCTTTAAGGAAGCCAACTGCTCATCTGACATCACCAAACGTTCGACGTTACCCGCATTGTTCCAATCACAACTTGTGGTGTTCTGCAAAAGGGATCCGTTATCAAAGCAGTACTTTTGACGGATACCAAACACCACATAGTCCATCGCACTGTTCACTGCGAATTTAAGATTCACTACGTTTTTGGTTTTAACTACTTGTCTTCTTTGAGAGATAACGTACGCAGACAGGAAATAGAAACTTATGCTCATCACCGCGATGGCGGTAAGCACCTGCAGAATAGCGTTACCCTTTTGTTTACTCGTTTTCATAAACATACCGATGGCTCCTGTGAGAACTTATCGGTAAAGATCCCGACAAACCTTATGGAACAATCGGATATTTCGAACGAAATTAGGTAATTACGCTAACTATCTGCTCACTTTTGTATCAATAAAACAGCACTCCCGTCTCATTTATAAACATATCCAAAACTTAACTCCATTCTCAAAATAGGAAACGTATCCGCTTGAAACGAACACCCCTCATCATTTCGTCTCAGCAATCTGGGTCGGGATATGAGGTGCCAGCCAAATGTCATAAATATTTCCGGTGCGCTTTTTGCCTTTCGCATCTGTGTACCAGAACTTTGCACGCTCGCGAATTTCGGCGTTTCCTAAACTTTCTGCACTCACACGGTACTTTAAAGAAATTTTTATAAGCTTTAATCCTGCCTTGGTAAGCTCACGGGCCTCGCTGTTTCCGTCTGCATTCTTGTCATTCCAAAGAACTAATTTTTTGAAATCCTTGTCTTTGGAATCGATGACGCCATCATGATTGGTGTCGAGTTTTTTCAGCGCTTCGAAACCATTTATTTCGGTACTGTTGTCTCCAAAGAGTTCATTTTTCTGATCGATCTTGCCATTGTGATCTCGATCCATCGCGAGAAAAAATCCCGGGCTGTTGGCGTCGGGCCAATAAACTTGCCCTCCTGGGTTCAGAGGAAAATCAGAGATGGTGTTAAATTTTGGAAGCTTATCATCAAAGAAGACCATCAGCGGCGACCAAAATCCCCCACAGAAACCAGTTTCGCCGGGGAAACTGATGAAGAGTTCAACCAACGAACGGTCCGGTGCAACGTTAAATCCACCAAAGGTGGCTGTGACATCGCCGTCTTTACCCATGAAATTTCCGCACGCATAAGTTGGCATTTTTGACGACCATCCATAATCACCAAATACGGGCCCTGAATTGCAATCTTGAACAGATTGCACAAAAGACATCGCACCCAAAGAAACTGAATCTTTAGACACTGTGATATTTGCTTCGTTATCGACCGTCACGGCCGTGGGAATTTTGGTTTTAAATTCAACGATGTTACCAAAGGCAGCAACGGTGCCGCCTACGGGAGTCACCCCAGCTTTCGTTTCATTGAAATTCCCCACCTTTCCAGAATCAGGGACGCCACTTCCCTTCGCTCCGACAAGAGCCGCAGGGAATTCTGCAAACAAGTGATATTTAATTCCACCGACCATGATATCGATATCCGCATTGACCAGAGAACTCTTCGCCAAAGGATTTGAAACCGCGCGCAGATTCGTGGCAAAGCAGGAATTGATCAGACGAACTGTCATCGTGCTTTTGCCAGAACGAGTCACCGTTCCCGAAGCAGGAGCACCCGAAAGAGACTCCCCCGCAGAAACGGAATTCACCGCCATCGGCACATCTTTACTGACTGTCACCACAGATTCCTGATCGGCATGAGCTGTCGCGCCTAACCACAAAATGACTCCTATCAAGAAGTTTGTGCTTTTCATAACGCTCCCCTATTTCAATTGGGCTTTTTGAATTTTAAAATAAATCATTTTCTTTATAACCGAATCGCGACGGAACAATACTCTGCCCACGCCATCCGCTAGCAATGTCGGCTTTTCAAACTGACCATCGCGATACTCCGCCATATAAAAATTGGCGGGAGCAAGATCGTAAAGCTCAGCATTTTTTTTCGTATCTGGTTCAATATAGTATTTCACCAGCCGGGCCGCACGTACGCGCACAATCGTCTGACCACCACCGACTGCGGGAACTTTTCTTAGAAATTCATCCAGACTGTTGATCGTTTCCCCGGAATCCGGCTCGGTCATATTAAATAAACCTGCAGCATCCCCTGACATGTTTTGCAGAATATTGGTGGTGGCATTAACAGACCCCACATAAAAGGAACTGCGGGGTGGAATGGTTTTATCAATCACGTCGCCGACACTGGGACGGATACGGCTGGGAGTATCATAGAATAAAAGATGCCCTTCTTTCCAAAAGCCCGGGCGTCCCCCGTTTTTTTCATTGGAAATCCATTTTCTATTTTTTTCTCCATTAAATGTCAGAGTCGCTGGAACATTTGGATCGGCGGGTTCTGGTCCCACGTCATAGGCCCACATGGGATCATAAGTGAGAAGAGCTCCTGCCGCAGCATTTTGAGAGAAAACGTAAAACGTATTCTTCCCATCTAACTTTAAATTCAGTTCCCGATCGGCCCGCACTTTAAGAATATTTTCTGTGATATCAGGATAGAAATCATAAAAATTATTTCCGCGGTCATCTTTTACCACAAGATTGTTATAGGAAATATCGATGCCACTAAGGTCCTTAAAAAGAATTCTTTCTGCCAGATTTTGATCGACGGAATCATCCAGTTTTCTAATCATCTCAAAATGCTGTTGGGACATTTTGACCTGCACAGCCACAACAATCGAAATCACGATCGCGAATAATCCAATTCCGATCATCACTTCCACTAAAGTTAAGCCTTTTTGGTTCTTAAACATTATTTGGCACTCACTATAAAGTTGTAGTCACGATACGGCTCTGCCGGAAGCCAGCTTTTATGAGACAGACGCAAAGTCACCATGTAAAGTCCCCGGTACTTATCAAATGGTTGAATCACATATCCGTAAGCCCCCTGACAGCGATCGCACTGTCCTTTCTCTGCCACCACACCCACATCCCAAACCATAGGAAGATTTTCGGGCTTCAATAAAGTTTCTAAGGCGGCTTTGTCCAGGTTGAAATTCACCTGATACTTTTGCACACCCGCTTTAATATTTTCGGCGATATCGGCGATCTGTCGGTCTGTCGCGGAATCCAGCAAACTATCAGACGTCGTTTTACGAAGCTGCACCAGTCCGCCGAAAAAAATCAAACCGATAAAGGAAATCAATCCCAACGCAACAAGTGTCTCAACAATAGTTTGCCCCTGAGAGTTTAGCTTTTTCATCACATCCCCAGCCCTTCTCTGGATTGCTCAACCACGAAATAGCGGATGATACGACGCTTGCAGGTGGGAACAGTTTGTTGTTTCGCCGGATCCACGCCACAATCCGGGTCCACAGCTGTCCACTTAAACGGATCAGCTTTCGCACGCAGACTGATCACATTACATGCCATGCGATCTGCAGTTTCTTGAATAGATGGAATCGGATGCCAGATGGGTGACGGGAGGTTGTCACACTTTGCCACATTCGTGGGTTCCGTCATCGGTTTCAAAATTTTTCGTGAACGTAAAATACGCGTCGATTGAGGATGATAAATGCTATTCCACTGAATACCGGTGCGAATAGCCTGCTCATCAATTTTTAATGTCTTGCCGATGATGAAGGTTCCCACGATTGTTAATGGCTTTGAACGGCCACCTTTGATTGTAAGATTGTCGCAAGTGAAAAAACCCGTGACGAAACTTGCACCAGCTTCAATCACGCAATTCCCCACAATAGAGTTCACTAAGAAATCCGTACTGTCCGTGCTGAAAATTCTTTCTGCCAAGATCGGTTCACTTTCGTGACCTTTTTCTTTCGGTACAGAGGTATCCAAGCCCGCAAAATTCCAGGAGGAACGAGTGCCCCCGGCAAAGCTCGTCCCCCAGTTGGCTGCACCAAAAGATTGAGAGTTCATATTGTCGTAAAAATCCTCGCAGGCCTGAGCGATGTCTGTGGAGTTACCCGACTCATCCTCCTCTGCCCCCGACGTATTAGGTGTTGCAGAAAGCCCGGAAGGTCTGATGATGTTGCCTGCACCATCAATACTGTAATTCAAATATCCCATCAAATGCGTCGGACTGTTTGCATCCGGCCACACCGGCGTACTATTCCAATAGGTTCCGTCATAGGCCTTAAAACGCACCGAGAAAACAGTGATCTTGTTTCCGTCAGTATCCCTCAAATTAGCGGCGTTCATAAGATTCACTGACAAGTAAGCGCGATCCAGATACTCACGACCGCTTCCCGTTTTCATTGCATCCATTTCAATTGTAAACTTCGGCGGATTATTGATCATTTGCTGGTAGTCAGCCAAGGCAGCCGTCGCTGAGGACACTGTGGCTTTTGCATCCGCATTGTTTTTATCATTTGCTGGAATCTGCACGTTTTTGAGGTTAGCAATATGCGCCTGCAGATCACTGATTTTTTTATTTAATGCATCGATTTCCTGATTCAACTTCGCAATTGTATCAGGGTTTTGATAAAGTGAAGGATCTCCTACCGTAGGAGACGGTGTTGGCGTCGGACTTGCGGTTGCTGATGGCGAGGGAGTCACACTGGCTGATGCCGTTGGAGACACCGTAGGCGAAACTGTCGGTGACACGGTTGGGGATACCGTCGGGGACACTGTCGGAGAAGCTGTTGGCGATTCTGTGGGCGACGGACTCACTGTCGGACTCGCACTCGGAGAGGGGCTTACCGTAGGGCTCGCTGTAGGACTTGGTGAAGGACTTGCGTAAACTGGTTTTGCCAACTCCGCATCCAATTGTGTTTTCTTGGTAGCTAGCTCCGCGTTGGCTGCGGCTAAGTCAGTTATGGATTTATTCAAATCAGTTTGAAGAGCGTTCGTTTTGTCGGAAGATTGACTGATCGTTTCGTTCGCTGCTTTTAAAGCGGCCTCCAAATCTTTGCGACGGTCTTCATTTGCCACTGCCGGAGATAAAACTGCAGTTCCGTACTTAGTCATATCAAAGATCACTTCACGGTAATCAGATCCACTGCCGTAAGCAAGGATGATAGATGTCACGGCACCGGTGTTCGTAGTATCTCCGTATTTATTAATATTCGTGACATTCGCAGTTCCCGGTTTCCATTTATCTACGTTAGGTGCCGGAATTGGATTTTTCTGTGGGTAATACTGGTTGTAATTACTCAGTGTGATTTTATATTTTGAATTCTGCGTTTGACCATCTGTTGAATCATCAACCATCTTCGCTTTGATTTTAGAAACTTTCATCGTTCCGATATCGACAGTCTTTTTATTATAGTCGGCACAAATACGGTTCCAATCGAAATCACCGGCTGGCAAGTTGCTCACCTGCCCAGAGAGAACTTCGAGTCCCGCATCAGAACTGCCATCATTTTCGATCCCATTTAAAAATCCCCCGAAGACCCGAGAATCTGACCAGTAGCGATCCGGCAAACCACCCAAAGTCGCCGGAGCAAAGGGAGAGCCATCGGGTTTTAAAATCCAGCCATTCCCCATATATAATCGATCTGCAAAAGTGACGGCGGAATAGTTCGAGGTGCCCGCATTGCCAGTGTCAGTTGGTAAATAGATGTTGCCGTTGACAAAAACAGGACTGTTAAACACAAGGCCCCCACTTTGACCCACCGAGGCTCTGTCATTAAACTTATGCAGGTTCACGTCACCATTCGTGGCCGAGGCATTCCAGTCTTTATCTAAGTGGAGATCTCGAGGAAGTACCAAGGCGAAAGATCCCATCTCTCGCGGATAGATGGCAATTTGCGAGCGAACACTCAGTGGCGCACGCCCCACCTGAATCACATTACCACTGTCATCCAATAACGAGGCTTCCGCCATTACGTAAACCTCACGACCGGCTTTGGGAAGATAACCGCTATTAGCAGGACGATTTAACACGACGTGAATTCCTTTAACCTTCACCACCTGCCCTGTAGTTTCATTTACGACCGTTTTGAGGGCATCGACGATCGGAAACAAGGGATGCGCTGGAGAGACAGGAAAATTAAGCATGAGATCAATGGTATCGACCCGCAACTTACTCATATCTGAATCATGGGGACCGATGTTAGCTCCCGCTGCGACCATCTCACGGAGTGCTTGCAGTTGCTCATCCGACATCACCAGGCGTTCAACGCTGCCGGCATGCTTCCAGTTACAGGCATCTATATTCTGTAATAGTGTGCCGTTATCGAAACAGTACTTCTGCCGAACACCAAAGACCACATAGTCCATCGCACTATTAACGGCAAATTTAAGAGCCACGACGTTCTTGGTTTTTACGATTTGTTTTCTTTGGGCGATGACATAGGCTGATAGAAAGTAAAAGCTGATGCCCATCACAACGAGCGCAGCAAGCACTTGCAATAAAGCGTTCCCTGACTTGTTTTTAACCAACATAACGGCCTCGATTGATCACTCTTTATCGGAGTAAAACAAACAGGACGACATGTACTTTCATGGATTACCCTGAATTTTCAGGTCCATACCGTGTGCTGGTTACACAATGAGAACAATGTTTCAAGCTAAGTATGATGAGGATCGACGCAGGAAACGCCCATAAGTTCTGTTTCAATAGTCGCTTCGATGATCCCAAACTCTCTCACTTGTTTTTTGATCTGGTGTTTCACAGCTTCCATATCCGCCGGAGTTGCGTCGCCTTTTAGCACGACGTGAGCGGTAAAAACGTGATTCTCTCCATCAAGTGACCAGAGGTGCGCGTGGTGAACATCCACAACCAGCGGGTTCTTTTTTATATTATCAGAAACAGATTCAACGGAAGCACTCGTCGGAGAAGCCATCAAGAAAACCTTCATTGCTTCACGCAGATTTTTAAAGACGTTAAACAAAATCCACAATGACAGTGCCACTGCCAGCCCCGCATCCACCTGCGGAACATCCCAGAATTTCATCACCAAAGCGCCGAATAAAACCAGAACCCAGCCCAAGACATCTTCGATCATGTGCCACATCAACATGCGCTCATTCAAAGAGGTGCCTTTCGAAACTCGAAGAGCTGCGAAACCATTGATCGCAACACCAAAGACCGCAAGGATTAACATCCCATCCGCATGAACCTGCTGCGGGTTCAACAGTCGCGGAACCGCTTCAATCAAAATAAAAACAGAACCGATGATCAAAACCATTCCGGTGATCACAGCACCTAAAACAGAAAAACGACGGTAGCCGTATGAAAATTTTTGGTCGCTGGTTTTATGAGAAACTTTCTCCATAACGATCGCAATAATCATGGCCAAAGCATCACCAAAATCATGAAGAGCATCACTCATGATGGCAACGGAGTTCGTCAGATAACCACCTACCAACTCCACCAATGCGAACCCCAGGTTGAGGACAAAGGCGAATCTCATGCGCCCAATGGCCGCTCCATGACTATGGTGGTGATGATGGCCTGAGCTGTGACTGTGATGATGGTGGTGATGTTGATTACTCATGCGGTCTATTAGAGCCGTTTATTGACCGAGTTTCAAGCCCGTGATAGCCCTTTGCCCATGATGACACGCACTCAATACAAGAAACTTGCATTTGGGCTTTTGATTTACACGATCCTGGTGATTTTGTGGGGCGCCTGGGTGCGCATTTCTCACTCGGGTGATGGCTGTGGTGATACGTGGCCTTTATGTCACGGCCAGCTGATTCCCGAAGCCCAACGTGGAAAAACCTGGGTGGAGTATGGGCATCGCCTGATGTCAGGTATCTATGGTTTTGTCGTGATTTATTTCTTTTGGATTGCGCGCAAACTTTATCCGGTGGGCCACTTCGCTCGCAAGGCTGCCATCGCAACTTTGATTTTCATGATCACAGAAGCCCTTTTGGGAGCAAAGCTCGTTCTTTTCAAACTCGTCACGACGAACGACACTCCTTATCGTGCGTTTGTGATGGCGCTGCATCAGGTGAATTCATTTATGTTAACTGGTGCCGTGGCACTGGCTTACGCTTCGGCCGCGTTGAACGACACCACTCCGACACCGCTCGCTAACTACAAAAAATATAAACTCTTCCCGTGGATTATCGTTGTGCTTGGAACGACCGGTGCCTGGGCGGCACTTTCGAATTCACTTTTCCCAACTGATAATATTTTGGATGGATTGTTAGCGGACCTTTCTTCGGATTCGCACTACCTTATTCGTCTGCGCGGTCTTCATCCGGTGCTGGCCGTTTTAGGTGCTGGAAGCCTTGCTCTGTTTTTCTGGCTTAAAGCGCAGACAACGGAAAATGTTCTGCTGCAGAAAAAATCCGTACAAATGAGTGTGATTTTAATCGTGCAAATTATTTTTGGCTTTAGCACACTCTTTTTACATGCGCCAACGTGGATGAAAATCACGCATCTGTGCTTGGCCCAAGTAATTTGGGTGGTTTTGCTTCAGTGGGTTTTCTTTACCCGCAATCCCGCGAAAGCGACGACTTAGGACTCTAAGTCGTCAGTTCATTTGATTCCGTCAGACGGTGGAGAAAATCCACCTTCTCGTTAATGTCGTTATACTCTAGAACCATCTGCTGCAGGTCATAATCGCGCACCATGTAAGAGGCAAAAGCTCCCACAACTTCCTCGGGGCGATTCAGATTTCTCAAAAACATATCGCGCTGAGAAGGGTCCGGGATGTGAGTGTGAATCCAGCGAATAAGCACTTTGTTAAGCGCCTGAAGGCGCACTAGGTGCTGTTGATCGACGATCGTTTGCTCGGGAATGATCTCTGACTGACAAACGAGATAAGGCGTTTTGTAATCCACAGTATGTTTTAAACGTAACTTGCCTTGGCCTTGCAAAAAGACCAGAAGAGTTCCATTCACTCGTTCTTCGATGATTTGAACGTAACCGTAACCCGCGATTTCGCGCACAAACGGGACTGGCTCTCCTGGAGGAACGGGAGCAACTTTAGAGGGATCTTCGATATAGCCCATGGCAATGGGCATGTTGTTGGCCACGGCGTTTTTCACCATGGTCAGATATCGAGGTTCAAAAATATTTAGGGGTTTGGTCGTATGCGGAAACAACGTCACATTGACCAGCGGAAACAAAAATACTTCCATTCGTGAGGCCCCCACAGCTTGTTTAAGTAGTATAATGATTGTAGCCTGGGATTGCTATGGAAAACGTGGATGTTAAAATGAGAAATGTGGTGTTTTTCGACGGCGTCTGCCATCTTTGTAATGGCTTCGTGGATGCAGTAATTACTCGCGATCCACAGCATCGTTTTTTGTTCGCCCCACTCCAAGGTTCGACAGCGGAGGCGCTTTTACCGGCACAAGATCGTGTAAACCTGGATACAGTGATCTACTATGAGTCAGGTCGGATTTACCATCGCTCAGCGGCGGTTCTTAAAATACTTTCGGGTTTGGGTGGAGTCTATGGTCTGTCTCGACTTGGATGGATTATCCCCGGCTTTATCCGAGACAGTCTCTACAAACTGATCGCAAAAAATCGCTATTCATGGTTTGGGCAAAGAGACTTTTGCCGTCTTCCTACTCCGAGTGAACGATCTTATCTTTTACCTTGAAGCATTTCCACAAAAGGTCGATCCGCTGCCGAGAGTTCGTCTTTAACAATTTCATCGGCCTTTAACCATTTCATCGCATCATGCTCGGTTAAAGTGATTTCCGAACTGATCGTCAAGGCTTCGTAAACTCTTAGGCGAATGGTTTTTGAAGGATAAGCGAAATCCTTTTCACCGATAAGATTGCCTACGGTGATAGCAATTCCGAGCTCCTCATCTATTTCCCGGCGAAGTGCTTGCTCCGGAGACTCCGAGGGCTCCACTTTTCCACCGGGAAACTCCCAAAATCCTGCACCGCTTTGATCCGGGCCTCGACGCACTAGCAAAATGCGCTTTTCCGAGTCATTTTCTTTACGAATGACTGCGGCCACTACCAAAACGGGCTTTTTCAGATCCGACATCGGAAACTCCTTCGAGGAAGACTCAGCATAAATCAGAATTGCTGCTTCCTAAAACTAAAAAAATGCTGCTAAGATGATTCTTTATGATTGATACACAGAATTCCTTCTTTATTTTACTTATCAGCGGTGTAGCACTCTTCCTCTACGGAATGTCCATAACCAGTTCGTCACTTGAAAAATTGATGTCCGGTAAGATCACAAGCCTTTTGAATCACCTTTCCCAGAGTAAACTTTTAGCGATCTTTACGGGTGTCGGCTTAACGACGCTTATGCAAAGCTCCGGGGCTGCGACGTCGATGCTCGTGGGCTTGGGTTCAGCGCGAGTGATCAACTTGCGCCAGGTTATGGGTGTTATCATTGGTACTGCAATTGGTACCACTTTGACGGTGCAATTGATCTCTTTTGATCTGACTCAGTATGCACTTCCCGTTTTTGCTATTTCGTTTGCGTTTTACTTTAAAGCCAAGAAAACCGTATTTAAAAATCTGGCACTCGCGTGCATGGGTTTTGGATTGCTATTCTTGGGTTTAAAACTGGTATCGACGGCTTCTCATCACTTTGCAGAAAATCCGATGCTAACGGAATTCTTCCAAAGTGTCCGTGACAATCCTGGCTATTCTTTGATGATCTCGATCGTATTCTGCGCGTTCGTTCAGAGTTCAGCGATCACCATTGGTCTTGCGATGAGCTTGGCTGCGGTAAAAGCGATTACGTTTTATGATGCAATGATCTGGGTCTATGGTGCCAATATCGGAACAACATCGGTTGCATTGATTTCAGCAGCAGGTGGCAACTATATCGGTCGCCAAGTGGCCTGGGCCCATTTCTTTTATAAAACCATCAGCGTGGTGATCTTTTACCCGTTCACGCAGCTCTTTATTGATTTCTTAATGACCTTTGATACGACGGTCGCACGCTCCATTGCCAATGCCCACCTGATTTTCAATATTATTTCTGCGATCATCTTTTATCCGTTTATCGATAAAGGGGCTCAGTGGATTGAGAAAATGTTCCCGAAAGCAGCCTCCGAGGAATTTGGCACCGAGTTCGTGAACATGAATAACTACCAAAGCTCAGCCTTGGCAGTTTCTTATGCTAATCGCGAGATTATGCGTACAGCAGATATCGTGATCGGAATGATCAAAGACTCAATCAAGCTTTTTGAAACCAATGATCCCAAAGTTTTTGATTCTATCAAAGATCGCGACAACAAGGTCGACTTCCTTTACCGCGAAACAAAAATGTTCTTATTGGACCACGCTAATAAATCCAGCACCGTGGTTCATCAAAACATCATGAACATGATCATGTTCCTCAGCGATGCGGAACGTGCGGCGGATGCAATTGACATCAACATTCTGGCCCTGGCGATCAAAAAGAACGCTTTGAAACTTGAGTTCTCAGGCGAAGGTTGGGCAGAAATTCGCGAAATGCACGAACAGGTTGTGAAGGTGGCTGCGATGGCCGTCAATGCTTACCAAAATCGTGATCTTTGCGAAGAAGCGATTCAGCTAAAACGTGATTTAGCGAAGCTTGAAATTTCACTGCGCGAAAATCACATCAGCCGTTTGAATCGCGGTTTGAATACTTCGATCAATACAAGTTCGATCCACTTAGATCTATTGAGTGAGTATCGTCGTATCGCGAGTCTTTTGTGCAACCACGCCTATAATCAAAGGACCCATAAATAATGCTTCATTATGTGAGCCCCGTTGTCCTGCTTTTGATTTCAAATATCTTTATGACCTTTGCGTGGTATGGGCATTTGAAAAGCCTTAAAAGCTCCGCTCTTTGGATCGCGATTGCTGTTAGCTGGGGCATCGCTTTGTTTGAATATATTTTTCAGGTGCCAGCAAACCGAATGGGCGCCCAAGTCTACACTTTGCCACAGCTTAAGATAATTCAAGAGGTCATCACGATGGTGGTCTTTGCGGGATTTTCTTACTGGTATATGGGTCAACCACTTAAGATGGATTACCTCTATGCAGGGCTCTGCCTTGTAGGTGCGGTCTATTTCCTTTTCCGCTAAACTCTCATTTCGGGACTAAAATCCAGTCATCTGGTTTTTAGTCCCATTTCAAGATACAATAGTACTATGAAGTTTATCCTGATACTCGAAGATGACGAGAGAACAAGTCAGGATCTATATGAAAGCCTGAAAAGTATAGATCCTCAGCTTCATATTCGCTTTTTCAAGGGTCTTGCAAGCTTCCACGAATTCCTTAAAGTCGCAGTCCACGAAGGAGCCAAAGCCTTGGCTCAAGCTGGAACGAAACATCCATCTGATCTTTCTGACTTAACTGAACCTTCAATTGCCGATGAGCTTCGTCTGGTTATTGCAAAAGATGAGTTTTTGGGAACGCAGAATATGGGATTGGTTCGCCGCGCCCGGGATTTTTTCATTCGTAAAAAAATGTGCTCAGAACAAGAGCCCACAGCATTGATCTTAACGGCTTTCGAAAGCCCTACTTTTGATATTAAGCTTGCGGAAGATCGCATCATCAACAATGTTCTTTATAAGCCTTTTGATAAGCTGATCATCAAAGAGCATCTGCAGTATGCTTTGACCGGCCATCACCCGGTGACCAGCTCGACACTGACAGCTGCGAAGATGTCAGCAACCATCGAAATGCTTAAGGATATTCAGCTACAGTCTTTATCTGAAATTGGATTTACAAGCTTAAACAATCACGAAATTAAAATCGGTGCGATCACCAAATACTATAGCGATTCCTTTACTTCAGACAGTAAGAAAAGCTTGCTTGCGGTTTGTGTCGCTTGCAAAGAAATCTCCATTAAAGAATATCTTTGCACTTTTCAATTTGTGGCTGCAGACCCAGGGCAGATTGCTAAGATCCGCCGCGATATTTTGCAAAACAAAAGCCATCAATCCTTGGATCTACAAACTCCGATGGGAAATCTAAAAACTCGCATCATTCTTTTGAACGATGATGAGCCCTTGGATATCGAGTTCAAAACGATGCTCAATCAGCGTTTTCAAAACGTGGAAGTCTTTAGCTACAAAAGCCAGGGACAACTGCTATCGGATTTGCAGGATTTGGACAGCAAAGAGCGCCAAAATCCTCCACTAAATCCAGACCTGGTGATTATTAATTATCATATGCTGGATATCGAGAAAGAAAAAACCTGGAACGCGCTGGTCGAAAAAATGAAGGACCGCGCGAAAAAACACAGCACGGAGTGGAAAGAGACTCCCCAACTGATTATTCTTTCGCGCACGAAAATCACTCCACCAGAAGTGGCTGACATGAGCCGCTGGTGTAAGGACATTTACTTTACGCCGCTTGATAAAATGTATATCGCAAAGAAACTTATCACGAACTTTGCAATCACGACAGTTGAGCCAACGACACTACCTTACGTGAAAGACGTGCTTGATGCGAAAGTGGCAAATCCCGTGGAAATCACGCAAATCTCAGAAGCGGGCGTCGTGATGAAATATCACCGTGCCATCAGCACGGGCGCCTTCCGTGAATTTATCCTGTGGCGCATGGAAGAGCATCAAAACCCTGAGATCATTGCGACCGTTAATTATTCCGAAGAAAATAAAACCGATTCAGGATACTTAAATCACTTTGTCTTTTTTGGGATGAAGGACGCCTACCTTAAACACATTCGCCTGTGGTTAGTAGACGCCTATATTAAATCCAAAGAAAAAGATTCTGCTTAAACTTTCTTTTTCTTAAGCAAAAGAGAATTGCTGACCACAGAAACTGAACTCATCGCCATCGCAGCTCCTGCAATCACCGGATTTAACATACCAAATGCCGCGAGTGGAATCCCTAGGGTATTATAGATGAAGGCAAAGAACAAATTCTGACGGATTTTTTTCAACGTCGCCTGTGAAAGTTTCACAGCATGAACTAATGACATCAGATCATTATTCATCAAAGTAACATCCGCTGTCTCGATGGCGATATCTGTACCTGATGACATTGAAAAACTCACATCGGCCATTGCCAAAGCCGGCGCATCGTTAATTCCATCACCCACCATGGCGACCACGTG
Source organism: Bdellovibrio sp. HCB185ZH (assembly GCF_047302455.1). Classification (GTDB taxonomy): domain Bacteria; phylum Bdellovibrionota; class Bdellovibrionia; order Bdellovibrionales; family Bdellovibrionaceae; genus Bdellovibrio. Next base: position 733,279 of record NZ_CP178624.1, read on the forward strand.
TTTTTTTCGTTTCAGCGAAACTATAACATTCGCTTTGTCGGAAGGCTTCACACCGTGCTTAAATTCTGCAATTCCCACCTGACGTGCAATCTCTTTTGCGGTCCCCTCGTTATCGCCGGTCAACATCATCACGGTAATTCCCAGTTCTTTTAGGGCGGCAATAGCATCCTTCGAAGAATCACGGATTTTATCCGCCACGGAAATAAAACCTAAAACGCCGTTATCATCAGCAAGCACCATCACCGTCTGACCTTTGTTTTCCGCCTCCTGGATTTCCAAAGATAGCGAAGAACCATCAACAATCCACGATGGACGCCCTAGGCGATAGCGAATTCCGGCAATCACGCCTTCTACCCCAAGACCTGTGACAGACTTAAAATCACTCACGCCGTATAATGAAAGTCCTTTGTGCTGAGCTTCTGAAAAGATCGCATGAGCCAAGGGATGAGAAGAGCCTCGCTCCAGGCTTGCAGCAAGTTTTAGGATTTTTTCAGAATCAAAGTTTTGTCTATTTCCTTGTGTAGCTACGACCTGAACAACAACGGGATGCCCCTCGGTGATCGTTCCAGTTTTATCGAATACCACGTAATCAATCTTCTCAGCTTGTTCGAGAGCTTTTGCATCTTTAAATAATATCCCTAAGGGTGCAGCCTTGCCGATCCCCACCACGACAGCCGTGGGTGTTGCCAATCCCAAAGCACAAGGACACGCAATCACCAGTACAGAAACGGATGAAATAAATGCCGCTTGTAAATCCCCCAGGATCCACCAGGTTGCAAAAAAAGTCAGAACACTTATCGCCACCACGACCGGCACGAACACACTGGAAATTTTATCCGCAAGTCTTTGAATCGGTGCTTTGGATCCCTGGGCTGCAGAAACAATCTTTATGATTTGCTCAAGCTGGGTTTTGGAGCCGACACTGGTTGCGCGAACCTGCAGGACGCCATCTTGATTTAGTGTTGCAGCGTAAACATGATCCGCCGTATTTTTTTCCACTGGCAGGCTTTCCCCAGTCAACATGGACTCATCAACCGTCGATGAACCCTCAACGACCACTCCATCCACGGGAATAGATTCTGCGTTTTTTACTAAGACGACGTCGCCCACCATCACATGCTCAATGGAAGTGACGACCCACTCATTGTCTTTTTTAATCAACGCCGACTTAGGCTGTAAGCGAATCAAGCTTTCGACCGCCTCTGAAGTTTTCCCCTTCGCGCGGGACTCCATCAGTTTGCCCAAAAGAATCAGAGTGATAACCGCGGTGCTGGCTTCAAAATAAACGTGCTGCTCCTGCCAATTTAAGACCGTCACCACGACGCTTAATAAGTAAGCCATTGATGTGCCGAGCGCGACCAAGACATCCATATTCGCACTTTTATTTTTTAAGGCGAAATAGGAGCCACGATAGAAGCGCCACCCGATCCAGAATTGCACGGGTGTTGCTAAAATCATCTGCAACCAGCGTGGAACAATTTCGTGATGACCCGAGAACATCATCACCATCTCAAACAAAAACGGAGCCGTGAGGATCGCAGAAACGATAAAGTGAATTAAATCCCGACGGTACTCAGCCGCGGCCTCTTTCTTATAGGATTGCACATCGGTTGGAGAGTTCATCTCAAAAGCTTGATAACCCACATTTTGGACGGCTTTGATAAGGTCTTCCGGGGCAATAGAACCCGCATGTTCAATATGCGCTTTCTCAGTCGCAAAATTCACCGTCGCAACGACTTCAGGTATGGCATTGAGGGTTTTTTCGATCTTTGCGGCGCAGTTCACGCAAGACATTCCCACGAGTTGAAGATCTGTGACTGAATTTAAATTTTCCTGCTGCTTTGACTCCATAAAAACTCCCTGCTGTAACATTAGGGCACAAGGTCGAGGTTTGTGACAGATTCCTATACAAAAAACAGAAGATTGCGTGAATCAATTTGGGAAGGATAGGTCCAGGAACAATATAAACAGAGAATTAATTAAGTTGGGGCTTTAAAAACCGAAAAAGATAATATGAAAACACGCCTGATTTCACTAACATCGCTAGCTTTCTTGTTTATCTCTTCTGCTCACGCCGATTGGATGCAAGAACAAGAAATGCCTTACACCATCGTGAACAGCTCTCATGAAGCCACCATCGATAAAAATGGTTTTTCCGAATCCACCTTAGAATCGGAAATGAAAGTGATGAATGAAAAAGGTCGCAATGAACTGGTGTTGCAAACTATTCCCTTTGCTCCAGATGCCGCTACGATAACCTTCGTCAAAGGCTCGACTTTCACTGACGGCGTTGAATCTCCAGTAAACCCCAAAGACGTGACCACCAGAAGTGCTAAAGGTCCTCAACAAGGCATCAATCATCTGCGTGAGATGGTTATTCCTTTTAACAACATCAAAATCGGTTCCATCACCAAGTACACTGTTAAGATCAAAACGAAAAAGAACCTGGTAAAAGGACTTTTCCAGCAAACTTATGTGATGGGTGTGCATGCTCCTGAATGGGCTGGCCGCGCCAAGATTAAATCTCTGCTGCCCCTTTATGTAAACGTCAACGACCCTTGGAAAGTCCTGGAAACGAAAGAAAGTAAAGAAGACGAATACTATGTTTTCGAATTTAAACAAGTAAAGCCTTTATTTAAAGTACCTGAAGAAGCCTTAGCCATTCTTCGTAAAGATCAAATTTCCCGCGTTGACGTGAGCACCATGAATAACTGGGCTGACTTTATCACTCCGGTCTCGCAGAAATGGGAAAAGATTTTGGCGACAAAAGCGTTGCCAGCTCCTTTCACTCGCATCGTAAGCAAAGCTAAAAAAGCTGCCACAACGACTGAAAAAATCGACATCGTGACATCCGAACTTGCAAACGTCATGACGTATTCAGGGAACTGGACAAGTCTGGAAAAAATGTATGTAGCACAACCTTTAAAAGATATAGCGCGCACGAAAACCGGCGATTGCAAAGATTTTTCCTTGGCAACGACTGCGATGTTAAGAGCACTGGGTATTGATGCCAAAGTCGCTTTGGTAAAACGCTCTAGCCTTGAAGAGTTGTCGCGATTAAAACCTGAACTTTCTGCTCCCGAACTGGTTAATCCTGCACTTTTTAATCACGCAATTGTGAAAGTTAAAGACGGCGAAAATATTCTTTGGGTGGACCCAACGAATATGGTGAGTAATGCGGGATATGTCTTTGCTGATATCGCGGGCTCCCACGCCATTGAAGTGAGCGATCAGGCGAAAGCCCTGGAATACCTCCCCTATCCAAAATCTGGTGAGTCCCTGCTGACTTTTGATAAAACAATCAAAATAAACCAGGACAATACTTCAGATACGACCACAAAATTTGAAGCAACGGGTGAATATGCAAAGTACATGATCGAGGCATCTCTTGCGAAAAGTGAAGAGGCTGGCAAAAAGACGATCATGACTTATCTGCGCTCTAATCCTGAAAACTCCAAGGGCATGTACGAGGGAGTGAACTTCAGAAACCGCATTGTTAATAAAATCTCCGGTACACAGAAAACCATTGGTGAAGAGCTGACAACTTGGCATGACCAAAAGCTTTACCTCGACACCGGCTTTCCGCAAACGGTCCTGTATACCATGGCACTGCTGGGTTACCGCGTAACGGATGCGAACATGATTGCCCGTTACTCGGAAAAAACCGTTACTCACGTCAAGGGTTTTGATTTTGTCGGTTATCAGGAAGGCTGTTCTATCTTTACTCCGTGGTACACAATTTCACGGGACTTCATTAAAGAAGACGGCGGATTTAAAATTGTGGATGACATCGCTTTCAATGAAGTTCGCATTTCCGCGAAAGATTTAAATTCAGATAAATTTCAATATATGACGGGCGATATCCCCGAGTGTTTCAAGGGCCGCCAAGTGTTGATCAATCCCATCGCACCCGCATCCACTTTGGCAAGTCGTCTGGATGAATATACAATCCCTAAGGCCAATGAGAAATTGGATATTGGCGGACCGAAATCCATTCAAGGCGCCCATGATGCGTATCACATCGCAAACCAAATTTTGGATAGAGATCCCGAAAACAAAGACGCCTTGCTGGTGAAAGCCCGCGCTTTGCGCCGTATTAATTATATTCACAATGGTGTTGATCGAAAAGAGTATCTGGATGTGGCTTCCCAAATCGTAGATAAGCTCAACACGAGCTATCCCAACGATCCAAAAATTCTGCAGCAAAAAACGTGGATTCTTTTGTCTCGCGACGATAAGTCGGCGCTGTCTAATACTTTCAATCAGACTTACAAAGCATCTCAAAAAGATTTTGATTTATACTTCTTAGGTGGAAAAGTCCTGGAGGAGTTGAAACAAAATCAAGCTGCCATCGGCTCCTATAATAAGGCTCTGGAGATTGCCCACAACAATGCTGACAAGGCCCGGGCCGGTGCCGCATTGGGTGAGCTATTGATTCAACAAGGCAAAGTAGAAAACGGAATCGCCTTTTACAAATATGCGATCAAAGCTGATCCAGGGAACTCTTGGCTTGCAGGTAATTTTACGGCTTACATTCAACAACTGGGTCGTTGGGATGATGCCATTTCCGTGGGCGAGGAAGTGGTAAAAACAAACCCCTATGGTATGGCAAAGAAATCTTTAGCTGACGCCTATGCCGGTAAAGGAAATAACATCCGCACGCTGGCTGCAAAGAATCCTTTGGATCAGGCAAAATCTTTGGATACAGCCGAACAACTTTATGCCAAAGGTCTTTCTCACTTCCCTGAGAATGAGAAATGCTTGAAGGGTTTAGCTGAGATTTACTTCACAAGAGCTATGATTGATTTCAATCCAATGACGGCGCAAAAATCTTTGCGTTATATCGATAAAGCGATTGCTGGTAAAAAAATCAGTTCTGAAGCGTTTATTCCGATGAAAAATACTTTGAACATGATCGTTGCTGGTACACTGCGCTCGATGCCAAAAGATAAAGCTGCGGCTTTAGCAAGCCAAGCGACTTCATCAACGACGCCGTCTCAAGTGGTTCACGCAGAAGCGCCGAAACCACCTTCACCATCACCGGCAGGAGCTATCGTTCCGAATAAAACTCCAGCAAGCGTAACCGCACCCGTACCGATGGTGCCGCAGACTGAAACTCCGAAGTCGACTCCGGCTGTGACAGCTCCTACTGTTCCGGCGCAACAACAGACCACCGCGACTGCAACACCGTCCACCACTGCTGCTCCTGACGTACAGCCACAGCAAACCGCAGCGGCTCAAGTTCCAGTTGCGAATGCGAGCCCATCTGCGACACCTACGGTTGTAAAAGCTCCTGCTCCTGCAATTTCGCCTGCTGTAGCCACTGCACCATCTCAAACACCGGCTCAACCCGCACAACCGGCAGCGCCTTCGAAAGCTCCAGCCAGTGTGACGCCAGCAGTGCCTGCGCAAGCTCCGTCTAAGTAGAAATTTTTTGTCACAAATTCGGCTCCTGCTTCCTATACGGAATAAGGAGCATGACATGATTCAAAAAATACTTCTTATTTTAGCATTCGCCATCGCAGGTTCCGTCCATGCCCATGGCGAAGACAAACCCGGTCCTCATGGCGGGCATATCAAAATGCCTGGACCTTTTCATACCGAACTTGAAATCGACCCAGTCCAAGGCGCACATATTTTTCTTTTAGATATGGATTTTCAAAATCCGACTGTTCAAAACTCTTCGGTGACAGCGAAATTCCAAGCAAAAGGCAGCAAGAAAACAGTAGAATACAAATGCGGAATTATGGGCGGAAATCATTTTCACTGCGTGCCTCAGGGAAAAATTGCTGGCAAAGGTCAGCTAAAAATCAAAGCTGTACGTGAAAATGCTGTAGGTAATGAAGTTGTTTACGAACTTCCACTTCTACACTTTAAGAATGAAGCTTCCGCAAAAGAGGATCACTCGAAACACTAAAATACAATGCTTCATGTGTGTCTGTGTAACCTGAAGCCCTTCGGGACCGCAGCGGAAATGAAATGACATAATCGACCGAAGACCATGCCGTCGGTCACCAGGATTTTAAGGAACTGGACGAACTTTTTGAGTGGCAGTAACGATCGTTTCGTATTCCTTTTTGAACAAAGTCATTAAGTCTTCCGCTGTTCTGCGAGGATCTACTTTCCAGTCATTCAGGCAAGCTGTTTTAACAGGCGTGCCTTCGTTAGTGATATTCATTGCAAAATGCACCATCGTAGAAACTGGTGAGCGTGTCGCTATACTGATAGAAAGCTTGCGATCTCCCCAGTAAATATCGTCACCATCACGAATAAGTGTTTCTGTTTTTAAGGCACTTCCCGCGTGGGCTTGCATATAGTCTCGAGCAATAGAGGCAAACAGACGTTGCAAAGCCACTCCGCTAAAGAGATCACGATCAAATACTTCAATAATGAAGTGAAGCATCTCATCGCCAGCAATCACAGCGTTAGCAAGTAAGTCCTCGCCATCCACCATGTGAGAAAAAGGAATATCACAACGGCCCATCCAGGAAATAATGGAAGGTCCCAAAACACCATGGTCCAAATACGCAAACAGGGAATGAAGCTGACTGCCATCGTAAGCGAATTTTTTTTCGATAAAATGCATTTCCATGGCACTACCCCTTAAACAGATTTTTTACATCAACATTTGCGGAAGCGAAGGCACGCTTCGCACGCTTACAGGATTCACACTCCCCGCACCACTCGTCACCCGCGAAATAACAAGGCCACGTCAGTTCCCAAGGGACATCAAGTCCCTGTCCTAAAAGGACAATGGCGGGTTTATTTAAGTGAGCTGTGTAACAACCCACTGTCACCTTATTGGAAGTGGAAAACGAAAACGCGTGAGTCGCGGCTTTTAGAAAATCAATGGAGTTATCTGGAAAGGTCGCGGCTTCTTCAGCATTGAATCCTGGAATGACAGAATCTGCCCCTAAGGCCTCTGCATAGGCGGCTGCGATATTTAAGAAAATGCCATTGCGATTGGGAACCCATACGGATTTTGCAGATTCCGCAGATTTTTCCAGATTATCGATTTCAACATCACTGCCCGTTGGAACTTTCTGATCGTCGACCAGCAAAGAGGATTTGTTGAATTCCTTAAACCACGTCACATCCAAAACTTTATGAGGCACACCCAGATGCTTGGCGATTTTAGCGGATTGTTCGATTTCTTTTTTCGCGGCTTTTTGACCATAATTAAAAGTCAAAGCCAACACCACTTCGTGATGGTGTTTGATTGCTTCAAAAATATTAACCGTCGAGTCTAAGCCCGACGACAAAAGGACGACGACTTTTTTCTTATTCTTCATGACATGGCCTTCAGATCACGAATCAGGATTTGAATTGTTTTTTGCCCAGCAAAGTAATTCCACTGAAGCTCCCCTAAGATATCATAAAAACCCGGCACCGTGTGCAAAGTTTCCACCTGACGAGGAGTCGGTGTAAATAACAAGGCTTCCATGGTCGCATTGCTATCCGGATCAAACAGCTTTAAGCGCAGATGACCGCCCTTAAGCTCGCGTTTGGATAAAATCTGAATATTTGAAAAATGAATCAAAGGAATGGCAAAGCCCGCCCCGAATGGACCGACAAAATCATACCATTTCATCAAGCTTGCGCTGACTTCTGGAAGACTTGCTTGAACATCATAGAAAATTTCTAAAGGCTTCGGCTTTTCACGCAGATCCGAAAAATGCCCGCTCAAACGCTGCACAAATTGTGCGACTTTCGTTTCCGCGATTTCAAATCCCGCCGCCGCTGAGTGACCACCGAAACGGCTCATCAACTCTGCCGCCGCCCCCATCGCCTCAACCAAACAGGCTTCCTGTCCTTGAGGCAAACGAGCAGATCCCACGATCATACCGTCTTCACCCAGAGAACCGACAAAGGCTGGCTTATTATAAACTTGAGTCAGCTTCGTTGCGATCAAACCGACAACGCCCCGATGGAAGTTTGGGGAAGCCACGAAAACAAAGTCTTTATGTGGCCACTCTTTAAGTAATTCTTGAGCTTCGGTTTCCGCATCACTTTGCAACTGCACGCGAGTCGAGTTGTTCTTCATCACCTGACGAACCATATCGCGGGCTTTAGAAACATCATCCAAAAGGAAGATATCAATCGGAAGAATTCCCGATTCCATTCTGGAAAGTGCATTCAATTTTGGAGCAAAGCGAATCGCCACGTCCTGGCTGGTTAATGCACGATCTTGCAGATCCAATTCTTCAAGTAATGCTCGAAGTCCGGCTCTTTTCGTCTCGGCAAGTTTAACTAACCCGTGTTTTACCAAAACGCGATTGTCGTCAACCAATGGAACCATGTCAGTCAAAGTACCGATCGTGAAGTAATCCAAGACTTCTTTTAAATCCCAATTATTTTTAGGTAGTTCGGCATGATCATGAAAGTATCTTTTCAGACCACGGAGCAGATAAAAGGCAACGCCAGCTCCACACAAATAACCTAAACCACTTTCGCAAGTTCCCTGATTGGGATTAATAATAACGTATGCCTGAGGCAAAGTTTCTGCTGGCAAATGATGATCGGTTAAAATCACATCTACACCGAGCTCACGGGCCTTATCGATTGCGGCGTGAGCCGTAATACCGACGTCGACCGTGATAATCAAAGACACACCTTGGGACTTTAACTCCTCGACCGCCGCCGCATGAAAGCCGTAGCCTTCGGACAAGCGTTTCGGCTGATAGTGCAAAACTTCGGTAAAACCCAAGGCCTGCATGCCGGTTTTTAGAAGTGCGAGTCCTGAAGTCCCATCCAAATCGAAATCCGCATAGATGCAGATCTTTTCTTTATTCAGATAAGCTTGCCCCAGACGCTCAAGTGCTTGAGACATCCCCTTTAACAAAAGAGGATCTTTCAAATCCACGAGCTTCGGAAATAACAGCTTTTCAACTTCTTGAGGTTGAGTGAACCCACGCGCAGCCAAGAGCTTACCGATCAAGGAAGGCCATTGCCCCTCGACTTTTTCAGGTGTTGCCACCTCGGTATCTGATTCTCTTAACTTCCACAACGGATTCACAAATTCTCCAAGCACAAAGGCCCCTTTTGGGGGCCTCTTAGTTTTTAAGCTTTAACTGTTTTTTTCCCAGTCAATTTATCCATCATCAAGACAACCGGAGCTGCCACGTAGATAGATGAGTAAGTACCGAATACGATACCCACGCAGATCGCAAAAGCGATATCACCAACTGTACCACCCGAGAACAACCACAAGCACAAGGCTGAAGTGAAGACTGTTCCGGAAGTCATCAATGTACGGTGTAACATGTCGTTAATCGCTTTATTGATGATGAAGCCGTAGCCTCTGTCATGGTAGTGGGAATCTGTTTCACGGATACGGTCAAACACGACGATCGTGTCATTCAGAGAGTAACCGATCAAAGTCAGAATCGCTGCCAAAATAGGTACGTTTACTTCTTTACCCACCGCTACAAAGATCGCCAAAGTGATCACCGCATCATGGAACAAACAGAATACTGCACCTGGTGCGTATTTATAGTCAAAGCGAAGAGCAACGTAGATCAAGATCACAAGCAAGCAATAGAATACTGCAAGAAGTCCGTTACGCTTTAACTCGGCACCCACTTGAGGTCCAACCGTGTCGACACGGCGGATTTCTGGGTTGTTTGCAGCGAAAGTTTTAAGAACGATGTCCTTAATTTTTGCGATGTCTGCATTCAGGATTTCATTCGTCTCTTTGTCGTTAGCGCCCTGCTTACCTTGGAAACGGATGATGAATTCGTCGTTGTCACCGAAAGATTGAACGCCGACTTCGCCCAGATGCAACTCATCAACAGACTTACGAAGTTGATCGATGGATACACCTTTATCAAATTTTACCTGAAACTCCGTACCACCCTTAAAGTCGATACCGTAGTTGATGCCTTTGACACCCAAGTAAACCAAAGAAAGAACAACCAACAAAACCGAGATTCCAGTGAAAAGATTCACTTTACCGATAAAGTCGTATTTGCCAGAAGATTCAGTTGCCGTATTTTTAGTATTATTATTAGCCATTTTATTACCGATCCTAGATTGACAACTTTTTCACGTTAAATTTGTAAACCAATTGATCCACGATCACTTTGGAAACGAACACGTTCGCGAACAATGTCGTCACGATACCGATCAACAAGTTCACTGCGAAACCACGCACCGGACCTGTACCGAAGTACAAAAGTACCACAGCCGTCGCGCCAGTTGTTACGTTGGAGTCGATGATCGCAGACATCGCACGGTTGTAGCCTTCTTTAATAGCCACTTTCAAACTGTGCCCTGCTGCCAGCTCTTCTTTGATACGCTCATTAATCAGAACGTTCGCATCAACCGCAAAACCCACCGTCAAGGCGATCGCGGCAATACCAGGAAGAGTCAATGTTGCGCCAAATGAAGTTAGAAGTGCCAAAACACCCAAAACGTTCACAGCCAATGCCACCGTCGCCACAACACCCATGCCTTTGTAGTACATAAGCATAAATAGAACGATCAAAGCCGCACCAATGTAGGCACCCAGTTTCGCTTTATTGATAGAGTCAGCTCCCAAAGTTGGACCTACACGACGCTCTTCCAATTGCTCCAAAGAAGCAGGCAATGCACCCGCACGAAGAGCTGTGGAAATCATTTTCGCTTCATCCATCATTTGGTTACGGTCACGACCGCCACCCAAAGTGATAGTTGCTGAACCACCACCAATACGCTCACGAATGCTTGGAGCAGATTTGATGATTTTATCCAGAACGATTGCCATCTGCTTACCAGCGTTTGCACCTGTCAGGTCGCTGAACTTAGTTGCGCCCGCAGAGTTGAAACGAAGAGTTACCATCGGAGCGCCATATTGGTCGTAACCAACAGAAGCGTCATCCAAAGCAGAACCTGTTAGATCAGTATCTGTTTTAAGAAGATACGGAACCGCACCCGCTTCCATTGTGGCTGCATTGGAAGATTTCTCGAAGTACACAACAGACTTTTCAGGCAATTTACCTTTAAGGTCGTTGTTAATACGAGTGACGTAGTCAGAGTACTTCATGCCTTCCAATTTATAACCGCCGGCTTTTTCAGCTTCAGCGATCAAAACTTGAAGTTCTTGTGGAGTTTTTTCGTGAGACACGATCATGAAATCAAGCTTCGCAGTTGTATTGATCAACTGTTTTGCTTTTTCAGCATCGGCCATACCTGGCAATTGAACCAAGATACGATTTGCACCTTGTTGAGAAATTGAAGGCTCCGCCACACCGAACTCATCGATACGGTTACGGATTGTTTCGATCGCCTGTTGGATCACGCGATTTTTATAGTCATTCAAATAAGCATCGAAATAACGATATGTCGCTGTTGTATCTGTCGTACCTACTTCTTGAAGGTCCGCTGGATGTTTGTCAGCCATATACTTTTGAACTTTAGCTTTGTCAGCCGCTGCAAAATGCAGAGTCAACTCGCCGGATTCTGGCTTTTCAGATTTTACATCCGTCAAAGCGATACCGTCTTTAGCTGTGTCAGCTTTAATGGAAGCCATTAAACGAGTTGTGGATTCTTTCACCACGCCGTCAACGTCAACGCCCATCACAAGATGCAAACCACCTTGAATATCCAAGCCGTAGTTCATTTTTTGCTTAGATGGCCACCAAGAATTGCCGAAATTAGCGATATTCGGCATAAACCATACGAGAGCCAATACGATACCAGCGGCCGCGCCGATGGTTCTCCAACGTAGTCCTTCCATTATTTCTTTTCCTCTGTTGCTGCTTTCTGAGTTGTCGCGATTTGTGTACGAAGCATTTTTACTTTCACGCCATCCGCGATCTCTACAGTCACGAATTGGTCAGTGATGCCCTCGATACGACCCAAAATACCAGAAGACGTGATGACTTCGTCACCCCGCTTAAGCTCAGTCAAAAACTTCTGATGTTCTTTTTGGCGTTTAGATTGTGGGCGGATAATAAGGAAATAGAAAATAACGAAGATAAAGATGAATGGGACAAACATCTCAAGAGTGGATGGTTGGCCGCCAGCTGCCGGAGCAGATTGCGCAAATGCTGCATTAACTAGTAGTCTGAATAACATGATTCCTCCAATGATGACGCTAAAATTCAGCATTATTCCATGGAAGAATCAATAGTTATGTCAGTTACGCTTTCTTTACGAAACGCGTTAAGCAGTCGTCACGGAACTCCGCCCAACGGCCTTCTGCGATCGCTTCACGAGCCTTTTCCATCAATTTCATATAAAAATGGATGTTGTGAATCGTGTTCAAACGAGAGCCTAAAATTTCACCACTTAAGAACATGTGACGAAGATACGCTTTCGTATAATTCGTGCACGTGTAGCAATCACACTCTGGATCCAGAGGAGAGGCGTCTTCTTTGTACTCGCTGCGTTTGATGCTGACTTTCCCCTGCCACGTAAAGATCGTTCCGTTACGTGCCACTCTCGTAGGCATGACGCAGTCAAACATGTCGATACCCGAATCGATTGCAATAATTAAATCTGTTGGCGTTCCCACACCCATCAAATAACGCGGCTTATTGGCTGGCATTTTTGGAGCCACGTGCGGCAAAAGCTCATGCATCAAATGAATCGGCTCACCCACGGAGAATCCACCCAACGCATAACCTGGCAAATCAACAGATGTGATTTGCTCCAAAGATTTCAAACGGTGCTCTAAGCTTAAACCACCCTGAATGATCCCAAAAAGAAGGCTCTCTTTACGAGTCATCGCCTCTTTAGAACGAAGCAACCAACGATAGGTGAGCGCCATGGACTTTTCAATTTGATCATCAGTTGCTGGATACTGAAGGCATTCATCAAAGGCCATAATGATATCAGAGCCCAGATCCATTTGGATCTCCATGCTCTTTTCTGGAGAGATGAAGTGTTTCGCACCATCCAGGTGAGAGCGGAACTCCACACCTTCTTCACTCATGTTGCGAAGTTTAGACAACGAGAAAACCTGGAAACCACCAGAGTCTGTCAGAATCGGCCCATGCCAGTTCATGAATTTATGAAGACCACCCATTTTTTTAACGGTCTTTTCGCCAGGGCGAAGATGCAAATGATAGGTGTTACCTAAAACTACCTGAGTGCCGCACTCTTTCAACTCTTCCGGAGTCATGGCCTTAACTGTGGCCTTAGTTCCCACCGCCATAAACACAGGCGTCTGTACGGGACCGTGAGCGGTCATCAAAGTGGCGCGACGAGCGTTGCCTTCAGTTTTGTGAACCGTGAACTCGCCCAATTTCATTTCATTCTTTGTTTCAGTCATCGTTTTACCGTCTAGCATAATCAATCCACCCAAACCGTCAGATCGCCATAAGAAAAGAGTCGGAACTTTCTCTCAATAGCCCATAAGTAGCAAGTTTTTACTGTTTCTAAAGACGAAAATCCCGATACCAACGCGAGCAATGTCGACTCGGGTTGATGGAAATTCGTAAGAAGCCGCTGCACGACTTTAAATTTGTATCCTGGCTGAATCAAAAGCTTGGTAAAGCCACGGAATCCCTCGACTGCAGAGCCTTGAAGGAGACCACCTGCAGCGCTCTCCAACGAGCGGGTCGTTGTCGTTCCCAGAGACCAAATCAGATGGCCCTTTTCGCGAGCCGTTTGAATCTGCTGCCAGCTTTGCGCCGAGATTTCAACGTACTCTTCATGCATGTCATGATCATTCAGATCTTCTGCCGTGACAGGAAGGAACGTGCCCAAGCCCACATGCAAAGTCACTTCGACAATTTGCACTCCTTGAGCGCGCAATTGATCCATATCCGTTTTTGAAAAATGCAGACTGGCTGTGGGAGCAGCAAAACTTCCCGGCTCTTTGGCCCATGCCGTTTGATACCAGGATTCATCGGCATCGACGGTGTGACGCTCATTACGTGCTTTTTGAATGTAGGGAGGCAGAGGCAATTCGGCGACCTTTTGGAAATAGTCTTCAGTGACCGCTTGATTCAAAGTCACCGTTTGCGGACGGCCTTTTTCCTTAAGGGTCATGGTGACTCCTAAAGGAAGCTCCAGGGACTGACCGATTTTATATTTTTTGGAGGGAAACAAAACTTCCCATTCCAATTCAGAGTTTTGTTTTAAAAACAAAATTTCCACATCACCGGAAAACACACGGCGCTTAAGAACACGGGTGTTATTCACTACCAAGACATCGCCCGCAGTCATTTTACCCATCAACTCCACCAGGGAAATTTCACAGGGCTGATTGTTTTCCACCCACATCACCCGAGACGGGCGTTGCGGACTGGTTGCCACCAGCTCTTCGGGGTATGTAAAAACGAGGTCTGTGATTTTCATAGGGGGCTTTCTTACCACAGCTCCCCCGGGGAATGAAGCTCTGGAGGTAACTTTTACCTGTCAAAAACCTAGGATTTTCGATAGTTATTTCCTGTCAGGTCCTCCGAAATTGCTAAAAGCGCCATTCTTTGAGAAAGTCCGGGGTATCTCATGAAAATACTTAAAAATTGGATCCTTATTCTTGTTTCTAGCCTGAGTCTCCCCCTTGCTGCCCATGCAAGCGGTTTGGACTGCCCTGTTTCAAATAATTCCTGCGAGTTTTATCACTGCATGGAAAAAGAGCAACCTTGTGGTAAAAAAGGTTACTGGCAGAATTTTGGAATTCCTTACTGCGAACTTTTTGTGAAGGATGAATCGAAATTTAAAATCTCGAGTCAATTGTGGCTGCAAGATGTTCGCTTGTGTTTGCAAGAGCGCCTGCGCGAAACGGTGGAAGGTCTTCAATGTGGCGAGATCAAAACCAAAGCCATTGATGATCATGTGAGCTGTTATGTGGACACAGGATTTTGTCAGCTTCCCTTTAATGAACAATTTAAAATCATGTGGTACCTAAAGGGCGCCCTTCGCGACCTACAAACATGGCGTGAAGCAGAGTTGCTTCGTCGCGCCTGTCAAATACCATAGCATCGCCGGTAGATTCCTAAACTAAGCCTCGTTACCATGACCCTTTTAGGAGTTCATGATGACGAGATGGATCTCTGCCCTCTGCCTCTTTTTATTTCCCACTCTTGGTTGGGCCCACGAATCTTTGCGGGGTCTTCGCGTGGATCCTTCCTACTTTTATGAATTATACCCCAATCTCTCGGCGACTGAGATTGCGCAGAAGGTTGTTTCGCGGGCCCAAGAAGCTCACGTGAATACTTTGTTTGTGTATGCTTACGTCTCAAATCACGGAGCTTTTTATCCCACTGAATATCCCCTGACCGAAGTTGAAACTCATTTTGGCGAGAAAAATATATTCCGCGAGCTTTATGACTTGGCCCGCGCGAATGATTTCAAAGTCATCGCGGTGATTTCCCTCACCGACTACAAAACAGTTTGGGATGCTCGCCCCGAATGGCGTTCAAAAAATAATTTAGGCCATGATTACAAACCGATGCCTCAGACTTACTTTCTTTCTGCCTGGCATCCGGAGTATCGTGCGTGGTTGAAAGGGTTTTTACAGGATCTGGTCATGCGCTTTCCAGAGCTTTATGCGGTAGAAGCTGTCGAACCCACGATCGATTGTTATTGGCTTGGTGAAGCGGATTTTAATCCCGAAGCGAATAAAGCTTTTTTCGCCAGATTTCCCTCTGGAAAATTAGGAGACGATAACTGGAAAAAGGTGCGCGCTTTAGGTGTCACCGAACTTTTAGGAATGATGGCTGAAATCAGTCATGCGCAAAATATCAAAGCTGGTGTTGTGCAAACGTGGCCGGCGGAAGCTTCGGGAGATTTATTTACATCCGAAAAAATGCGTGATGCCGTGGGCTTTGATCTGAACGAGATTTTAAGTTTAAAAGATCAGCAGAAAATAGATTTCATTGTGGGAGAACTTTTGTGGCAACAGTGGCGCGCTGAATATGGAACTCCAGTATTTACTCCAGAATGGACTTTGCCTGCTTCTAAAGATTTCGAAACTTTGGTTGCTGGACGAAGTGAATCCATCATTCATATTGAGATTTCTCCTTGGCGCGGACAGCACAGCACGGTGACTCCGAATCTGGAAGAGTTTCAACAAAGTTTGCAGGTGATTTCTAAAAATGTTCCACATATTGACGTGTATGATTATTCCCAGATTGAAAATCGCAGCGCGTGGGATGAATTAGCGGTGTGGAAATAGTTGAGCTTACAGATAATTCACGTTAATCTTTGCTCATGAACATAAAACAACTTTTGAAAAACACCCTGGTGATTTCATTTTCAGCATTATTTTGCGTGACGGCTTTGGCGCAAGAGGCTGCCCCAGAATCTGCTGCGGCGGCCACATCCGCACCTGCCGCGCCAGCAGAACCCGTGACAGGTTATCAAGGAATGCTGCCTTATATTCAGGAAAATGCCGCTCTTCGCAAAGAGGCCAGAAAAAAATACGGCGCTGAAAAATCCCGCAAGAAATCCAAAAAATCGCATAGCAAAACAGCTTCTAAAAAGAAAAGTCGTTCGAGCGCCAGCGTAAAAAAATCCACTGGTAAAAAAGCTAAATCCGCGAAAAAGAAAAGCCCTGGCACTAGTCGTGTTTCTGGCCAAGGCTCTCCATAAATTTTATTTAGATCGAATTATTGTCGGCGACTGGCGTTAGAGTTCTTCTCGCCCGCAGCCTGATTTTCACTCTGTGATTCCCCTTGAACATCGGAAGAATGATCCATCTGTTTGTTGTGAGCCGCTCGTCGCTGCTCTTTGATGTTTCCATCATAACGTTTGCTGGTCTGACTAAATCCTTTTCCTTTATTATGGCGAGACATAGGGACCTCCCTTTTGTATGGTTTCTTTAGAGTACCAAGGAAGCCCTCTCGAGGAACCGACCCCAAGACCGGAATATGAATACTTATTCGCAATGCTCAGATGGCATATAGCAAACCTGAAAATATTATGTCTCAATCCCAGACAATTCGATCAATTTTTTTTGCCAGCGTTTACTCACAAAAGGGAACGTTTCTGCCGATATTAATATGGAACAAAGGGGATTGTTTGAACCAGCAAAGTGCGTTTCATAAGCGATTGTTGCGCTCGCAACAGGGCTCCGTGCTCCTCACCACATTGATTGGTGGGGTGGTGATTTGCATTATGTTCTTTGCTTCCATCGCCTATATCGAAAGCCAAGCAAAAATTTTAAACAAGGCCGCGACTAAAACTGACCACCGTGTCGTTTTAGACGGTGTTTATGCTTACACCGTGAATGCGATCAAACAGAGCTGGTGCTTGTCGCCTAACTGGTCCCAGGACATGAACTGCAGTCTGACGAGTTCTGGTTATACGCAACGCTTGTTGCTTACTGATGAGACGCTTTTGTTTATCAAAAACTCGGAGACCCCACACCCTGAGCCCTTGGCAACCACTCGCCTGTTGAATATCACTGGGAACATTAATTTCAGCACTTTGACGAATAGCCATCCACTTTATTCTGTCGTCGCGCCAATCGTCGAAGACTTTGAATCAGCAAAAATCACCATTGATCGCGATTCAACAGCAATCTCTGCTGTACGCGGTCGCGAAGTGCCTTTGCGAATCACTGTGTTTTTAAAGCACAAGACGAACCCAGAGTTGAATCAAACTTTGACTTCCAGAAATATCGTTTATCCGCGAGAACTCACTTATTTCGCCTTGATCGTTTCAAACAATCTGAATTTAGGCGGTGGGAAATACGATCCGGGCACGGGAAATATCCGTCTTGATAATATCCCTGTTCAAAACTCGAACGGTGGACTGCGTTTTGAAAGCCCTGTTTTTGTCAATGGTGATCTAAGTCTTCCTCCGAGCAATACAACTCCGGCAATGAATAATGTTATCTTTGTCGACAAAGTTGTTTTGGGTGGCGGCACCATCAAAATGGACAATGCGCCTTACATTGTGAAAACTGCCGGTGGCGATGGTTATATGTATAACTACAGCATGCCTAATTTTGCAGGCATGTTGGGTGGATTTGAATTGGATGCTACTCGCGATACGGGTTTGGACTACTTATTCAATATCATCAAGGCCAGCGAAGATATCTTCGATGTTCAAAAAATGTGTCGCAAGCGCCTGATGGCCTCTTATGACTTGAATCAAACGACTTCGGCGCAATTATGGGTGCGCCCGACTTTGTCAGAAACTAACAATGCGGTTGTTCAATTTAACTTGGGTAACATCGATAACTTTATTGAACAAGGTGGCGATGTTGATGGCTATAGCTCGGTAACCAACGTCCCCGGCGTTGTGGCAAATGCGGCAGTGACAGTTGCTCAAGGTACGCCAATCATGAAAGCCAAAGTGTATTACAATGGACTTCAAGGCCCCACTGGACCGCGGGGTATCTATTTTACAGAGTTTTACATTCACCGCGAAGGGCAAGTGACTTTGTACCCTTCCGGTATGGGCGGTGCATCGATTGTTATTCAGTCCACTCCTCTGGTGGTTGGGAATCGTCAGCAATACAATCAAGTAGATCTGAGATTTACGTTTAACGGTGAAGTGAATCTTGCTCCTTATTCAAATGGCGCCACTAACAATAACGTTAAATCTGCGCCCAGCATGAAATTTATTTTTGAAGCTTACGACTATGGATATTTGGATGGAAAAAATCTGCGCCAAAACACTTCCAGTGAATTCTATAAAAAGACAAATGGCGTGAATTTTACCAAGGTTGGAAGCGCTATGGTTCTGACCGGCGTAAATTCCAACGGGACCACACCTTTAAAATGGGTGAATAATTCTGGCATGGCTGGCGGCGACATTGCCGAATACCCAATGCCGAATGAAGCTGGATACGACCAACTTCACCGCCCAACAGAAGCTGCGCAAAACTTGGCAGAGTTCGATGACAAATGCTTTGCCGCTCCAGATCCAGGTGATTCGGGAGCTGATTACTCGGCTTTCCCTGCTGCTAAATGGAATACATCTTTTGCGGATCAAGCACGCCATGCTTGGAAATTTAATCCTGCCTATGCGAACAACACCGATCCAGGATATAACGAAGGTACTGTAAATCTATCAGGTGGTAAATTCCGCACCGATTCATTAGTGGCTAACTGCGTGATCACCGCTGATCAAACTTTTATTACTGGCTTCTTTGTGTGTGAAAAACTCACGATCAACTCCCGCACCCAACCATTACGTATCATTGGTACCGTCATCACGAATGATCTGAGTATCCACCCCTCTGCCTACACGGCAGGTATTCGTTGGAGCAGTATCTATCAGCCACAAGCGGTGCAAGAACTGATCAATGCAAAAATCTTGGGCCAAGATAAAGCTGGTAACTATTTGGGTTGCTCGAACACGTCTCTGGCTCCCCTATGGCAGTCGAATATTGGCGTTAATGACAGATACCAACATTGGATTTGCAACCCTGTAAGTTTAAGAACTTCTGATCCGTTCAAATGGACAACGGTAGACCCTGATTGCGGAATCGTTTCTGCAAAAGACTCTTTGGTGAAATGTAAAAAACAAACCACTCGCTTCTTGATCAAAGAAGTGAGCCGCGGAAAGGGTTTATAATATGAAACTCAGCAATCGCGGATTCACTATGATTGAATTGTTAGCTTCGGTAGCGATTGGCATTATCGTCAGCTACTCGACTTATTATTATATTAGCTACATCGCAGGTATGACTTCACAACTTAAACTATCACGCGTTGCGAACGACAATGTTCAGGCAATCGTTGAAAGCATTCGCTTTAATCTTTCCATGTATCAAGTGACGTTTGAAACCAATGTGAAAAAGGAAGATGCGTTACTGACGGCGGATAAACTTCCCTACGGAATATCTAATGGAAATTTAATTCCGAGAGCTCAATGTGCAACGGATGGCTGCCAGGCTTATTTTGGTTACGTCATCATTCCAAGCTTATTCGTCCGTAATTTATATCAAGTCGACATCAAAATTGCGCTGGCAAGTCAGAACATCCTGGCTAATAAATGGAAGGAGGAGCAGTGGAAAAAGTACACTTACTTCATCACTGTAAAATAGCTAAATTCAATCCTCTTCATAATAAGCGCGGCATGACTGTTACGGAGTTATTGGTGGTCGTCGGCCTTATTGGCGTTGTGGCTCTAGGTAATGCCAAGTTTATCGCCGACTTTACGACGGCATTGAAAAAACAAACCGCACGTTCTGAGGGCGAGGCCGATCTTGCCACTTTGAATATCGCCACGGTCAATATCCTTAAAAAATCAGCTTCTAGTTTTAACAAGCTTTCCGTAACTGACGACACGGGTAAAAACTTTTACGACTACTACCCGGATGTGCCTTATTCCACTTTAAAAAACGCGAATCTTGCGGAAAGAAAGTTTACTTTAACGGTGGGCGAGTATTTCTATCTGCTGCAGACCGAAGAGGATCAATTTGACTCTTTGGTTTACGATCCGATGTTTGCATATAAAAATGCTGGCAACTCGCCTGACATGATGAATAACGGCTCTATTCAATATGTGGGGCTGAATTCTGTTGCCAATGTAACTGGTACCGCAGGTGGTCCTAATTCCGGTACCATGACCAAGGTTTTCTCCAATCGCTGGGCGGATGGAAAACTATTCTTGCTCTCTTGCCCGACTTACCTGCGCCCTTTAAACAGTGCTGGTGGAATTAATATCCTAACGGCTCCACGTTTTGCATCATATCTCGGACGAGTTGCAGGGAGTGACCTGATCCCTATGTCGGCAGCGCTGGCATCAGTGAATTTCCAAAACACTCATCCGGTGACGAATGCAAGTTATAACAATGCTGACATCTTTTTGCGCACTCTGCCTCCGGTGGGTGGTGCGGCTCCGTTTGTTAAAGTTGAGCCCGTCAACTTATCACGCATCACGATCAGACTGAATCCGAAGACTAGTAAAAACGAATTGGTTTTTCAAACTTATCAACAAGGTCAATATGTTGATAAAAATATGCTTCTACAAGATTTGAAGTCCGTCACATTCATCCGTAAATCCGTGACACTTCCGCTTATTAGTATGGAGGTCATCAGATGACACCAAAAATCTTAACCACACTCCTTACAATGAGTTCTTTGATTGGCTCCTCTGCGCTTGCTGCTGATACAAAAGCGGCAACAACCAGCGTTCTGCCTTTTACAGGGCCGAATCTGAATGACGTGGTCTTGGACTCACAGTTGGTGGTCAATGGGTCTAGCGGCGCACTGACGACTTTGGATATTTATGTGAGCTGCTTTGGTACGAATCTTCGTTCTGTGCCCAACCCGATCTCTGAATACTCGCAACTATTTGCAAAGCTAAAATATCTAACTGTTAGCGGCGCTTACAAAGAAGTCGAGATCAAATTTCCAGCGACTGCCACCATGAATACATATGGAGCGGGTGCTGCGGCAAATATCACAGATAATACTGTGGTCAACGGAGATGCAAAGATTCACTTGAATGCTTCCTTAAAGGGTAATCTGATTCGAATTAATCTTTCAGAAGCCAAGACCATCCCGGTTGATGTCTTGGCTTCCGGAACGGACTTTACTAAACTTTCTGAGTTTGCAGTTAAATCGGAGTTTATTAAGGATATCAGCTTTAGACAGGAAGTGGCGACCACTCCTTCCCAGTTTATGGCCTTCAATGGTCCAGTGACTGCATCCAACCAGTGGTATGTCTCTGAAAACGGCAAAACGTTAACGATGCTTGCGTCTTTCCCTGGTGAAAACAAATTCTGTGGCGGTTACTTCTCCCCGATCGTACTGAAGTTCGAGGATGAAGGTCTTCCAGTGGTAGATAAAACTTCTTATTTCCCACTGTTTGAAGGGACACCTCACAAAATCTCCTGGCCTTCGTTTAAAACTGAAACTTACCTGTTAGTGTATGACGCAAATAAGAACGGCATCGCAGATGCGGGTTCCGAGCTCTTTGGCGACATCAATAACTATCAGGATGGTTTCAAAAACCTTCAGGCTTATGACGAAAACAAGGATGGAGTCATTGACGCCAAAGACCCGATCTGGGCTCATCTCCGCCTTTGGAGAGACTCCAATCATAACGGCAAAAGCGTTAAGAAAGAAATGAAAACTCTAAAAGATATGGGCGTAGAGTCCATCTCCTTAAAGTACGAGAACACCACGCAGGACTTAAATAACCATGCAAAGGTGATCGGCCCGGGCGAGTTTACTTACCGAAATAAAAAAGGCGACATTAAGAAAGGCCGCGTCTGGGATATTTTTCTTAAAATTGTTCCCTAATTGAGATAGCATTTTTTCTGGGAGGATTCCATGAAAAGGCAAACTCATTTTAAATTAGCATCTGGTGTATTGCTGATATTCGTAATTGCAGTAATTTCCGAAACAGGTTTTTCACGAGGAAAATCGGGAAGCCGGTATGAATACCGCTTTCAACAAGACACGCCGGCTGACACCGCATCCACTACTAAAAATGAGCCGACTGCTCCGACTTCCCCTATCAATACGGGCTCCGGCAATGCTAACTGTCGTGACTCAGTTCTATTGCTGAACGCCGTTTTTGATAGCCCTAGTGACTTAGGAAAGTCTCGTTTGACTGTAGGACGTCTGAACAATGGCCAAGGTGCTACATTTAACTGTACTGCCGCTGAACCAACTATGAAAAATATGGATGGATATCCAACGACTTCTGGCGTCCTGAATGTCAGATGTGTGAATGGTACAACTATCCTTGAATCGGCAAATTGCGTCGCCAAAACTGCAGCTCAAGCTAAAGCGGAAGAAGAAGCAAGACTAGCCGAAGAAAAACGTAAAGCAGAGGAAGCTGCAAGAATCGCCGAAGAACAACGTAAAGCTGCAGAAGCTGAAGCTGCAAGAATCGCTGCCGAGCAAAAGGCAAAAGAGGAAGAGGAAAAGAGAAATCCGACATGCACAGGATGTTCAGCCACTCCGACTTGTACACAAAGTAACTACGTACAAACGACTAAGAACTCTGGTTACACAACGTCGACGAAGTATTACGCGTGTTCAAACGGTAACAGTTTGTACTCCTTCTCTGCACCAGGCAGATCGAGCTCTGGCTGTACTGTTGGAAGAAAAGTTTGCTCGTCTTCTTCAGGTTCAAATAAGTAATGCTTTTAAGTTTCGTAGCCCTGCTCTCAGGGCTACTCAATTTATCATCTCAAATCCTTTACCAAAAGATCGTCTCAATGACCTTGGGCGATCTTTATATTACCTTCTTATTGGTCACTCTGACTTTCATTTCAGGGACGGCTCTGGGAAGCCTGCTCAGCTCGAAAATCCGTCGCTATTTACCTTGGGTAGAGATTCTTACGGGAATATACAATCTGGGATTATTCCTCGCACTTTCCCTGGATTTTTATAAAATCCAACCTCCACAGTTCGTCGTAGTTTTGGGACTTTTGCTGCCTGCCGTTTCTTTGGGAATACAGCTGCCTCTTTATAGCTATTACCTGCGCCGCATCCGCTTTAACTTTATCTATGGTCTTTATCATGGAGGCGCCATCTTAGGTCTTTTGGCGTTTGAAATCTATTTTACCTTTGGACTTTCCGTTAAGGCCTCATTGTTGGCACTGTCCTTGGGTCAAATAGGCTTGGGTGCCGTTTTGGTGTTCCTGTTGAATCACGATATATTTCACGTTGATCAAAGCCCCTCAGGCGCGTGGAAAAAGCTATTCACCAAAAACTTCCTGGTGATTCCCCTCTCTGTTTTTCTGATTTCGGCCCTGAGCTCGTATCA
Organism: Bdellovibrio sp. HCB185ZH; assembly: GCF_047302455.1. Classification (GTDB taxonomy): domain Bacteria; phylum Bdellovibrionota; class Bdellovibrionia; order Bdellovibrionales; family Bdellovibrionaceae; genus Bdellovibrio. Next base: position 756,895 of record NZ_CP178624.1, read on the forward strand.
AGTTTTTTGGGCTTTAAAAACTCAGGTATTCTTAACCGAGGCTTTTCGCCTGCATGCCACTTTAATTTCGGCCGCCGTTTTCTTTTGGATGACTGTTGCAGGGTTCAGCGAAAAACGTCTGCACAATGCCTCCCGAACATTTTTGTTTTTTGCATGGGCCGCGGCTTTGCTGGTTCTGCAGTCAAGCTTTTCAACGCTTCCGCCACTTATCACTGAGAATTTTACGGGCAATCTTTCTAACTATTTTATTTGGTCCTCGGTGCTCGCACTTTGCTTAACACTTCCCGTTTTCGCCTCCAGCCTGGTTTTCATCAAAAGCACTCAAGAACTTTCTGTTCATTTTCCCGTTGATCAGGCAAGCGGCTACCTAAATGCGATCGCTTGCCTAGGAAACATTCTGGGTATGGTACTTGCGGCATTCATGGCCCCCTATCTTTGGACGAATTTCTATTTTTCCACCGCTTTGGGGATCCTGATTTTCGCGGTGATGATTCTTACATATTTCGATAAGAAATACGCTTTAGCATCGTGGGGATTTGTCGTCCTTGTAATCTTCGCTTTTTTTGCATTTCAAAAAGACCAAGCTTCTGGACTGTTTAACAATCGTTTTGTTAAACAAATCAGACCCGCCAGTATTAATTCACAAATTTTCTCTGAAGCGTTCTCATCTATTGCCGTGATGGAAGACCCCATTACAGATGGCCAGGTATCACTTCACTACATCGTTGATGGGCACCGTTCACACATTATCGACAGAGGCACGGAGAATCTGATCGGGTTATATGCTCGCAGATACTTTGCTGATTCTTTAGAGAAATCGGCAGTTATAGGCGTGGGTACCGGTCAAACTTCCTGGGGAGTCACTGCCATCAGTGAACACACGGATTTGATAGAAATCTCCCCGACCGTTCTAAAAAATCTGCAGCACTTTAAAGAGTATAATAATGATCTCGCGAACAATCCCCACAAATCCATTCATCTGATCGATGGAATGTCCTATTTAAGAAACTGCCCGGCGGGAAGCTACGACTTAATAGTCAATACAGCGACCTACCCAGGAAATTTCAACGCGGCAAAACTATACACCCTAGAATTTGTCGAACTGGTAAAAAGTTGCCTGAAACCCCACGGCGTCTATCAGACCTATTTCGACGGCTCAACGGTTCACAATGTTGCGGAACTCGCAGATTTCCTGGCGCCTATTCAAGCTCACTTTAAACATATCGACATTATTGCGGGATACTACCCGATCCTGATGGCCTATAACGAAAGCCGCCCATTAAGTTCGGGACCGATGGAGTCTTTCCTTCGTGAAAGCGATGCACGTTTTTACAATGAAACCTTAAAGAAAAAACCGATTTTCAATCTTCGCTGCAACTTTATGTATCGTGACATTCCACTGTATACAGGCGGCAAGATGAACACTCTGGATCGGGCCGTATTGGAAGCGACTTCAATTCGCAATATTATCAATAATCTCTACCAGAGAGATGAATTTATATTTGCGGATTATTCGGGCCTGCCTCGCTCCCAAGAATGTTTTTAGTAGTCCTTCGGATACGTTAATAAGAGGTCTGTAAAACGAGTTCGACTGGATTCCACCAACAGATTGTCATCCGTTACGAATTTCCAGGGACCTGGAGCCTCACGCTGCACATATTCCACCCAACCACGAGCCACCGATTCCGCTAAAGCGAAGTCAGAGTTTTTTTCCAAAGAAGAACCATCCCAGCTCCCTATGGGCAACAGAGGTTTCACTCTTTGCAAGGAGACCTCTGACCAATCTGGTAGCGGATTTTCGCTGGCGACGACGATCAAGCCATCATAGGAGTAACCTGGCATAATCCGATAATACGGAAATGAAGAGCTCAGGGTGTGAAAGAGCGAAACCAGATCCCGGCTCGCACCGAAAATAAGCTGCGCATATATACCACCAGGTTTTAAGTGCCCACGCACCATCTTGTAAAATTCCCGAGACATCAAATAGGTCGTGCCCGGTCCATAGGGATCGACATTGACCGTGATAATATCCCATTTTCTGTCTGAAAGCGCGATAAAGCTTCGGCCATCATCAGCGACGTTTTCAACCCGAGGGTCTTGTAGATAAGAATTATCTTTAAAGTTCAATGCACCCTGAGCCTTCATAACCAAAGGCAGGATATCAACACTGGTTATCTTTTTAATTTCAGGAATACGACTGAACGCCTCTGTCGTAATTCCATACCCCATACCCACGACCAAAACGTCATTCACATCTTTCGCATAGATCGTCGGAAAAAGGGCCAGGCTTCGCTGCACGGTTGAGGTTTCGCCAAAGCCGTAAGGAGCCACCAAGGATGTATAGTTGTGAAACATGGCCCAGCGGTCCATCTTGTTTTTTTCATTTTGAATTAAAGGAATGACATTCAAATAACCAAACTCATCCTCGGCCTCAAACAGGGCCGAGCTTGCGGGATTCAAACTAGCTGAACGAGTTCCAATAAAACCTATCAGCAAAATCGAAACGATGACTGAAGAAACCCTCGCCGGTCCACGCACAAACAATAAAGTTCCAACCAAACCCAAAAGCAAAAGTGTTATGTAAAGCAGTTTTAAACTGCCAATAGTTCCCAACCATGAAAACAAAAGGTAGGTCGTCAATAGACTCCCCAGCACAGATGCAAATGTATTGATATAGACCGCATGGGAAAGACTTCGTGTTTTTTGTAAAGCCGTGTTCATCCCTGTTTGAATAACCTTCAGAGATAAAGGAAAACAAAGACCCAGAACAAATCCCGGAAGAACAGCGATAAAAATCAAAACTCCAAAATAAACAGCTTTGATCGTTTTAGCATAAGGGTGATCTAAATCCACCCCTTGAGAAATCGCCGACGGCAAAAGGATAAATCCAAAAGCTGCGAACACGCCCGTTAAGCGCAAGATAAACAGGACAGCTTTCAATTGCATCTCGGAAGAGAGTTTAGAAAGTTTGGGGCTTAAAAATGCCCCAGCAGCCAACGTTATCAATAATACCGCTAACACCAGAGAGTGCACGTACACCCGACCGCCCAAAAACAAATGTGCCAATCGAAACCAAATTTGCTCAAGACTTAAAACAAAGAACCCGCTCAGGGCGCTCAGTGACAAGGCCCATAACTTTAATTTTCCTGCGGAGAAAGCACCGCTTTCACTCGGAGTCACATTTTTATCGAGCTTAATTTCGGACTCGGCAGAGAACGCATATTTCTCTTTATAAAATAAAGCTGCAGCAAGAATGTTCAGAAAAAACCCAAAAATCAAAGCCCCGGAAAGACCGAAATTATAAATCAAAACAAGATAGGAACATAGTGCTCCAAAAGCCCCACCCAAGCAGTTCGCTGCGTAAAGCCATTGATGCTCCTTGGAAGAGGAAAATTTATAACTCATCAAAGGATAGGAAAGCCCCATCAAGAATGTGGCAGGGAAAATAAAAATTCCGGACATGATAAAGTGATTCAGAAGTTTCGGCAGAGGACTGGCCTTTAAAACGTGCGCAAGCCCCTCATGGGCGCCGAATAAGAACAGGGCGCCCAAGCCAATCACCACGACAATCGCAATTTCACAAAGCGAATACAGAGGAATTTGCCTTTTAGAATCCCGTTGTAAAAACTTAGGAGCCGCGGCGGTACCCAATCCCAAACCCAACATGAAATGAGCAATCACGCAGGAAATGGAGAGAGTCGTGCCCCCTAGCAAAGAAGAAAACAGGCGAATCCACAGCACCTGATAAAGAAGACCCGAAAAGCCAGTCAGGAACATGGCAATCATACCCAGTCTGAATATTTTTGATTTCAGAATCTCCTCCTTGTTTACTTGTCAAAGATGCTATCAATGGTCTAGCCTTATTTCTATGGAAAAGTGCGATGACTAAAAGAGCCGAACTCACTATTATTTTCTGTTGCGCGACTCTTTTCTTTGCCTGTTTTTTCGTGCATCCTTTATTTCCGGTGCAGCGTTATCCTCTCTTTGCTGATGCTCCTTTATCCTATGAGACATATTTAATATCCACTCCCGAGGGCCTCGAAGTTCTGCCTCAGTCATTGAACCTGCAAAACACTTACGATGGCGATCCCACGTATCTGGTGGGCCGACACCCAACCACAGCGTATAAATGGAGTCAGCACTTAAGTGTCGCCGAACTGCAGGAGCACTTCACGTCTCAGCAATCAGGAGTCATCGCGCAATTTCCCGTCCTTTGCATAACTCGCACAACGTGGGGCACGCTGCCGGATAAAACTTTTGGTGCCGTCTCTTTCGAAAGCCTTGCGTGGGCGAATCAAGTACTGAGCGACGATCAAAAAATCGTTCAGTCGGTTTGTGGCCATACACCTGGAGTCGAAAAATGAAGTGGCCCACCAGTGAAAAATATTATACCGGCTTTCGCATTCTAACGATTGTTTCGGCGATCGCTCTTTTGTTGGATCAACTTTTCATTCCTTGGCGTTCTGATGGCGAGATACGGGTTGTGTCGCTTGCGGGCTGGTTGCCCGAGAAGATCATGAGCTCCCATCCGCTTTTTCAAGCCGTGACCCTGGCCGCAATCCTCAGCGCGACACTATGGTTGTTTAAATTAAAACCTAAACTAACCTCGGTCGCGACAGGGGTCTTTTTTATTCTCTCGACCTCATTGTATTTGCAAAACGAACCCTTTGGCGATCATCGCCAGTCCGTTTTTTGCTTACTTATGATTGCTCTCGCTGCTCGGGAATATCGATTCCTGCATAACTATTTTTTCCAAGTAGCCGCATGTATCGTGGTGTCTTTTTACTTTTTAGCGGGTTGGGAAAAAATATTTTACTCGGGACTATCATGGGTTAACGGAACCAGCCTGCAGGTCTTTGTTCACTACACTGGCAATGGTCGCTCGTTCCTTCGCAATCTTATATTGCAAGATGTTGATGTCGCGCGATTTCTGCAAGCAGGAATTTTGCTGTTAGAATGCGGATCCTTTCTGCTTTTTGGTCCGCGCATGCTACGCCGAATGTGGATCGTGGGACTGATCGGTTTTCACATCGGCATTGAAGAAATTTTCGGTTACCGGTACTTCCTGCATCTACTTGTGGTGTTGTATCTTTTCGCACTTCCAGAATGGGTGAATAGAAAAAATGATAAAACCACGTAGTCCTCAAACAGAGTTTCTTTATTTAATTTGGTTTGGTGTTCCCGTCTTACTTTATCAAATTATTATTTCAAGAATTTTGACCCAGGTCTTCGGAAGCCTGTTTTTCATCCAGCTTTTTTTAATTGCCGTGGCGTATTTAGGAACAGCCCTAGGTTCTTATTTCAGTCTTCGCCTGAAACTGACCCTCGCAAAGAGCCATGGCCTTTTATGCGGACTCATTATAGTCCTGATGGGATTTGATCAGGCAAGCTCCGAACTTTTAAACTTTCCAGTTCTGAGCCTGATTTTCGGATTTGCCTTGTTCTTTGCGATCTCTTTTATTTCGTCACTCTTGTTACCGCTCTATTTTGAAGAGCAGCGAAGCCGAGGACTGGACGAAGTCTCTACCTTCAACAAAGTATATTTCTATTTTCATTTATTGGTGGTTGCAGCTTTGGTATTCATGGAGCTCGGCATTCTCCATACATGGGGACTCAACAAAATTTTACTGACCCTGGGCGCGATGGAATGGCTTTGGGCGATGTATTGGTGGAAGCACTCAACCGCTACGGTCGCAACAGCTCCCACAAGTTCCCTAAAGGATGACTTCCAACGCTATTCTCAATTGCTGGTGCCACTCTTTGCCTTTTCCGTGGTCAGCGGAATTATTCAATCCATCCTTTATCGCCAAGTTCAAAATGTTCTGGCTCCCCTGGCATTTCACTATTCCCTGTACCTAGCTGCCTTAATCTTAAGTTGGGCCCTGGCGAGTCTGTGGTTTCGCGGAAAGCTCGGCTACAAACTATTAAGTTGGAATGACTTTAAAAAACACTCTGCCATCCTGATACTGTCCTTACTGGTTTGGAGCCTTTCATGGCCGGTATTCTGGGCAGCCATCATGGAATTCATTCAGTGGCCTGATAGCTCCTCTGCCACATTCCTGCAACGCTCCTTGTTTTGTGTGGGCTTGATACTTCCGACGGGCTTTTTCTTTGGGAGCCTTCTGCCCTTAGTTAAAAAGGAGAACGATCAAATTCCGCTGGGAACGTATCTGGCTGTGAATTGCACTGGCAATGCCGTGGGTATCGCGCTCTTTATTTCATTCTTGTTCGAAGTGACTGGAATTTTTCAGTTATGGACTCTATTGGGTTTACTTTGCTTATTCTTTGCCAACAAAGAAAAGAAAATGCGTTTTCTGGTAGCAGCGATCAGCCTCGTTTTGTGTACCTTGACTTACTTTTTAATCACAACATTTTCGTGGTCCTTGGGCAGTTACTCCCACAGAAATCTCACTCGCTGGGTCAAAGACAGCCGCAGCGTGACCGACGTCAAAGTTTTTAAACACAACTCCAGCGAGGTCAACTTTGTCGAGTTAGATCATACTCATAAACTTATGATTATGAATGGTCATCACTCAATCAATCTGCCTTCCTGGAAGTCTTACTCCCCCGCAGATACTTTTATGGGCCTTACCCCATTGTCCTATGTAAATAAATATGACAAAGCACTCGTAATTGGCTTAGGGACTGGGACCACAGTCATGGGTGCTGCTGACCTTTTCACTCACGTGGATGTCGTAGACTTAGACCCGACGATGCTTAAGGTTTTGGATTTCATGCCTCTGGTCGCTGAAAAAGTGAAATCCAAGAATGTGAAATTCACCGAAGCCGATGGACTTACATTTCTGCGCACCCAAAAGCTTAAGTACGATCTTATCGTCAACAACGTACCCTCTCCGGTTTATTTTGCAGCGGCGAAACTGTGGAGCCGTGAAGCCCTTGAAGCCGTCTACGATTCTTTGGCAGACCATGGTATTTTCGCGCAGTGGCTGGATGGGGAACTAAGCCTCGAGAGCATCAACATTCTTCTGCAGACCTCACAAGATCTGTTCAAGCACTGTGATATGTTTTATCTCCAGTTTAACTTTTATAGCCTGGTTTGCAGCAAAGGCGACCACCCTTTAACATTGCATAAACACCCTCCTGCGAGTGCAAAGCTCATGCAAACGGATTCCCAAAGTTATGCCGACTTTTTTGAAGCTCTTCGCTTTCCGGCCGTAAATACGACTCCCCAAAACCCAGATGTCCCGATGAATACCTTGGACCAACCGTATATGGATGTTTTGGTGGCACGTCGCCCTCCGGGCTGGGTGGGAGACCCAACGCGGGATAATATCGTTCAGTATTACAAGCTCTACGAACTGGTGGACCAAGAAGCGGCTTTAAAGTCCCCGGCCATGGATAAAAAGTGCCGTATATTCAGTAATTGGATCTTTCACAAAGAGTTTAAGGACAAGGGAGAGGCTTGCTCTCGCATCTTTTAAAGACGCCTTGCAAAACCCTCGGGTTGTTGATTTGCCCCGACTGAAAAAATGATGTTAAAATCCGTGGCAAATCACTTCCAGAAGGCACCTGTCATGCAAAATAAAATCGTAAAAATTGGCAATATCGAAGTCGGCAACAACAAACCATTCGTGCTTTTCGCAGGTATGAACGTTCTTGAAAGCCGTGATTTGGCGATGCAAGTTTGTGAGCACTTCGTGAAGCTGACAGACCGCCTTCGCATTCCTTATGTTTTTAAATCTTCTTTCGATAAGGCGAATCGCTCCTCCATCCATTCGTACCGCGGACCGGGTATGGAAGAAGGTCTTAAAATTTTCGCGGAACTTAAAAGTGCTTTCGGTGTGAAAGTCATCACCGATGTTCACGAAGTGGCTCAAGCAAAAACTGTGGCTGAAGTCGCTGATGTGATTCAGTTGCCCGCATTCCTGGCTCGTCAAACGGACCTGGTTGAGGCGATGGCTCGCACGGGAGCTGTGATCAATGTTAAAAAGCCCCAGTTCCTGAGCCCCTCGCAAATGGGTAACATCGTCGAAAAAATCGAAGAGTGCGGTAACGACAAAATCATCTTGTGCGAGCGCGGCTCTTGTTTTGGTTACGACAACTTAGTCGTCGACACTTTGGGCTTTAATATCATGAAGAAAGTTTCTAAAGGCGCTCCGGTGATTTTGGATGCCACTCATGCTCTTCAATTCCGCGACCCAGGTGGTGCGGCCTCTGCGGGTCGACGTGGTCAGGTGGCCGAACTTTCTCGCGCAGGCCTTGCAGTGGGTCTTGCGGGTCTGTTCATCGAGGCTCATCCAGATCCAGCGAAAGCAAAATGCGATGGCCCTTCGGCATTGCCATTGGCGAAAGCGGAGCCGTTCCTGCAGCAGATGAAAGCGATTGATGATCTCGTCAAAGCTTTCCCGATTTTGGATACTGAATCCTAATCGAAAACGCTCAAAAATAAATTTATTGCAGGTCTTTAATTTTTCTTGCAAATGCGTGGGGGTTCTATAAAAGGAGCCCCCATACTTTTTTATTGCGAGGACACTGAGTTGAAAGTTTTAAGCTCTCTATTTTTGACTGTTGCATTGATCACTGCGGGTTGCGGTTCATCTGTAAATTCTAACAATTTGACTGCTAAAAACAGTGATTCAATTATCGGTGGCCAACTGGTGAAAGAGGGTACAGCCCTTGCTCAAAGCATCGTTGGTATCTATGACGACAACGAAGGCTATACTTGCACAGGTTCTTTGCTTCCAGGAAATCTGGTTCTGACAGCGGCTCATTGCATCGGTAAAAAAACTTCCGGCGTTTACATCGTCTTTCACCCCGACATGGAATCGATCCTTAACCTGGGTAATAATTTCAAAAACTCTCCGGCTGTACGCCAAGTCGTGAAAATGCAAGCACACGAAGACTGGAACCCAGGTCAAGCCAACGCGGCTTTCCCAGGGAACGACGTGGGTCTGATGATGTATGAAGGCGAAACTCCGAAAGATTATAAAACAGCGAAAATCCTGACGGACCCAACGGCTCTGAAAACGGGTGCCACGACAATTCTTGCTGGCTACGGTGTTGATTACGCTGAAGTGATCCCTGTGGATCCAAGAAAAACTAAAAACCTTCAAGACCTGATCGATAAAGGCGAAGTTTTCTGCAATAACGACGACGCTCGCAAAGCGACCACTTGCATCCGTGAAGAACTCAGCGGCCCTGCGATCTTGAAAGCAGTCACAGTAAAAATCAAATACAGCCCGAATGATGGCGAAGTGATTTTGGATCAAACAGACGGCAAAGCAGCTTGCTCTGGCGATTCTGGTGGTCCTGCCTACATTCAAGTGGGCGAAGAAGTTCAACTTTGGGGCGTTACAAGTCGCAGCGGCATTGGCTGCAATAACGACATCATCTACATGAACATCCTGCACTACGCACCTTGGATTAAAGACACTGCGAAGGCTTTCGGAGTGAAATAAAAAAAGGCGGCTCACCAGCCGCCTTTTCTTTTTGGAAAACCTGCTTCTAAGGTTTCAGCAAAAATATTTCTGTCTCTTTGCTCTGCTTATCTTGAACTTTAATTTTCACATCTTTTTTGGGCTCTAGCTTATCTTTAAATTGATAACCACCACTGGCAACAGAAACCAAATCCAGCTGCCTTGCCATCCCCTCGGCATCGGTCGTTTCCGCTGTGACGGCATAGCGTGAGGAACTGATTCCTTTTAACGTCTTACCGACCGCTGAAACTCTCACCGTTCTGGATCCTGCATCATAATCGATAGCAACCAATCGTCCTTGTCTGGGCACGATGGTGTTTTCGAAATAAGGCCCGGCCTCTTGGGCACCAGATGTGCTCATCAACATAAAAACGACTGCAAAGGCACTTAAACCACTTTTCATAGGGCCCCCTCCTCGCTACTTTTTTGATTCTCGAATATCCAGGAAGCTGGGGCAAACCCTTTGTAAAAGACTCTCCCAATACCAGTCTAACTAACAGTTTTGACAGGGCTTTCCCCCACCCCCTGTAGAGACATTCGACAGTTTTTGGCAGCTGTTAGTAAAGATTATGGGGGGCTGGTAAACACCTGAATTACCGCTAAAATACCCCTTTACCGAAGGATATGTTTCTTATGAAGCTTGCCGGAATATTGGCGTTCACAATTATGATTTCAGCTGTGGCTTGTACACCTGTGAAGGACCGTGCCTTGAAAACCGAGGGCGACGCTATCATCGGCGGCTCACTGGTGAAAAAAGACGCGCGTATAGCGAAAAGTACCGTCGGTATTTACGACGTCAACGTAGGTGCTGTCTGTACAGGAATTCTTTTAGAAAATAATCTTGTCGTCACAGCCGCTCACTGCGTGCAACCAGACGATGTGAGTGAAACCTTCATCGTATTTTCAACCGACATGGAATCCTTGCTGACGGATTACGATAAGATTCGCAAATCTCCCCTGACCCGTCGGGCGAGCGTCGGGATCATCAATGAAAAATACAAACATGTCTCCGAGTTAAGGGAGCCAAACGAACCCACTCACGACATCGCTCTTTTGAAATTCAACGGCACTGTTCCTAAAGGTTATACGGCGGCGCAAATTCTGAGTGATGCAGCTTTGCTTAAAGAAGGCGCTTCGACATTAATTGCGGGCTATGGTGTCGAAACAGACAATCTGGTCGAGGTCGATACCAAACAAACTCCAGCCGATGAACTCGAGGCTTTAGTAAATGATGGTGTGGTGATTTGTGATTTCGATATGGAACTTAAAGAAACTCGTTGCTTCACAGAGGAAATGGATGGACCTGCAATTCTGAAATCCACTTCTATCCAAATCGGAAGCTTCCCGAACGCTTACGAAGCCATCCTGCTTCATGATAAGGAACACGGCCCTTGTTCCGGAGATTCTGGAGGGCCCGCTTTTGTTCAATTCGGTAAAGATTATTTCGTTTGGGGGCTTACGAGCCGCAGCGAACTGGGATGTGCCACTTCGACCGTGTACACGAACATTGTTTCTTATCGCGCTTGGATTAAAAAAGAAGGTGCGGCTCTTTTAAAAAAGAAAAAATAAGGATCAGGCTCCAACCATCACAAAGGATCCGGCAACATAGTCTTTTTGATGAGAAAGCCCCCAGCGAATCATCGCATACAAAACGGGCTTTAACTCCATCCCCACACTGGTCAACTCATACTCCACCCCGGAAAGCTTGTCCTTCCCCAAAACTGATCGTTTCACAATCCCGGAGTTCTCAAGCTCTTTAAGCTGCTTAGTCAAAGTTGCTTGAGTGATTCCGGGAGTCATTCGACGAAGCACACCAAATCGCTTGGGTGATTTACGCAGGTTGTACAGTATAATGACTTTCCATTTTCCCTGAAGCAACGTGGCCGTCAGCTCTGCAGGACAATTAAATTTTCGCTTCTTATAATTCACACACGTCTCTTATTTCACGGACTAGTATCAGAATGGATACTAGTTCTTAAATTTATCTATTTTTCCTCATCAAACTAGATGTGATAGGATGCCTTGGTCAACCGGGAGAACTTCATGTCAAAATTTTCCACCACGATTTACAAGCCTGAATACCATCAAGCCTTTGTCGAATTGAACAAAGAATGGATCGAGCACTATTTCCGCCTGGAAACTATGGATCTGCTGCAACTAAACCAAGCCAAAGAAAGTATTTTAAATACCGGGGGCGAGATTTTCTTTATTCTTGATGGCGCTTCCGCCATCGCTACATGCGCCATGGTGCCCCACGGAAAAAACTCCTATGAACTGGCGAAAATGGCTGTCTCACCAAAATATAAAGGACAGGGTTTGGGAGATCTTTTGATGGAAACAGCGATTGCCTGGGCTCGTCACAAAGGTGCGACCGAAATTACATTGCTTTCAAATACGATTCTTGAGCCGGCTATCTCACTCTATAAAAAGCATGGCTTTCAAACCGTGCATCTGGGCGCTCATCCCGATTATGAGAGATGCAACATCGAAATGAAATTATCCCTCGAGTAATGACCTCAAATGCTCCAGTGGTTTCCACATTACTGGCAATTGTCCAGCTACCAAAGTCTTGATCTTTGGGGAATATTTGCGGCAACACACAGTCTGTTTCTAGAATGGTGGATATGAAAAAAAATATCTTTCTCTCCCTCATTTTCGCTATCGTTTGTTCAACATCCGCAAGCTTCGCAGCAGTAACTCCGATTTCAGTCAGTATTGCTCCACCGGTTCAATTCCCTCCCCAAGATTTTTCGATCACAGGTATTCGCTTAAGTGCTCTTTGGGGCCATCACCGTGACGTGTATGGTTTGGATTTTGGTGTGCTGGGGAATATTACTGACCAAGACTTCGTGGGTATTGGTATCGCGGGTGGTTTCAATGCCACTTATGGTTCAACAAATATCATAGGTCTGCAGTTAGCGGGTTTGGGTAACTACAATCAGCAAAAGACCAATGTCGTTGGTTTGCAGGCAGCGATTATCAGTAATATCAACGTGGCTGAAAGTAACGTGTACGGTGTGCAGTTAGCGGTCACGAATCTTAGCAATAGCACTTCTGTTTACGGTGCTCAGCTGGGTATTTACAACCGTGCAAAATCAGTTTACGGAATTCAGTTAGGGTTGGTAAATATCACTGACAACCTTCACGGTCTACAAATTGGTCTGGTTAACTTTAATCACACCGGCGTATTCAAAGTTTCACCTATCCTAAACGTAGGCTTCTAACTCTAGATTTCTCATATTACGCCCTTCTGTCTTGGCTTCATCTCGACCAACGACAGTTGGGGTGTTTCATAGTAAAATATTTTTCATAAAAGCTAGGTATTTCCCTGTTGCTTTGCTATTCTCCTCTTATCCCGGAGCGTACTGGCGACATGAGATCACTTAAATTCACGCTGACATTTTTTTTAGTTGGTTCCTTGTTTGTGCTGGCAGCAATGTCCTTCTTTGCGCTGATTGAATATCGCAGGGTCAGTAAAAACCTGGATCGCGCAATGGCTTTTAAGCCTTACCCTTACATCTCTTATGCGCAACTGCCCCCGGTTCTAGTGAAGATAGTCAATGAAGTCGAATACCCCCAATCCGCTATCTGCAATGAATGGTCTGGCTTAGAACGCGCGTTCTCCGACAATCCTCAGCTTCATCCTGATTGCACTCTCACTTGGGAGCTGATCAAAATCCTGATGCCTGCAGGCAATCAGGGAAGCTTTATTAAAATGTATGAGGACCAACTGGCATTCATTCGCCTCTTTTCAAAGTACAGCTATAACGATCAGATTGAACAATTGATCAACCGCTATTCTTTTGGAATGATTGAGGGTAAGGAGCTCAGTGGCTATCAAAATGCCAGTCCTTATTATTTTAAAAAGAACCTGCAAGAGTTAAATTTAGAACAACTGGCAGGCTTGGTGATTATCGGGCGCAATCCGCCTTACTTCACGCCTTGGGAAGACAACAAAATGTATTTGCGCCAAAGAACATTCCTTTTGAATATCATTCGTCCCCCGGGTTCTCCGGCATACTGATGAGAACGTCCCGTTTAAATCTTCGTCGATTCAATTTGAGTGACTTTGCCAATATGCGGGAATTGGAATCAAATCCTGCTGTCATGTGCAACAGCCCTCACCGCGTTCCCCTACCTGATGAAAAAATTCAGGAACGCTTGCAAGCGATGATTGATAATGAAGCCTCGCGCGCGCCTCTGGGAATTTGGGCTGCGGAATTGGCTGATGGCTCTGATTTCGTGGGCTGGTTGATGCTTCTTAAGCGGGATCTGCCCTTTGTGGAGCTGGGGTTTATGATCGTACAAAGACACTGGGGCCAAGGCTACACAGCCGAAGCCTGCCAAAGACTGATTCAGCTCGCCTTGGCGGAGTTGAACTATCCAGGGCTTAGTGCCGTCACGGATGCTGAGAATAACCAGTCCATCCGTGTTTTGGAAAAATCGGGATTTACTTTTGTAAAACAGTATCCTCAGTTTGATAAGGTCCTGCAAAAAGAAGTGCTTTTAAATCTTTATGAGCTTACTCGCGATTCTTATCAATCACCGCACCGATAATTATAAGAAACGCCAAAAGTCTCATTGAAAAGATCCAGGTGTTCTCTTCATCTGAATTGGGCAGAAAGGTAAAAAACCATCGTTCTGCTCCCAACATAAAGAAAGCCGCAGCGAACAGCATGAAAAAACGGTCTTGCGTTTTTCTCCAGAATTTTAAAAAGAAAATTCCCGACGTAAACGACGCCATCATCACAGCACCATAGATAAATTGCTTTAATAGATCTGTCGTCATTTTACACCGTATCCCAAATAAGGCCATACACCATCGCCGTCATCCCAAGCAGGACAAGCCAGGCGCGCATCAAAGAAAGGTCATAGGCGGGACCCAATATGAAATCGACTGACAATAAAATATTGTTCAAAGCAACGCCCACAAAACAAATGCTGCTCCAGAAAAGCAAACGGGTCTTGTTACGGAAATAAGCTCTTCCCAAACACAAGGCACAACCGAAGCTAGTGATGGAACACAATAAATAAACATAAAAAGCCACGATCAGTCCTTTTTGATTTTAAATGCATTCGCAAAGTCACGAATGTTATCGATCGGTTGGGAGTAGATATAATTCATCACACTCGATCGGCGTGTGTTATAGAGTAATTCCAACTTTTCAACTGTCTCAGCGGAATCAGAAACCAGATAACGGTAACCCGCACCTTCGCGACACACCATCCCTGAAGCAACCAACTCTTCCAACTGGGATTTTGCATAACCCGGGTTGGAACGCATCTCCACACTCACCTCTTGCGGCGTCCAGGCCTTGTATTCGCGATGTTTTAAAAAGAACAAGACGTCTAAAATCGCAATCGAGTGTATGTGACGTCTGATAAAGGTTTTAATTTCGACCGAAATGTCACCTACCTCATCAAATGGCACAATGATCCTCCCGGTGTCCCTTATCCCGGTAAATGTTCGTTAGAACTTCAATCAATTGGTTGAAATTTACAGGCTTGGACAAATGACATGTGCATCCCGCATTCATACTTTTCACCGTCTCCTCCTTAAGTGCATGAGCCGTCAATGCAATGATCGGCTTGTCATATCCTTGCGCACGCAATCTTCGCGTGGCTTCGTATCCATCCATGATGGGCATTTGAATATCCATCAGGACAGCGTCGTATTCGTTTCTAAGTGCCGCCTCGACCCCTTCTTTTCCGTTATCAGCAAACTCCACCCTCGCTCCCACTGCGCCTAAGAAATGGGCGATCAGAGCTTGATTGTCCTCCACGTCCTCGACTAGCAGAATCTTCATGTCTGCAAGCTTTTTACGTTCTTTATGAAGGGCCTCTTTATCATTTTGAGGAGCCTCAGAACTTAAGGATTCAACAAAAACTGTTCCTTCCACAGGATCTGCATTCACTTCAACCAGGAAGGTACTTCCCTGCCCCGGAACGCTGCTCACCAGGGTGACGTCGCCGCCCATCGCCCGCGCTAACTGGCGAGACAATGCAAGCCCCAACCCCGTGCCTCCGAAATTGCGCGTGGTCGCGCTGTCTTCTTGCACGAAGGGCTGAAACAGATGATTGGCATGAACGGGATTGATACCCACGCCCGAGTCAGAAATATAGAATAACATTTTGCTATGCAAATCCAGGGAACCCCGAGGTTTCCACTCGACATCCACATGCACATGACCTGCGGTAGTAAATTTGATCGCATTTCCTATCAGGTTCAACAAAATCTGGCGCAACCGGGTCGGATCTGAAGTAATCATTTTAGGAATCTGCGTATCCAGATCGATTCTGAAATCCAAAGCTTTATCCAAAGCCTGCAATCTTAAAAGAGAGCGAATGTCTTCCAGGACGCTTTCAACATCCACATCGACTTTCTCAATCTGCAAACGACCGGATTCCACTTTGGAAATATCCAGAATTTCATCGATGATCTTTAAAAGCTGGTCACCATTTCTTTGAACGGTATGAATCCATTTATGTCGCTCTTCAGGAGTTTGCTCTTCATCTAGCATCAACTCTGTAAAACCCAAAATAGCATTCATGGGAGTGCGAATCTCATGACTCATGTTTGCCAGGAAATTCGTTTTGGAAACACTCGCTGCGCTCGCTTTTTGCTCCGCCTCGATCAGTTTGAGTTCGATAATTTTGCGATCATGAATGTCAGTACAAGTCCCAATCCAGGCAACCACCTGACCCAGGAAGTTTGTTTCCGACACCGCTCGCACCCAGAACCATCGCGCCTCACCTTCCTTATTGACCATGCGGCATTCCGTTTCAAAGGAACGTCCGTCACTCATGGCCATCATCCAGGTTTTTAAAAATTCCCGTAAGTCTTCCTCGACAGCGACGCTTTGCCAGCCACTTCCCAGACTTTGTTCAATAGTAAGGCCTGTATAATCTGTCCAACCTTTATTAAAATAATCAAAAGTTCCGTCAGCCTTAGCGCGCCAGATAATGTGCGGAATAGCGTCTGCAAGACTGCGGTACCGGCGCAGATTTTCAACTTCCAATTCCGCCAGGCGCAAATAGCGTTCACGGGTTTCACTTTCCCGAATCAGCTGCGCTTGTTCTTCAAGCTGCTTTGACTTCATGAAAAGCTCGACAAAGACATTGACCTTGGCGCGAACAATGCTCGGTTCAAAGGGTTTAAAAATATAATCTACGGCTCCGGCTTCGTAACCTCGATAAATATATTGATCGTCCTTGTTGATTGCCGTGACAAAAATTATCGGTGTCTGACGATTTTTAGGATGCTGGCGAATCTGACGGGCGGTTTCAAAACCGTCCATCCCCGGCATCTGCACATCCAAAAGAATCACGGCGAATTCGTAACCATCCAGAACTGACAACGCCTCGGGTCCTGATTGTGCTTTCACCAGATTCACATTCGGCAAATTCAGGACCGCTTGCAGCGCAAGAAGCCCATCCATGCGATCGTCAACAATAAGAACATCCACTGTTTTCATGGTTATTTCATCCTAGTTTAACGAAATATTTTTTTGCGGTAACCACGAGTACATCACAGACAACAAATGAACTTCATCGACCGGTTTTGTGACGTAGTCTGATGCTCCCGCGGATAAACACTTCTCGCGATCACCTTTCATGGCTTTCGCTGTTAACGAGATGATCGGCAAAGTCATGAATTGCTCCAACGAACGAATTTCTTGGATGGCTTCCAACCCGTCCATTTCCGGCATCATCGTATCCATCAACACCAGGTCCGTATCAGGATTTTCCATCAGAGTTTTAATGCCCTGTTTGCCGTTTTCAGCAAAGATTACATTCATGCCGCGCATTTTTAATACGCTGCTTAGTGCGAACACATTACGAACGTCATCATCAACGATCAAAACTTTCTTACCAGTGAAATCTGCATCGTTTGGAAGTGGTGTCACCTCGGATTGCTCATCCGCGACATTCACCATGGCACCTTCTGGTGCCGAATACTTCACAGGCAATGTCAAAGTGAAGCTACTGCCCTGACCCGGCGTACTTTCAACGCTGATCACGCCACCTAAAAGACGCGCAATCTCGCGACTGATCGTCAGCCCCAGCCCCGTACCACCGTATTTACGGCTTGTTGTACCGTCTGCCTGTTGGAAAGCTTCAAAGATCAGCTTTTGTTTGTCCGAAGGAATACCGATACCGGAATCAGTCACTCTATAGACAATGTTTCCACCTTCGTGCTTCACATCCAGTGTCACATGCCCTTTGTCCGTGAACTTAAAGGCATTCGACAAAAGATTTTTCAAAATCTGGTGCAGACGGTTTTCATCCGTTACCATAGTTTTTGGCAAATTCGGTGTCGCCGTAATCACAAACTCCAAACCTTTATGTTCAGCAACGGGTCTGAATGTTTGCTCCAGATACTCTTTCACCTCGGCGATTTCCACGATCTTCGGTGTGACTGGCATTTTTCCAGCTTCTACTTTTGAAAGATCCAGAATCTCATTAATCAAGGCAAGCAAGTCTTGTCCTGCAGAATGAACCGTGCTCGCAAACTTGACCTGCTCCCCGCTTAGATTTTTTTCGCGGTTATCAGCCAAAGTTTTTGACAGGATCAGCAAGCTATTAAGCGGCGTTCTGAGCTCGTGGGACATATTCGCCAGGAATTCTGATTTGTACTTCGAGATAAGAGAAAGCTGTTCGGCTTTTTCCTCCAAGGAACGGCTGGCAAGCTCGACTTCCTGGTTTTTGACTTCCAGAAGTTTTGCTTTGTCTTCGAGTTCTTTTGCCTGCGCTTCCAGCTCCACGTTGGAACGTTTCAGCTCTTGCAGAAGTTCTTCCGTTCTCATACTGGACGAGATCATGTTCAGGATAACTCCCATGGAGTCCATCAACTGATCCAGGAAGTTGATATAGTTCTGAGTGAATGGTTGCAGTGACGCAAGCTCAATCACGGCTTTTAGCTCGCCCTCGAAAAGAACCGGAAGAACGATGATGTTTCTTGGTTTTTCTTCAACAATACTAGAGCTGATAACCACATAGTCATCTGGGGGATTGGTCAGAAGGATGCGTTTTTTCTCAAACGCGCACTGGCCGATTAAGCCTTCTTTCAGTTTGTATTTATTTGAAACCGTACGACGTTCTGTAAACGCGTAGCTTGCAATCAAATTCAAAGTCGGCTCGTTGCTTTCGCTATCAAGCATAAAGAACGTTCCCTGGCGGGCATCCACCAGCGGAGTCAATTCCGACATGATTAATTGAGCCACGGACGTGATACTTCTTTGACCTTGCATCATCCCTGAGAATTTCGCGAGATTGGTTTTCAACCAGTCCTGCTCGTTATTCTTCTGAGTCGTGTCTTTTAAGTTCGAGATCATCTGATTGATATTTTCAGAAAGCGCTGCAACCTCGCCCTCAGCCTCAACTGAGATCGAACGAGTCAGGTCACCCTTTGTTACGGCAGTGGATACTTCCGCGATGGCACGTACCTGCGCCGTTAAGTTTCCGGCTAGCTGATTCACGTTATCTGTTAAGTCTTTCCAAGTACCAGAGGCACCTGGAACGCTTGCCTGACCACCCAGTTTTCCTTCGATACCCACCTCGCGGGCAACCGTCGTTACCTGATCGGCAAAAGTTCTAAGGGTATCGGTCATGGAGTTGATCGTTTCAGCTAGGGCCGCAACTTCCCCTTTGGCTTCCAGAACGAATTTTTGTTCCAGATCCCCATTGGCAACTGCGGTTACGACTTTCACGATACCACGTACTTGCGTTGTCAAATTAGAGGCCATGAAATTTACGTTATCAGTTAAGTCTTTCCAAGTTCCGGCAACACCCGGTACACGCGCTTGCGCTCCGAGTTTACCTTCTATACCCACTTCGCGGGCAACAGTCGTTACCTGATCGGCGAAGGTTCTTAGAGTATCGGTCATAGAGTTAATCGTTTCAGCGAGGGCTGCAACTTCCCCTTTCGCTTCCAGGACGAATTTTTGATTCAAATCCCCGTTGGCAACCGCAGTTACGACTTTCACGATACCACGCACTTGTTTTGTTAAGTTCGAGGCCATGAAATTTACGTTATCGGTTAAGTCTTTCCAGGTACCGGATACTCCACGTACTTCGGCCTGACCGCCCAGTTTACCTTCGGTACCCACTTCTTTCGCCACGCGGGTTACCTCGGCTGCGAATGAATTCAGCTGATCCACCATCGAGTTGATGGTGTTTTTTACCTCAAGGATTTCCCCACGAGCATCGACAGTAATTTTTTGTGACAAGTCGCCGTTCGCAACCGCTGTCGTTACTTTCGCGATGTTACGAACTTGGGCTGTTAGATTTCCGGCAAGACCATTTACGTTATCCGTTAAGTCTTTCCATGTACCGCTGACGCCTTTTACTTCGGCCTGACCACCTAGTTTTCCTTCAGTACCTACTTCCTTGGCAACACGAGTTACCTCGGCAGCAAATGAGTTCAGCTGATCCACCATGACGTTGATGGTATTTTTTAATTCAAAGATCTCGCCTTTGGCATCAACCGTGATTTTTTGTGACAAGTCACCTTTCGCAACCGCGGTTGTTACTTTCGCGATGTTACGTACTTGGTCAGTTAAATTTCCGGCCAAGCTATTTACGTTATCTGTTAAGTCTTTCCACGTACCGCTGACACCTTTTACGTCAGCCTGACCGCCCAGCTTCCCTTCGGTACCCACCTCTTTTGCCACACGGGTTACCTCGGCAGCGAACGAGTTCAGCTGATCCACCATGACGTTGATGGTGTTTTTCAACTCAAAGATCTCACCTTTGGCATCAACGGTGATTTTTTGTGATAGGTCACCTTTCGCAACCGCAGTCGTCACTTTCGCGATATTACGTACCTGCGCTGTTAAGTTTCCTGCAAGACCATTTACGTTGTCGGTCAAATCTTTCCAAGTACCGGAAACACCAGTTACTTCTGCCTGACCGCCGAGTTTTCCTTCCGTACCTACCTCTTTAGCCACACGAGTCACCTCGGCAGCAAACGAGTTCAGCTGATCCACCATGACGTTGATCGTATTTTTTAATTCGAAGATCTCACCCTTGGCATCAACGGTGATCTTTTGTGACAAGTCACCTTTGGCAACCGCAGTCGTTACTTTCGCGATATTACGTACCTGCGCTGTTAGATTTCCGGCAAGGCTGTTTACGTTATCTGTTAAGTCTTTCCATGTACCCGACACACCTTTTACGTCGGCCTGACCACCCAGACGACCTTCCGTACCCACTTCTTTTGCCACACGAGTTACCTCGGCAGCAAACGAGTTCAACTGATCCACCATGACGTTGATCGTATTTTTTAACTCAAAGATTTCTCCGCGAGCATCAACTGTAATTTTTTGTGACAAGTCGCCATTGGCAACCGCGGTTGTTACTTTCGCGATATTACGAACTTGGGCAGTAAGATTATTTGCCAGACCATTTACGTTGTCGGTTAAGTCTTTCCAAGTTCCGCTTACACCTTTTACGTCGGCCTGACCGCCTAGTTTCCCTTCAGTACCCACCTCTTTCGCAACACGAGTTACCTCGGCCGCAAAGGAGCGAAGCGTATCCACCATCGTATTGATAGTGTCTTTAAGTTCCAAGATCTCGCCTTTGGCATCAACCGTAATTTTTTGTGATAAGTCTCCGTTGGCAACCGCAGTTGTTACTTTGGCGATGTTACGTACTTGGGCTGTCAGATTGTTCGCGAGACCATTCACGTTATCCGTTAAGTCTTTCCAAGTTCCCGACACACCTTTTACGTCGGCCTGACCACCCAATTTACCTTCGGTACCTACGTCTTTCGCAACACGCGTAACTTCGGCAGCAAACGAGCGAAGCTGATCCACCATGACGTTAATCGTATTTTTAAGCTCAAAGATTTCCCCGCGAGCATCAACCGTGATCTTTTGTGACAAGTCACCATTTGCAACCGCAGTTGTTACTTTGGCGATGTTACGTACTTGCGCCGTTAGATTATTCGCGAGACCATTTACGTTGTCTGTTAAGTCTTTCCAGGTACCGGAGACACCTTTTACATCCGCCTGACCACCCAAACGACCTTCAGTTCCCACCTCTTTTGCCACACGAGTTACCTCGGCTGCGAATGAAGAAAGCTGATCCACCATGACGTTGATGGTATTTTTTAGTTCAAAGATCTCACCCTTGGCATCAACGGTGATTTTTTGTGACAAGTCACCTTTGGCAACCGCAGTTGTTACTTTTGCGATGTTACGAACCTGGTCAGTTAAATTTCC
The DNA here is from genome assembly GCF_047302455.1 of Bdellovibrio sp. HCB185ZH. Taxonomy (GTDB): domain Bacteria; phylum Bdellovibrionota; class Bdellovibrionia; order Bdellovibrionales; family Bdellovibrionaceae; genus Bdellovibrio. The sequence continues at coordinate 778,556 of NZ_CP178624.1, forward strand.
TGCGAGGCTATTTACGTTATCCGTTAAGTCTTTCCAGATACCTGAGGCTCCGCGAACATCCGCTTGTCCGCCAAGTTTTCCCTCTGTCCCTACCTCTTTCGCCACACGAGTCACCTCGGAAGCAAACGAGTTCAATTGATCCACCATCGAGTTTACGGTCGTACCGATACGGAAGAATTCCCCTTTTACCGGTCGACCATCGATTTCCATCGACATCTTTTGCGACAAGTCCCCTTTGGCCACTGAGGTGATGACCCGGGCGACTTCTTGAGTTGGTTGGACAAGATCACCGATCAATAAATTCACTGAATCCACGGATGTCGACCAAGCGCCTTTCACAGAGCCCATCGACACACGCTCATTCATTTTACCTTCCTGACCTACGATCGCACGTACACGCACGAACTCGTCGGCCATACTCTCATTCAATTCAATAATATCGTTTAATACTTCGCCAATTTCAGCGATGATGCCTTCCTGATTGATGGGCATTCTGACCGCAAAATCTCCGCGACGCACAGCTTTCACTGTAAAAAGTAGCTGGCGCAATTGCTCTTTGGCATGGCTGTCAAAAACCAAAGTTTGTGCAGAAAGATCCATTTCGGATTCGCCGTGATTTTTTTCTCGCGTTTTGCTCAGAGCTTTTTTTCCCTCTGAAAACGCCTTCAGTTTAGGTGCGATTTTTTTCGCAGACTTCGCCTTCGGTTCAACAACAGAATCGATTTTTGCCACAGGGGCCCCCTCATTTTTCGATACCTTAAATTAACCTTAGGCAATTTTTAAATTGTAACTAAAACGACTGTATTGCTCGGTCTTAATTGATTGACGCAGGTTTTTGACCACACTCGGTCAATTACAAAACCGTCATTTGATAGCCGCTGCGCGCATGGTTTTTACTCAAGATTCGGGCTGATGTGAGTTGTGAAGAAATCACAACATGTTTCTTGCAGAGTTGGTTTACTTAAATTCCACTCTCGCTATTTTTTGTTCATATTTTCTGAGACTATTTTCTATAGATTTGCCAACCAGCAGTCGATTTCGGGTAATTATTTTGAATGATCGCCTCATCTGCGGGCCATTCAATGCTTGCTTGCTTGCTTGCTTGATTGATTGATTGATTGATTGATTGATTCATTCATTCATTCATTCATTCATTCATTCGTTCGTTCGTTCATAATTCCTTAATTACTTTCTTTCTTTATTTATTTGTTCGTTTATTTAGCTCTTTCCCCATTTCCTTAATTCCTTATTTTCTTATTTTCTTATTTCTTTATTTCTTTATTTCTTTATGCGCTTTTCTTTCTCTCGTTCATTCGCCAATCAACAGTCACCAGTCAACAGTCAACAGCTCACAGCTCACAGCTCACAGCTCACAGCTCACAGCTCACAGCTCACAGCTCACAGTTCACAGTTCACAGTTCACAGTTCACCGCTCATCGTTCATCGTTCATCGTTCATCGTTCATCGTTCATCGTTCGTCGTTCGTCGTTCTATATTCATCACTCGACAGCTCCTTATCGCTCACGTATTCATTTGTTCTGCGAGCCATGAATAAAATACTATTCAAAAAGAGCATATTAACTTGATAAAGCCCCATTGTACTTACGGCGCTTAATTACCTATAAGACCTCGAATTCAAAATCACATATTCAACTTAAAAAGGATTTCTAATGAAAACTCTTATGACCGCTATCGCTTTGACTTTATTGTTTGCTTCCTTCGCCGAAGCAAAAACTCTTTCATGTCAGTCTTTTGCTGCTGTTGAGGGCTGGACGGGATCTGCAACCCATGACTTTGCCACTTTAACGGCTGACCTAAGTTCCCAGGAACAATTGTCTTCTGCGCGCATCTCTGGCGCATTCTTAGCTTCGGCGGAAGTATCCCTTGCCGACACAGCTTACACCTCGAAAAATCCTCGCTATCAAGACTATACGCGCTTTGGTGCCTTGGAAGACGCCTGGTGCTGGTACTCCCCGTTTCTGCCAAAACAAATCACAGATCTAGTGGTTGGTACTCAATTTACAGGCTTCGTAAACAGAACCTGCGAAAATGGCGTTTCTGAGAATATCGCGATGAAATGCGTGATCAAATAAATTAAGGAAGCAGGCTGCTTACACGGCAGCCTGTTTTTTTCGTGGATTGATGATCTGAAAATAAATCATCGACACCAGCAAAATACCGGTCGTGAAGGCGGGAATCAAAAATCCCCAAAAACCGGCAACTGGATAAACGAATCCTGCAAAAACAGATCCCAATACAAACATGGTGATAATTCCCAAACGCATGGAAGTTGCTTTGTATTCGTTTTCTACAAGCTCGGTATGCTCGGTACCCAAAATTCTTTTATTAAAAATTCTCACCAATCCAATGCCAAGATCCGTCGTGATACCCGTTAAGTGAGTCGTACGCACCACCGAACGAGAAACGCTGGTGATCGTGCCGTTCTGAACACCGCAGGTAAAACACAGCAGAATCAAAAGCAGGTAGCCGTTACGTGACTCTTCCAGGGAAGCACCAAAGGGACCAAACCATCCTAACCAACCGCCAAAGGTCGCAATTAAAATCAAAACCAGCATCACGGCATAGGCAATATAGTATTTAGGTTTTTTATGAAGCTTTAAGCGAATGTCGACCAGATACCCGCTGACCATCGCTCCAAACAGAAAGAACAAAGGAACAACCAGCATTCCCCAGGCATGACTGCGACCCTTTTGACTGTATTCATAACCAAAGAAAGTCGCAAAGCCAGTCACGTGCGAAACAAACCGATGACAGGCCATAAAGCCGCCCATATTCAGCACGCCTGCCTGAAATGCCATCAGCATCCAAATCAGGATATTACTGCGAGTATAATGGGAGATGGATTCATTACCGTAGAGCATCTTTTAATTATTCTCCCCGGAAAAAACATCGTCAACAGAACGGACTCGCACTCGTCTCCCCAGCATCAGACAACTGCCCACGAAATCAATAACGCAACCAGTTACCGAAGCGGAGGTAGATTTGCCAACGTTGGACTCAATCAGATTCATCGGCAGAGAGCGTCCCCCCAAAAAAGAAAAAAGGGCTTCGTTTCCGAAGCCCTTTTGAGATTTACATAAACATTCCGCGGAGTTTGCGGATATCCATCAACAATCCCTCGACCATTTCGTTCACATTGTCGAGTTTGTGATAGACCTGACTCATGTCTTTTTCTTTACGAACATGAGCTTTCAATTCCTTCATCGCGTTTCTTGCACCCTCGATCGAGAAACGATCACGGTGCAAAAGTTTGCGAATCAGAAGAGCGTTCTCAACATCTTTGCGCGTGTACATGCGTTGGTTGTTGGAAGCTTTTTTAGGCTTAAGAACATCAAACTCAGTTTCCCAGTAACGAAGAACGTATTGTTTGATTCCCAAAATCTCAGCGACATCGCCGATTTTAAAAGCCATTTTACCCGGAATCGCTTTAATCTCATCCATCAGCTTATCATCGCAAAGCATGGCAGGGATTGAGATTTGTTGCGTTTGAACTGCCTCAGAGGAAACTCCTGCAGATTCTGCCTCAACGAATTCCAGATGTTGATCCCCCAAAGACAACTCAGAACTATCAAAGCTCATTTGTTGATCATCGGATTGATCCACGATCGGAGTCATCGGATACTCCACGCGCTCACTGTGTGATGCCGTTGTCGTATCCGCTTCAGGACTATTCATCGTCGCCGTAGTCGTCATCGTCATCTTCATCATCCTTGAGATGTTCGTACTCCTCGCCATTCAACATCGCCTTCAACACTTGAGAAGGACGGAATGTTAGAACGCGACGAGCAGAGATTTTGATTTGTTCGCCCGTTTGCGGATTACGACCGATACGTTCGTTTTTCCCACGCACGACGAAATTTCCAAATCCAGAAATCTTAACTTTATCGCCATTTTGCAAAACATGCTTCAAGGTATCAAAGCACAACTCTACCAACTCAGAAGCTTCCTTTTTAGAGAAACCGATCTTCTGGTAGACGTTTTCGACGATATCGGCCTTCGTCACAGTTGATTTACCCAAGTTTTGGCCAGCCATTGTGATCCTTCACTTTTCCTGCCGCGAATATCTTCGCGGGCTTAATTAACTAAAGCGTAACAAGCATCTGAAAACAATCAAGAATTTATCTCACGGAAAGATCAAAATTCTTTTTCAAAGACTCTAGAACCTTCGTTGTCACTCCTGAGATCTGCTCTTCCTGCAGCGTGCCATTTTTGTCTTGAAGCCACAAACGGATGGCCACGGATTTCTTACCCGCTTCCATTTTGTCGCCCTCGTACAAATCAAACACGTCAACATTCACAAGAAGCGCCCCCGCAGCTTTGCGGATGTCTTTTAGAACATCCCCCACCTTCAATGCTTTTGGCATGACGAAAGCAAAGTCCCGCTCAACAACCTGGAACTTAGAAACGCTTTGAATACGGAATGGACGAGGCTGACCCTTGTACAATTGCTCAAGGTCGAACTCACCCACTGCTGCAGGCACACGGATCTTTGCATCATCGAGCAAAACTGGATGAAGCGTTCCGATAAAGCCCACTTTCTTACCTTCCACCAACAACTGAGCAAATTGCCCCGAGTGCATGAAAGCTGGAACCTCTGCTTTGTTTGCAGGAGTCACCCAAGTGTAAGAAGAAATATTCAAAGATTTCAAAAGAGTCTCAACAGTTGCTTTCAATTCAAACACGATTGGATAATCCAAAGATTTATTCCAAAGGTTTTCATTGCGGCCCCACAAAGCAAAACCTAAACGCGGGTTTTCACCATAAGAACCATCATCGCCCGTAAAGAATGTCGAACCGATCTCAAACAAACGCCCCATCATGTTGCCATAATGGAAATTCGTCGTAAGATTTCTGAACAAGCCAAAGCTTAAGGAAGATCTCATCACATCCATCTCTTCATTCAGAGGATTCATGATGCGGATTTCTTTAGCAGTCGCATTGAGACCTGCTGCCTTCATAGTGGAAACATCGCCCAAGAATGCTTTTTCAGCTTTAGAACCAACGAAGGCAAAGTTAAACGCTTGCTGGAAACCATCCGCACGCACAAGCTCACTTACTGACTTATTCAGCAAGAAACCTTTATCGTGGTGAGCTGGTGGGTTTGTGAAGACTGGCAATGCTTCAGGAATATGGTCGTAACCATTCAAGCGCGCGTACTCTTCAACCAAGTCCATGTCTTGCTCAAGATCGAAGCGGAATGTTGGTGGTAAAACTTTGAACGTCTCGCCATTTTTTTCAATTCCGCAGCCCAGGCGTTTCATGTAATCGACGAATTGCGCCTCAATAGCCGTATAACCCAAGCGATCAGACACAGTTTTCACTGTGATCGAAATCGGATTTTTCTTAACCGGATTTGGATAGAAATCGTGATGATCAGCGTAAGCTTCGCCACCAGCGACTTCCAAAATCAAAGCTGTCGCACGGTTTAAACCGCGCAAAGCCCCATCTGGATCCACACCGCGAGAAAAGCGGTAAGCAGAATCTGTATCCACTCCATGAGTACGGGATGTTTTACGAGCACTCATTGGAACGAAGTAAGCTGATTCCAAGAACACTTCAGCAGTCGCCTCAGTCACTCCTGAATTTTTACCTCCGATAACACCCGCCAAACACATTGGATGAGAGGCATCACGAATTGTCAGTTCATCACCCGTCAAAGTTTTCTCAGTGCCATCAAGTGTAGTGAATTTCTCACCCGCTGTTGCACGGTCCACGATAACCTTTTTACCACCGATGAATTTTGCATCGAAAGCATGCAGAGGTTGACCCAATTCCATCATCACGAAGTTCGTCACGTCGACGATGTTATTAATGGAGTTCATGCCCACAGATTCCAAACGGTGTTTCAACCACGCTGGAGATGGACCTACTTTAACACCTTTGATCACACGAGCCGTGTAACGAGGGCAAAGATCGAAAGCTTTCACTTCCAAAGCGATTTCACTCTTAGAAGATTTAGTTCCCAATTTAGGTTCGGCTTTTGGCGCTTTCAATTCTTTCGATAGCAAGCATGCCACTTCACGAGCCAAACCAAAGTGGCTTAAGCAGTCCGCACGGTTCGGAGTCACCTTCAATTCGAAAGTGATATCGTCATAACCACCGTACTCCGCATATGATTTACCAATTGGAGCATCAGCAGGCAAAATTTCAATACCATCAGATTCTTTCGCTAGCCCCAACTCTTTCAAAGAGCACAGCATACCAGCAGAATCCACACCACGAACCGCCGATTTTTTAATCGCGAAATTGCCTGGCAAAACGGCGCCTGGCAACGCCACGATCACGCGGTCACCCGCTTTGTGATTTTGAGCACCGCAAACGATCTGGTGAACGACATCACCAGTCGATACACGACACAAAGAAAGCTTGTCAGCATTCGGATGTTTATCTTTTTCAAGGATGTGACCAATCACTACGTGATTGAAATCTTTCGCAAGGTTCGTGATCTCTTCAACCTCAAGACCTGCACGAGTCAACGTTTCAGCAAGTTCCTCTGGCTTAGAGAAGAACTCTTTCACATCTACATATTCTTGGAGCCATTTTAAGCTGATCTTCATTTTACAAACTGCCTTAAGAAACGAACGTCATTTTCAGGGAACAAACGGATGTCTTCGATGCCGTACTTGATGATGGCCATACGCTCAACACCAAATCCGAACGCGAAACCTTGATATTTTGGATATTCAATTTTCGCCATCTGGAAAACTTTTGGATTCACCAAACCGCAACCACCGATCTCGATCCAACCGGTTTGCTTACAAAGGCTGCAACCTTTGCCTTTACAAATAGGGCAAGAGCAATCCACTTCTGCAGAAGGTTCTGTGAATGGGAAAAAGCTTGGACGGAAACGAGTTTTCAAACCGGGACCAAAGTATTCACGAACAAAGAAACTGATCGTGCCTTTAAGATCCGCCATGGAAACTTTCTCGTCCACGCACAAAGCTTCAATCTGATGGAAGTTCGGCAAATGCGAGATATCGCTATCGCAACGAAACACAGGACCCGTACCGATCACACGCAACGGCAACTTTTCAGTTTCCATAGTGTGGATTTGGATTGGCGACGTGTGAGTTCTTAACACATGAGTCTTATCGATAAAGAAAGTATCTTGCATGTCACGCGCAGGGTGATCTGCAGGAATATTCAAAGCTTCAAAGTTGTAGTAATCTTTTTCGATCACAGGTCCCGTGCGCACGGAGTAACCCAAACGCGACATGATCGTAAAGATCTCTTCGATCACCATGTTCACAGGATGCTGAGAACCTTTGGCGCGCGAAGCGCTTGGCAAAGTCAGATCCAGCTCTTCAGCTGCCATCTTTGCACCGATCTCAGATTTTTTTAGTGCTTCTTCAGCTTCCGTGTATGCAGCTTCAAGAACCGCTTTCACTTCATTGACCTTCTTACCAAAAAGAGGTTTTTCCTCTTTCGGCAACGAAGCCATTTCTTTCATGATTTCAGTCAATGAACCACTTTTCCCAAGATACTGAACCTTGAGATCGTAAAGTTCCTTCGAGCCTGGCGCTGCCTTGAAGGCCGCCAGAGCTGCTTCTTTAATGGAGTCGAGTTTGCTTGTGCTCATAGGGACCAAATATCCCGCCAAAACCCACTAAATTCAAGGATTTGGCCCAAGTTAGCTCATGGCAGCAATACCTTCCTGCTAAGGATTTAAGCAATTCACCCCCAAATCCCAGAAAACCAGCCGGTCCAGGCCTGTATCAAACTGAGATTTCCCCTCGGAAAAGAGCATTTGTTCCATGAGAAACAGACTTCAAGACGTTCAGTCGAGTTCTCTCGACGCCGATATAATTCCCATGGGAGTTCTTATGAAGTACTTGTTGATCGCTCTGGCGATGATGACATATTCACACCAAAGTTTTGCACAAATCGAAGCCGATATCGAAGCCGAGATGTCCATGGGTCAATCGGAAGAAGCTAAGATCGACGCACAAGAACAGCAAAAGTTTCTGGCTCGCGAAAAAATCCGCAAAGAGCAAATGAAACAACAGGCGATGAAATCTGCTCAAGAAGCAAAAAACATGGAAGCCGCAGCAGCTCGCGAAGCACAGCGCACCCGTGTTGAAAAAGAACAGCTGACGGTGCAAGTGAAAGAATACCAACGTCAAATCAAAATGAACGAAGAGCGCAAAGCCAAAGCTCAAAAACAAATGGAGTTCTCTAAAGCCGAAGCTGAACATTATAAAAAAGTGGCTGGTGAATACAGAGCTAAGAGAGATGCTTCCCTGAAAGAGCTGGATCGTTTAAACGAAGAGGGCAACAACATCGCTAAGTGGACTCGTGAAGCGAAAGAACAAGCTTTAAAAGCTCAACGTGATGCCGCTTACGCCGCAGCTAAGACAAAACAAAAAGAATCCTATAACGAAAGAGCCCGCCAAGATGGCAGCCGTATTTATCGTGGCGTCAGCTCCGAAGGCGGATCATCTCCTTACGGAAAATAAAAAAAGGCAGCCTCTGAGCTGCCTTTTTCTTTTTATGGGATAACGGGCGGATGATACGTCAGCGTCTCCCCCAGGGCCCACAACATAAATATCACCAACGGCGCATGAACAACCAATTGAGTGACAGTGTAACCCACGATATCCCGCGCCTTTAATCCCAACACTCCCAAAAGCGCCATCATAAAGAACGGATTGATCAGATTCGGCAATGCCTCTGCCGCATTATAAACCATCACGGTCCAACCCAAATGCACCTTCAGTTCATTTGCGGCCTGCATCAGATAAGGTGCTTCAATGATCCACTTACCACCACCTGATGGCACAAAGAATCCTAAGATCGCGGAGTAAACTCCCATCAACGCCGAGAAAGTATCTCTCGTCGAAATCGAAACAAAGAAATTAGAAATATGATGCGACAACGTCTGACCGTCCGCACCCTGTGCTTTCGTCAGGATATAGGCAATACTTCCATAGAGTGGAAACTGAATCAAGATACCAGCAACCGAAGGGACTGACTTTGCAACGGAATGCAAAAAGCGTTTCGGTCTCCATGTCAAAAGCATCCCCAGCATAAGGAATAAAAAATTGTACGTGTTTAAGTTGGAGATAGCCATGATCACGTCTTTATTCGCAAACTCCTGCGCCAGCCACCAAAAACCCAAGGCCACCACCAAGATCGTAAGAATCGCAGAATACTCTAACCATTCCCCTGGCTGTTTCGGCGGAGCGATGGATTTTTCGACATCATCTTGGACATCAATACCCAAATCTTGCGCTGTCACTGCGCGCTCGCGCGTGGGTGCCGACAAATAAGCAATGACAACTGAAACAATCAAAAGCACGGCAAGCATCACCAGGGATTGGGGCAAAAATATCGTCTCGGCAAAGGGAATGACGCCTGTGATTGGCAGTAATGATTTTGGAATGCTATCCACGTTTGCTTGCAACTGTGCCGCCGAAGAGCTAAGCCCTAAAGCCCAAGTTGCTCCCAATCCCAAATAACCCGCAGCCCCTGCCGCCCGATAATCCACACGCAAATCGGTACGACGAGCAATCGCTCTGACATAAAGACCACCGAATACCAAACTGAACGCCCAATTTAAAAGGGATGCTAAGATCGTAAAGAACGCCACATAGGCCACCGCCTGACGTTCTGTTTTAGGAAGTTTAGCAAGCCAATTGATTAACCTGCCCGCGGGAGGAGACGAAGCCACGATATAGCCCGATATAGTGACGATTGCCATTTGCATCGTAAACGGAATCAAACTCCAGTACCCGTCACCAAAAGAAGTCGCCACGGCTTTTGGCGAAACTCCCGCTAAAAAGGCACCAAGGCTCACCACGATGATCGCAAGAACAGCGAAAATATAAGAATCAGGAAACCATTTCTCCGCCCAATTCGTGACCGAAGAAGCCAATTTTTCCAAGTGACTGGTGTTTGCGCTACCGTTTGCCTTTGCCATGATGAATCCCCTCACTGGATTCATCATGAACCTCATATTGCCCTGCGGGTAGTATTTATTCACCTCCCGACTCCGTCCTTGCTGCCCCTCAAAGATGTCTAAAATTCCGACATTTCAGCCCGGGCCTGGGGCTTTTTACAGGGCTCTTTTCTTGGGTGAGGCGATTTCCCCTAAAAAGGCGCTAAGTCCTTCTATCTTCAAGGAAAAAGAGGTATAACTGCGACCCTGCATGGCACATAAAAATAAAACCAATTACAGTCCCTATAAAGCCCGCCAAGAAGCCCGCGCTCAAGCGATGGGTGCAAAGTTTGCGGCCGCCGCTCCTTCTGAACAAAAGGGACGCCATAAAAAACCAGAATCCATTTTTGAATTGAACGAAGCGAACGATCGTCTGGCGGATATCTTTCGCAATCACGATTTCGATTTAGTCAGCCACCAGCAACGCGCCCAACTCGCTCACTTCTATCGCCTGTTGATGTTGAATCAGGAAAAAGAAAACTTCACGCGCCTGTTAAAATTAAAAGATATCGCGATCAAGCATTTCATCGACTCCATCATCATCATGAAATACACGAAGCTTCAGTTTCCCCTTTTGGATGTGGGTACCGGCCCTGGCTTTCCTGGTATTCCTTTAAAAATCATGTACCCGAATGAACAAATTCTTTTGGGTGAGGGTGTGCAACGCCGTGTGGAATTCTTAAAGCACGTGCGCACTGAAATGAAACTGCCAAAGCTTGATATCCTGGGCCGCAATATTAATAAACACTGCGTGTATCCTGTGAATGGCGCGATCACTCGCGCCGTGGAAGACATCGGCAATACTTTGGGAAATGTCATCAACTGCCTGAACATTGGCGGCCGCGTGTATTTCATGAAGGGCCCGGGCGTGGATCCTGAAATCAAAATGGCCAAAGAAAACTGGTCAGAGTATTTCAAACTGGTTGAAGACACAGCCTACTCTTTGCCTCACACTCCCCATGAACGCCGCATGGTGGTTTATGAAAAAATCAAACACATGGCTTTGCCGGAATACGATGAGGGCGAAGAAATGCTATTTGAGGAACTTTCTCCCGAAGAGAAAAAACGTTGGGCGGCTTACAAATGATCGAGATTTCTTCAAAAACCAACGAACACTTCCGTCGCTGGACGGATTTAGCTTCTTCTCGTGGTATTAAAAAACACGGTGAGTTTATCTTGATGGGCGAAAAGCTTATTCAGGAATTCCTGGAAAATCCGAATTACAAAATCAAGGCCGAGATCGTGCATGAAGATTTGAAATCGGTGACATTGACTCACCCGATTTCTAAAACCCAGCGCATTCCTATCTATAAACTTCCGAAAGCGATGTTTAATGAAGTGGATGTCGTAGGAACTCACTTTAATCTTTTGGTTCTGGAACCAAAGGCTGTTGAACCATTGAATGCCTCAGCAAAAGTGGAAGGCTTGGAAGTGATTGCTCCTTTGGGAGATCCTTCGAACCTGGGCGCTTTGGCGCGTTCTGCGGTGGCTTTTAAAGTCAGCAAGATTATTCTGACTGAGGAAAGCTCTTCCCCTTATCATCCCAAAGCAATCAAAGCCTCAGCCGGAGCTTTACTGAAACTTCCCTTGTTCAAAGCTGGTAAATTTTTGGAACTTATCCAGACGAACAGCGATCTTTACGCTCTGGATATGAAGGGCGAAAATGTTGCGAAGTTCAACTGGCCAAAAAACTTGCGTCTGGTGATTGGTGAAGAAGGCCCTGGCTTTAGCGGCATCAAAGGCCTTAATCGTCTGTCTGTACCAACAGACGGCGTTGAATCACTCAACGCCACTGTGGCGGCTTCTATCGCGCTCTTTAGTTACGCGCAGAAACATTCTTAAATTTAGCCATGTCCTGGGTTGCTGCCATGATTATGGCCGCTGCCCGGGTTACCGCATTTAGGATTCGCATACGGGCCGTTTGCGCAATCCGCTTGTTTCTTACAGGCAACCCCACAGCGATAGAAACCTTGGTCCCAACCACCCCAGCAGTATTTATTTGTGCGAGTATAGCCTTGTGGACACGTTTTACCATTCGCATCGCAAGAAACCGGCGCGTCCTCTAGACTTGCAACGTCTGCAGAGCATTTCGCAGCAAGAGGTTTAACGACAACAGAACCATCTGCAGCAAAGTGCAAAGTTCCTTGGTATGCGTGAGCAGCTGAACCCAAGAACGCGAACAACAGAACAAGTGTGGACAAGAATTTCATAGTGACTCCTTTTTGTTTGTTTGAAGTTCACTGAGCTAAATTCTGAACCGAAATTCTGTCACTGATTAATTCGGTAATGATTCATTCCTTAACGCAAAAGTGTTTCCTTAATGAAAACACCCGTTAAGATCGTACACACAGAATGATCCCAAACATGATCGCATCAGCCATTGTATGGGTAACCCATGCAAGAGAAATTGATTTAAAAAGTCTGTATTGAAAAGAAATGGCGGCTCCCCAAACGGCTGTCATAAGGACGCCCACCCAACCTTCGGGAAAAGAAAACGCATAATGCAAGAACCCAAATAGGACCGCCTGCAACGCAATCACAAACCACATGGGAGCGTTCTTAGAAGTAGATTCAGGTTGGATCAGGCCGCGAAAAAAGATCTCTTCTCGCAATCCATTTAATGCCGCCATCACCAGAACTACTAACGGCAGTCCCCAAGTGGGAACATTCAATTCCGGAAACTCCTCTGCCACGTGGGGATGAAGCTGAAAATACCAAAGCAGAATCGCGACGGCGGGAACATTAATGATGAAAATCGATGCCCATTCGCGCTTAGAAAAAACGAAGGACCATTTTAATTTCTCCGGAGTTTTACGAAATCCAAATCGAAGCAGCAAATATCCAAAAAGCGCCACCAGATAGAAATCCATCGGCCACATGGTAAATGGACTATAGAAATGCAATGCCTTTAGAACTGTGAAACAGGCGCCGATCAGGATCAGGAGCTTCCACGGCTCGCGCTGAGATTTTATAAGACCAACACACGCGATCAAACCCAACCATATGTAAAACGAAGTAGCAAAATCTCTTTCCACGAAAAAGAAATAGGACAGGAGCAGATACGAAAAAAGCCACAATCCATAAATGATGTTTTTCATTCCGCACCCACTCTCACAGACACTTTAGCATCGAAAACAAAAGCCCGTTCATTTCTGAACAGGCTTCATTTGGCTCCACGAAAGAAGCCTTCAACGTACAATCAAAGATCTTAGTTTTGAGTCGGTTGACGAGGTACGGAGCAAACGACACCACATTTATACAAAGGACGTTTCCAACCACCGAAGCAGTATTTTGCATGACGCTTGTATGGAGCGTAGCAAGTTTTGCCATCAGCCGGAGCACAAGTTTGACCTTCGTAAGCATCGCTTGGATCTAAGTCTTCACAAGTTTTTTTAGCTTTCACAAGATCAAGACCACCTTCTGCATTCAATTGCAAAGCACCTGAAACAGCAGACAAAGTGTGAACGCGATCACTGGAAGAGCAACGGTAGTCACCACTGTGGTTCCATGAGCATTGAGATTTAGGTTTACAAGAGATACCACATTTGTGGAGACCTTTTTTCAAACCACCCCAGCAAAGTTTTGCGAAAGTGTCATAACCTGCAGGGCAAGAGTTACCAACTGGCTTGCAGTAGTTGCCACCTGGTGTTGGTTCCGCGGAGCAAGTCGCTTTCAAAGGTTGCACGCTGGCGTTACCATCAAGACCTGGAACGAAAGCGCCTTCAAAAGCCATTGCCGTCGTACCTGCAAAGCTCAAAGATAAAAGCATCATCATCATTTTTTTCATATATTCTCCAAAAAAACAAAAAGGCCCCCTGCGCGGGAGCCTTAAATTACTCAACTAACTAGTTAATGCCGCCACCGTTGCCATCGTCATTAGCATTGCGAGATTTTTCGCAAACATAACCACAACGGTACAAAGGTTTTTTCAAGCCGCCAAAGCAGTACTTGTGCATACGTTTGTAACCTGGAGCACAGTTCACGCCATCAGCTGGGCGACATACTATCCACTGCTCGTTATCACCTGCAGAAGGACCTTGGTCTTCACAGATGTTTTTAGCGGCTTTCAATTCAACTGCGCCGTCTTGTTTCAAGTTCAAAGCACCTTCAAACGCTGCAAAGTGATGACCAGGGTTTGGCCCGTAACCTGGGTTACCACAGCGCCAATCACCGTGTGGGTTCCAACCGCATTGTTCTTTCGGCTTACAAGAGATACCACATTTGTAGAAGCCTTTTCTCCAACCACCCCAGCAAAGTTTTGCGAATTGGTCGTAGCCTGATGGGCAAGAGTTGCCTACTGGTTTGCAGTAGTTACCATTTTTAACTGGTTTAGCCGGGCAAATGCCTCTCAACGGTTGAACTGTCGCGCCATCTTCATTTGGAACGAATGCACCTTCGAACGCCATTGCTGTCGTACCAACAAAGCTCAAAGACAAAAGCATCATCATAAACTTTTTCATTTTGTTCTCCTGTTTTTTAGTATTCAAATTTGTTAAAGAATAGAGGCGCATCCTAATGAAGACCATGACTCCAATCAAGCGTTGTTGTTTATCAAAACGCTATCGACGCGGGTGATTAAAATGGAATATGATCAAATCATGACAATCCAAAAAGAAATGAAGCGCCTGCAAAGCAAATCCCGCGTTCCTGGATTACAGAAATTCTTTAAAACCGGCCCGGGTGAGTACGCTGAAGGCGATGTCTTTGTGGGCCTTACAGTCGGTCAAAGCCGTGCTCTTGCTAAGACTTTCAAGGACTTACCCTATACAGAGCTAGCAACCCTTATCCAGTCCCCGATTCATGAGGAACGACTCATTTCCTTAATAATTCTGTCACAAAGGTTTCATAAGGAAAACGCGGCCGGGCAAACCCGCATTTTCAAGTTCTTAATTAAATATAGGAAAGGCATCAACAATTGGGACCTCGTGGACACCATTGCCCCGGCTGTTTTGGGGCCTTACTTGTTTGAAAAAGACCGCGCGATCCTCTTCAAATACGCAAAATCAAAAAATCTGTGGGAGCGAAGAATCGCCATCATGTCGACCTTTCATTTCCTGCGCCAAAAAGATTTTGTCGATACAATTAAAATCGCGGAAATTCTTTTGCAGGACAATCATGATCTGATTCACAAAGCGGTCGGTTGGATGCTTCGTGAAGTGGGAAATCGTGACGCCAAAGCCGAGAAAAAATTCTTAGATAAATACGCCACCCAAATGCCACGCACGATGCTTCGTTATGCTATAGAAAAATTCCCGGAGAAAGAGCGCAAGTATTATTTGAACTTGAAGTGACCCACGCATAGCATATTGCTATGGAACTTCGCCTGCAGAATATTGTCACGCCTTTTTTTAAACTGCCTGAACTGACTATCGCAAGTCGTGAGCGCGTGTTGATTAAAGGTCCCAGCGGCACAGGCAAAACCACACTTTTGCATCTGCTCGCTGGCCTTTATACTCCCCCATCTGGAGAGGTTTTTTGGGATGGAGAATCTGTCACTAAACTATCTGAAAACAAAATCAGCCATCTTCGCAAAATGAATATGTCCCTGGTGTTTCAGAATCTAAACCTTCTTCCGTATTTAACCGCGACTGAGAATTTGGAGTTGGTGGGCTTAAGTAAAAATGCCGCCCTAGAGATGCTCACTGCTGTAGGCTTAAAAGACAAATCCAATAGTCGCACGCAAAGCTTGAGTCTGGGTGAGCAGCAAAGAATCGCCGTCGCCCGCGCATTAGGACTGATGCCAGCGATCATCTTGGCGGATGAACCAACTTCAAGTCTTGATGACAAAAACTCTGAACAAGTCATGAAGCTTCTCGTCGAGGGATCCCACAACCCGTCTGTGATCATGGTCAGCCATGATCATCGCGTGGAAAAATACTTCACGCGCATTTTAGACATGAAGGAGTTCGCGATATGAGTTTATTGCGACTTTCCTACCTTTATTTAAAGCGCCATTTGCTAACGACCGCAATCACAGTGCTTTCATTGGCTGTCGCTATTGCTGCTGTGACGGTTCTTTTAAAATTGGAAGTACTTTCCCATTCGCGCTTTGACACTTTAGCCCCCCAAGGTGATGCCATTGTGGGAGCAAAATCCGGAGGCATCGACATTCTTTTGGGCGCGCTCAACTTTGAGGGCGAGGTGCCGAATTATATTCCCCAAAATCTCTACGAAAATTTGAAAGCAAGAAATGACATCTCCTTTGAAGATCAAGCGAAATTTCAAAGTGGCTTCACAGTGTCTCACATCACGCCGCTGTTAATTTTTGGCAAGTACAAAGAATTTAAATTGGTCGGGACCGATGAATCTTTACTCTCGATGAGTCCCGCTGATTCTGCTCCGCAACTGCTGGAAGGTCAATTTCCGCAAAATCCCGGAGAAGCAATGATTGGCTCGAAAGTGGCACAAACTCGGTCACTAAAGCTGGGACAAAACATCCATGCTCACGCAGAAATCTTTGGATCAAAAATTCCCAGTTCAGCCTTTCCTTTGAAAATCTCCGGCATCTTAAAGCCCACCGATAAATCCTGGGACAAAGGAATCTTTACGAATTTGACGACGGCACAAACAGCGGTTGCCGCGACCCCTGGTTATCAAACGATATGGGGGCCTCGAGTTCTTAGTTATTTCATATTAAACATCCAGCCGGATGGACAGGATTCGTTAGCGAGCCTCATCAACCAACGAACAGTTTCGCAAATCGCATTCGTGGAAAAAGAAAAAAATCGGCTTCAAGAACTCGCAGGCTCTAACCAAACTCTGCAATTGTTAGTTGTGGGCATTCTTCTTTTATTAAGCACGCTGACGGTGTTGGCGGTATTTTACACGCGCATTGAAGATCGCACGGTGGAGTTAGCTGTCTTGCGCGCGTTGGGACGTTCTCGTCGTGATTTAACGGGTCTCTTGATAACAGAAGGCCTGATGATGGGATTATCCGCTATCATTATCGCTGCATTTCTGGAATTCATTCTTAGTCCTGTGATTCTTGTGACAGCCGGAAGCACTCTGCCTGCTCCGACTGCAAGTAATTGGCCGTGGTGGATTATATTCGTAACAGGAGCGTTTGCACTCATCGCTGTGATGATTGCAAGCCTTCCTCCCGTCTGGCGACTTTTCCGTCAGGATATTCACTCGACGTTGCGAAATATTCACTAGAGCATTCACTCTGAGTCTACGCTCTGAGATCCGCGCCCGTCGTGTATTTCACGCGACTAGCGTCTAATTTTTAGTCTCAAAAGACACTCATTGCCGTTCACATTTTAAACAGTTTCCGCAACTGTAAAGGTTTTCCGGGTCATGACCGATCTGTTTGTCATGGCAAGATTAAAACTAAAAACAACAATTTTTATTTTGATCTCGGGATTTCTGGTTGCCTGTGGAAACAATGGTTCCCTCAGCTCCAGTCAACTTTCTAGCACGACCGGCGATGACAATTCATCTTCCGGAATTTCGACCCCTGATCCAACACCAACCCCTTCACCGTCACCGTCTCCAACGGTAACGCCGACTCCGACTGCGAGCCCAAGTCCTGGCGCATTGGCTGTAGCTCCAATTTGGGAAGCTGCTAAAACAGATGGCAAACTCTGGACTGCTCACGTGATGACTCAACTTGATGTTTTGGGCGACGATCTCCTGGATGTTATTCCGGCTGATGGCACGACATTCTGCCCTAAGTACAACAGCCTGACTCGTGATCAACGCAAGAATTTCTGGGTGTACTTGTTATCTCAGATGACGAGGTATGAAAGCAATTTCAATACGAACTTGAACTACACCGAGAACTTTAACGACAGCTCCGGCAACAACGTCATCAGCGCTGGCCTTTTGCAACTTTCTGTTGAAAGCGGCAATGCTTATGGATGTGGTTTGAAGTCGACAACGGATCTTCATGACCCTTACAAAAATTTGAGCTGCGGTATCCGTATCTTAAATCGCTGGATGGGCAAAGACGCTCGTATCGCTGGTCAAGTCAGCGGCGGCTGGCGCGGAGGCGCTCGTTACTGGGCAGTCCTACGCTCCACAAACTCACCTTACGCAAAAATAGTCGCAGCCACGAAAGCCATTTCGATCTGCAAATAACCCTCAACAACCCATAAAAATTCATTCCGACAAACCCACATCAGCAATGGTGTGGGTTTGTTTTTTACTTGCGGCCCGCACCACTCCATCCATCCTTGTCTCGGACCCGCTTCACTCTCCAATCAAATTCCGCCGATTTCACGCGCTTCCCAAATTTGCATCACAAAATCGATCTCGGGGGTATCGGTCATTCGCGATGCGATCCACGATCTGAATGATTCGTAAGCGGAGCATGTCAGTCGCGACTCATGAAAGGCACCCATCTATCATGACCGATACCTCCACTGGCGAAAATTGATCCAGCCCCTAAAGGAGCTAATTCATGAAACAACAAACTTTTTCCGCCTTGAATATTCATTGGAAATATCGATACTGCCACGGCGGCACTCTTCGGAAATCCGCGAAAGGACGAGGCGCAAGACCTCTTTCTTCCAGGGACCCGCTGCATTTAGTTTTTAAAGTGAACAAAAACGCCGTCAAGGGTGGGCTACGCAGCCCGCGTAATTTTGCATTGATTAATAGACTTATTAAAAAGTACTCGATCCGATTCTTCGTCAAGATCGAGCAATTTTCAGTACAGACGGATCACGTCCATATATTAGCTCGCTCAGCGACACGGGCGCAGATGAAAAGTTTCCTTCGAGTATTAGCGGGACAGTTTGCGCAAGTGTTGACCGATACCTTCGCCAGTCGAAGTGAAGGACCCAGGGTCTGGAAATATCGACCTTTTTCACGGGTGATCAAAGGTTATAAACCTTATTTAATTGTTAGAGATTATATTCAGCTAAATGAATTGGAAGTGAAGGGTCGATCCTATTCGAAAACTCGATTGCGTGGATTATGCAGCGAACAACTCCGAGAGTTATGGCAATGAGGAACTGAACTCTGAATGGAACGGAGCTAGATATGCCATCACTCCCCCAATGGAATCAATTAAAGCTTAACCGTGACTTTCATACATACAGACCAAACAAGCTAAGCAGGCGGCCTGGCCATCGCTAAGTCATTGACTAGCAGGGAATTAATTCTTTCAGCGCTTCCGCCGTGGGCTCTTTATCCCACAGGGATATTACATAGCCACCACCACCTGAGCCGGTGGGTTTGACGGCAATAGCGCCTTGATCACGCAGCCACTGGATGTGATTTGCAGGAGCGCCATCATTCAAGCCCCATCGCTCAAAACAATCAGCGCCCATTTCGATGGCCTGGACCAAGGCCTTTCGACCTTGTTCTTCATCCATCATCAACGCTTGCTGAGCGGTCTCAACGGCTTTAGCCATGTTCAGATCAATTTGCTGACCTGTCGGAGGTTGCTTCGCCAAAAGGTCTTTCACCTTATTAACAGCATCCACCGTCACACCACGCTTACCGGAATAAGAAATATACCAACGAGGTTTCCATTTCGGAGTGATTTGCTTGCGTTCGCCATTACGGACAAAGCGCAAACCTTCGCCAGATAAAGCGACAGCGATATCAATCCCACTGCTTTCGCCGTGGAAAAGATCTTCCAGATTACGGGCAAAATCAAAATATTCTGATTCCTGTACATAACCCAAGTGACCCAACCAACGAGTCAAGGCCACGCACAAAGCTGCCGAAGCACCCATGCCCGCGCCCACTGGCAAGGAAGAATCCATATATAAAGTGCCCGTCAAATTTTGACGAGAAATGCCTTTTAATTGGAAAGCTCTTTCCAGAACTCCCCAAATCAATAGTTGCAATTCCTGTCCGTGATCGCCACGAAGTTCCAGTTGCAACGGATGATCACCCGCTTTGTATTCCAATTCCAAAGTACGTGAAGGAATCGGAAATACCAATGAAGGATAGCCACGAATCACAGAGTGTTCGCCGGCTAAAATCCATTTACCGTAAGCTGTGCACTGAAAGTTAGTGGACATCTGGAATGACGCCTTCAAAAGCTAAAATCTTAAACTGCTTACCAAAATGCTCGCGGTATTCAGAGTAACGTTTGATTTGATCGTGACGGAAAAGCATGTGCACGTTAGCGCCCGCATCCATCGTTACCAACGGACCATCCTGCCAACGGTTCCAAAGTTTTTGACACTCTTCTAAGACTTGTTTGGAAGCATCAGTCATATAGCTAAATGCTGGCTGACTGGTTTCAAACAGGCGATGCATATCGATAAATTCATCCCAGACAATTTGGCGAGCCATGTGCCAGTCCGTGGACTGCAAAGCCTGACTTAAATCCGCCAAGCGAAGCTCAGCGCGCTCTACACGGCCTTCAAAACGAGGGCTCGTTGTAACCAGTTTATGAGCCTCCGACGAAGACACTTCTTTTTTAGAAGCTTCAACGACCACGCAGATGTGATGCATGTTTTTTACAGGTAAATTCATCGGCTGCGCATACTCATGCTTCCATAAAGCCCAAGGAGAAAACAAAGAACGACAAGAAGAACCAGAACCCTGACGAGAAAGCTCTGACAAAGTTTTCAGATCAGCTCCCCACGGTTGTGGATTTAGTTTTTGAAACATCTCTGCAGCTGCCAAAGTCAAAGCCGCAAAGCTGGAAGCCGAGCTTGCAAGACCGCAGTCAGAGGGGAAATTATTCGCAGATTCCACCAGGAAGTTTTTCGTCACGCCCCATTTGGCCTTAAGATTTGCAAAGTGTTTTAAAAACCGCTGCTGGCCTTTTTCAGAAAGATCGATCTTTTCCAGATCTTCACGAATCAAAGGCTTCCATGTATCCGCACCACCATCGATCTCGGTCAAACGCACAAACGTGCGCAAGTTTTCCAGAGTATAGGACAAGGAAGCATTCGTCGGCTGGTTCCCCGTGCCTTCGATTTTACCCATGTACTTGATAAGTGCGATATTAGATGGAGCGGAGACTAAAACTTGATTCATAACTACATTTCCTTAACCACACCGACAGCATCAGTGCGTTCTGCCACTTGAAGCCCCAGCGAAATACTTCGGTGTGAAGCCACCAGCTTCACATTCACCAACTGGCAATACTGTTCCAAGGCCGCAGATTTATTTTTCTGAGTCAAAACAAACAAAACATCGGCACCCAAGGCGCCACAGCCTTTAGCCGCCAAAACTCCGGGCACGGCACGAATGCCTTCCAAAAGTTTTAGCGTCGGCTCACAAGTGAATCCCAAAGACTGCAAAGCTTGAGCATAGGCTTTTACACCCGCAAGCAGCTCTGCCGAGTTCGCAGTCGCAAACGCGTCCTGCACTTGATAAGCAGCTTTTTCCAAAACGCTGGAATCGAATTCTTTTAAGCTCTTTAAATGCTCATGAGTCGCAACTTTATTGCCCGTATGGATCAGATAAAACTCCAGATCTTCAAACGGCCAGCCTGCGACTGAAACCAATCCCTTGCGCTTTTCAAAGAAGCACATGCTCCCCTTCATTTGCGCAATCAGATCCGCGCCACTGGGTGGAGTGCCCTGACCGCTCCAAGCATACTTCTGATATACAGAAAGCAAGTGCTTGAAATCAAACGGAGCCTCCATCCCGATCTGATGAGATTCTTGATACATCCAAAGAGCATAGGCTCCCAAAAACTGAGCTGTTGATGCACCAAAGCCACCCATTCCTTGATAAGGATCGGAAAACTGAAGGTCGAATTTATTAAAGTAATCGGAATGATCTAAAATGAATTTTCCTGCAGGAGATTCAGGATGAATGCTCCCCAGGGATCCGGCTTGCTCTCCGGATTTTCCGGAGTAGTTAGCTTTTTGTGCGATCAATTCAAAGCAAGGCTTCGTCAGAGCCGACAAGGTCGGTCCACCATGAAGGGCTAAATACTCGCCCACCAAAAAAGTCTTACCAGGAATCGTGCACGTCAAAGCCAAACAGCCCTCCTCTAGTGAGGGTGCTGAGTCGAGCTTGCCGCCTGACCCGCACGAAGCTCTTTAAGAACTTCAATCGCATTGCTAAGGGAAATACGCTTACGAATAGTCAAAATCTCTTCAAGTTTTTTCTGAACAGCGGGGATCTCACGCTCTTCAGCGCCGGCGCCCAATGCCAGATTTTTCGTATGAAGTTTCATGTGGCCTTCGATGATTCCAACAGTCGTTAGAGCCTTCAAAGCACCCAGGTTTTGCACCAAGCCCACCGCCGCAATCACACGAGAAAGCTCGTTTGCAGACTGAGTGCCGAGCATTTTCATACACATCATAGCTGTAGGATGAAGAGTGGTTACACCACCCACAGTACCCACAACCAAGGGAGCCTCGAACACACCCGTCAGGCCACCGTTATCACGGTACCACTTAGTGATCGAACGATACTGGCCGTCTCGGCAAGCGTAAGCATGAATGCCCGCTTCCACCGCACGCCAGTCATTACCAGTTGCCACCAATACCGGGTCGATACCATTTAGGACGCCCTTATTATTAGTTGCTGCTCGATACGGATCCATTTGTGCAAATAAAGAAGCTTCTTCGATTTTTTCTGCCAACGCAGGATCAATATCTTTAATATGAACAACCGCGCGAGTGATTTTAGTGTCTACCAAGTTCGATAGAATACACATCGTCACTTTTTCGCCCGTGAATTGTTCGATTGGCTCCTTCAAGTATTCGCACACTTGATTCATGATGTTCGCACCCATCGCATCGCATGGATCCATCAGGACATGAACCACGGCCATGTCAGTGCCATCACCACGAGGAACGCGGCGAACCTGAATATCACGGACTCCACCACCGCGACGAACAAGGCCAAAAGCCACTTCGCGGTTCGAGATTTCGATCATGTAGTTTTTTTGAGCGAGTAACTGTTTTTCGAAAATCGCAAAGTCTTTCACTTTGGCGATTTGAATTTGACCGATGATCTCGGCACCTACAACTTCCGTTGTGATGGAGCCGGATTCACGGATCCATTTAGCCGACTTACAAACAGCCGCCACGATAGAAGTTTCCTCCACCGCCATAGGAATAACGAAGTCTTTGCCATCGATACGGAAGTTCGTTGCAACCCCTAATGGCATCTGAAAATAACCAATTACGTTTTCAATGAACTTCTCACCCAGAGTCGTATCGCGCAAACCACCCTTAGAGATGTAGTCCACGTCTGCTTGTTGTAAAGCACCAACTTCCACCAAAGAATCAAGACGTTCCTGGCGAGTGAGTTTTGAGAAACCTTTAAAGATCTCTTGCAGTTGTTTTTTCATCGAATCACCTTCTTCGTTGCAAGGTCAGCGAGTGTTTTGCTGCCTGTACAAAATAGCGCGATCTTAAGTTCAGTTTCCAAACGGTTGAGCAAATTCTCCAGAGCCAAATCAGCATCTTGAGATCCCGGCAAAGCTGCTTCCAAGAAAGGCTTTGCAATGCCGACCTTTTTCGCTCCTAACGCACACAGTTTAGCGACATCAAGGCCCGTACGCACGCCGCCCGATGCCCAAACTTCATAACTTACACGGGCTTCCTCAGCATTAAGTAAAGACTCTACCGTGCTGATCCCCCAGTTGGCGTAAGTTTGAGCGACTTGATAAAGCATTTCGCTCTTTTCAGAACGATAACCTTCCACACGTCCCCAGTGAGTTCCACCTTTTCCAGCGACGTCGACAGCGGCAATGCCAGTGCCTTCTAAACGCTTTAAAGTACTGACGGAAAACCCACATCCAACTTCCTTCACTATCACAGGAACCTCTGCGAATTTCACGAGGTTTTCAATGGCTTGTAAGGAGTTCTTAAAGTCTGTCGTACCTTCTGGCTGCAAGACTTCCTGAAGAGGATTCACATGGACAAACAAAGCGACAGCTTCCGTCGCATCCACTAATCGGCGGATGCCATCCAAGGGAGTTTTAATCAATTGTGCAATACCAATATTTCCCAGCAAACGGGCTTTGGGGGCGACTTTGCGCACCTGTGTCCATTCCTCGGCAGCATTGGTATCATTCAATTCACGACGTTGTGATCCGACACCCATTAAAATCTGGCGACGATCGCTTAAGCGAGCCAAAGCCATATTAATTTCACGACCATGTTCATGGCCCGCGGTCATTGAAGAAATAAAAATCGGGGAAGACAGCGAAAGAGCTTGGGAAGAGTTCCCTTTAGAAAAAGAAAAAGAGGTCGAAATATCGACCTCTTTAAAATTCAAATCAGGCAGAGCCTCATGAATTAATTCGATCGAATCCAATCCGGTTTGTCCCTCAGTCTGAGACCTTGGGTCCAGCGCGATTCTAATATGATCGCGCTTTCTGTTTTCAAACTGCGTATTGGATTCGTTCATTGCCGTTGCTCCTTATGAGCTTTGCGGCTTACGCCAAAGCGTGTTTGCAAAGAGCTGTGAAGCCTGCTGCATCAGTGATAGCCAAGTTAGCCAAAACTTTACGGTCAACTTGGATGCCAGCTTTAATCAAGCCACCAATCAAACGAGAGTATGTAGTGCCGTTTGCACGAGCAGCTGCATTGATACGTTGATTCCACAAAGTGCGGAAGTTGCGTTTTTTAACTTTACGATCGCGGTAAGCGAAAGCCATACCACGGTCATTTTTTTCTACCGCGTGGATGTATGCACGAGAACCAGCGCTGTAGTAACCTTTTGCTCTTTTAAGAACTTTTTTGTGACGAGCACGATTTGTTTTACCAGATTTTACACGAGCCATTTTGAACCTCTATTTGTCTACTGCCAGTTTTTCTAATTACGGCGTAGGAGAAAAATTTAATTAACTAAAAACGAATTAGAATACTAGGCAGCGACGTGCTTGAAGCATGTTCGCGTCTTCTACGTAAGATGTTTTACCAAGTTGTCTTTTTGTTTTTGAGCTCATGTGAGAGTTCAAGTGACGCATGCGAGTGCTTTTTTTCTTAACTTTACCGCTCGCAGTTACTTTCATGCGTTTTTTAGCGCCTGAGTGAGTACGCATTTTCATAGGTATTCCCTTGTCTCCGATAAGGCGTTCCTCCCGATGGGGAAGACTCTTAGTAGTGCCCTAGTCAGTCATAAATACGGACTCATGGTTTTAGGTCGAATACTGATGAAAAGCAAGCATTTTAAGGGCACTTTAAAACGAAAAAAGGACGCCCCAGCGCCCTTTTAATTTATTCATGATTTCAATGACTTAGAATGCCCAGAAGGGTCCCGCCGTGGCCGATCCATTGATCGTAGGCGAGGTTCCTTTGATTCCGATATAGACCGAGCGACCTAGGAAAAACGGCAATCCCCAGTCAAAGGGGATGTCAGCCACTGTACTCCCCATGTCGGAGGTATCGAAGGCGATGTTATTGAAAACCGTGCTTCGTGGATCCGCGGATGCCAGAGTGATCATGTTGCCGACGTTAAACGAAACTAACTTCGTTACGGTTCCTGAGCTTGCGCTCATCAAAGCGTAAAAAGTCGATTCCGTTGCTGGGCAATAGAAACCTGATCCCCCAGAACACAATGCCGGAGCTCCGCCAAGTCGTGGGAACCCGTTAAAGTTCGTTCCGCTATCGATAAAGGCATAATCATAACTTGAACCACTGCTTGGATTTGAAGTGGCGTTATATTTCGTCACAAAAGTCGCATCATTTTCAACGGGGAATACTGTGACCCCTGTTGCTGTATTATTGGCGTCCGTTCCAACCCCTAAAACCATATAACCGTAAGCGCCGCCCGCCCCGGTCAATGGAACGGAAGGAAGTTTTAAAACCAAGCCCGTATTATAGGGCGAAGCAAGTCTGGCCACTGGATTCGCAATCTGGTCGGCCAAAGGAACCGCCGTTTTTTGACAATTGTTTCCTGTACACTTCCAATAGAGCGAGGTCGCAGAGGCAACACAATCGTTCAATCCCGAATCACGCACACCACAGTCTTCAACAAAGGAACCCACACCGATAATGCCGTTAAAACCCGCGACTGCTGGAGTCGAATCTGGCTCATCACTGCAACCTGATGGATTCGCATAGTCCGCGTTCAAAGTAACGATCGGAATTCCCGCCGTCACAGTCGCTTGAGTGCTAAGACCACCGAGCTTCACATCAGCGCGCACAACCTCACCCCAGTGACCGGAACCATCAAGGTATCCCGTACAACTTGCAAGGGAGCCTCCGCCGGTCACGGAAATTTGTGTCAGAGGAATGGTTATTAAAGACTTAAAAACTTTAAGACCGTAACTTCCGGTATCAACCAGGATGTTATCGATCGTCTGGCATGTCGTTGTCCCTGGAGTACAAAGAGTGATGCTGATGCAAGGCTCATTTTCATAACCATTCACACCGCACGCACCCACTGACATCGGAACGACATTCGTACCAGAGAGTGTTGTTGGAAAATAAACGGCGGCGGCTAAAGGACGTGAGTTCGTCCCACCGGCTGTGCAGGCCATCTGGCTTAAACTAACAATGAGTCCACCGATCAGAATAAGAGCAGCTTTGATGTTATTCATTGAAGTTGATTTCCTTTAGGTCAAAGCCCTGCGGGAGGCTTGCTGGGATATAGGCACGGCCGCGTTGATCCGTTTGACGACTGGATCCTTCGACCACGATATTGTCTGTAGAAATTTTTAAAGAGCGACGACCAAATTGGCGACCGCGAGCTTTTACTTCTTTTTTATACTCTGGTAAATAGGTTCCCAAGAGTTCGCTTAAAGGAGGCAAAGTTGTGCCCTTCCAAGAAATACCGAACACACGACCTTGCGCATCGACGTACTGACGAACCTTCACACCGTCATCTGTCGTTGCTTCAGAAACCGAGTAACTGGAACCTGATGATGTGGCCTTGCGAGCCGAAGAAGAAGTTGATGATGATGTCGTCACCAGTTGATCGCCTAAAGCTGCCTCAGCAGTCATTGCAAACAACGGAATAAACGCCCCCAAAAGAAGGCCACAGAATTGATGTTTCATAGAGGCTCCACTCGCACTAGTGCTCTCTCTATTTTCGGATTTTTCAGAGGGTTTTGTAAGGGCGAGATGAAGATTTAACACTTAAGTCCCACATCATGACGCTGCTTTCTTAAATCGAGATTATTGCCTTTAATCTAAAAGGCCTGATAGCATTCTCAATATGAAACACTTCGACACACTCACTAATTATCGCGCTTATGAAGTTCATAACTTTCAAATCGAGACACTGCAGATTCGCAGTCAGTGCTTAAAAGACAATCCTCTCAATGACTCGGCCACTCGCTTCAATCCCCTGCTTTTGCCGAAGAGCAAAGGACCTTGGCCTGTGGTTTTGGTTTTGGGAGGCTTCAGTGGCAACGCACCTTTTTACTTCAATGCGAAATTCAACGAGCAAAATACGATTCAAGTGATTGATCAGGCGTGCTCTCGCGGCGAAGCGCCCGAAGCACTGTATGTTTTCGTGGATGCCTTAACCACTTGGGGTGGGGCGCAGTTTTTGAACTCTTCTGCGGTGGGAAATTATCAAGATTATATTATGACCGAGATCGTTCCTGCCCTCTCCCACTACCCGGTTTCGAAAGATCCTAAAGAGTGGTGCGTGATGGGAGGTTCAAGTGGTGGATATGGAGCTTTGCAACTCGCAAGTCTATTCCCCGATACTTTTGGTTTGTGTGCGGCGATTGCGCCGGATTCATTTTTCGATGCGAGTATCATCAACGATCTTTACCAGGCACTTCCTGTCTGGGAAAAATACGGCCAATCAGGATTGCGCGTTTTAGAAGAACTTCGCAATGGCAAACTTACTAAGTTTCGCAATTGGCATTCATTACTGAACGCCTTTGGCATGTCGGCATGTTATTCGCCGAAAGGTTCCTCAGGTGACTTTCATTTTCCACTGGATCCGCGCACGGGAAATAAGATTGTTGAAATTTGGCAGCAGTGGTTGGAAAAAGATCCTGTCCACTTTTTACCAAAACGTCAGGACGCTTTACGCAAGCTTCACGCCTTGTATTTGGATGTCGGAACCAAGGATAACTTCCACTTGCAGTACGGAGCCCGACAGATTTCGGGAGTCCTGACTGGAATGGGCATTGCTCATGACTATGTCGAGTTTGACGGAAATCACTTTGACATAGGTGAACGACGCCCCGAAGTTTGGAAGTGGCTCACGACGTACTGGAGAAAGTAATATCTTATTCAGAGGATTTCATGGCACAAGATCGTATTGCAGAAAGATTTCGCTCGAAAATTATCTCCGCCGAACAGGCTGCTGGTTTAATCAAAGACGGTATGGTTGTCGGTGCCAGCGGTTTCACCAAGGCCGGCGATGCCAAAGCGACCTTGAAAGCTTTAGCCGCAAGAGCCAAAGCAAATCCTTTGAAAATTAATCTTATGACCGGAGCATCACTGGGACACAACCTGGATGGATTGCTTGCTGAAGCCGGTGTGATTGCTCGTCGCATGCCATTTCAGTCTGATGCGACTTTGCGTAAAAAAATTAATAATGGCGATGTGATGTTTACGGATCCACATCTGGGAGAAACGGCGGAGTTACTGGCCTATGGTTTTTTGCCAGCGGTGGATATTGCTGTCATTGAAGTGGCGGCAATTTATGAAGACGGATCTGTTTTGCCGACAACTTCCATTGGAAATAATTTAACGTATGCTCGCCACGCCAAAGAAATTATTCTGGAAGTCAACACGACGATTCCTCTTGAGATTCGTGGCTTTCACGATATTTTTGCGACGGGAATCTCTCCCCAGCGTTCCATCATTCCTGTGACTGAGGCGAGCACTCGTATTGGGACTGAAACCATGCCCATTGATCCGTTAAAGGTGGTTGGCATCGTATTATCTGATCTAAAAGACAGTCCCGTGGATTTGAGTGCTGTGGATGATAAGACAGAAGCGATTTCAAATCATTTGATGGAGTTTTTTAATTACGAGGTTAAAAAAGGTCGTCTGACGGCGAACCTGCCGCCCCTGCAAACCGGGATCGGTAATATTGCCAATGCTGTATTTAGTGGCTTCCAAAAAGGCCCTTTTGAAAATCTTAAAATGTATTCCGAGGTTTTACAGGATAGCACCTTTGATTTGATCGATTGTGGAAAGATGGCGTTTGCCTCGGCCTGCTCTTTTGCGGTAACCGAAGCCTGCTATGAAAGATTCTTTAACAATCTGGATCGCTACCGCGGGAAAATCCTTTTGCGTCCCGAAAAAATCAGCAACTCACCCGAAGTGATTCGCCGCCTGGGAGTGATCGCGATTAACACCGCGATTGAGTTTGATCTTTATGGCAACGTCAATAGCACCCATATTGGTGGCAACAAAATGATGAATGGAATTGGCGGCTCCGGAGATTTCGCTCGTAATTCTTATTTGAGCATTTTCGTTACTCAGTCCGCCTCAAAGAATAACAGCATTTCGCATGTGGTCCCGATGGTGACTCATGTGGACAGCAATGAACATGACGTGGATATCTTGGTGACGGATCAGGGGCTTGCAGATTTACGTGGTTTAGCGCCCCGGGAGCGGGCTTTGCTTGTCATCGAGAATTGCTGTCATCCCGAGTATCGCGATCAATTAAAGTCTTACTATAAAGAGGCTCTCGCTCGCGGAGGACATACTCCACATATTATTGAGCGTGCATTTTCATGGCATCAAAACTTTAATGAACGCGGAACTATGAAACTGTAAGGCCTAAAGCCCGCAAAGCTCGTTGCGGATTTTATAAAATAACTCTGGATAATCTGTGATGATACCATCAGCACCGGATTCAATGACCTGGCGAATTTCGCCTTCCAGGTTCGGCGTCCACACGATGACTTTAATTCCCTGCTTTTGCAGTTTGAATACTAATTCCGGGTTCACGTGCCAAAAGCCGGGAGTTACTTTTTTAGCTCCCAATTCGAGAGCGATCTTTTCTGCCGCTCGCGCATCACCCACCAAAGGCACCACTTCGATATCCGGGGCTTTGGCTTTGAACTTCTTTAAGAACTCCGCATTGAAAGACTGAACAAAGAAACGATCCGTTGCCCAGCCACTCTCGCCAATTACTTTGATGATCAGATCGATGTATTCATTTTCTGGAGGATAAAACTGGATTTGATCCATGAAGTATTTCACTTCGATGTTCAATCGCGCAGGTTTCCCCGACGTGGTCTTAAGGTCTTTGAATTCAGCAAAAACTTGCTTTAACTCTGGAATGGGTTCGAGCTTATCTTCATCAAATTTCTTAATGCCGCAGCGAACTTTTTGTTCGGTCGAAAAATCAAGATCTCGCAGTGCTGCTTTTAACAACGACTTATGATCGATTCCACAGCGCTCGGTTCCGACGTTGGGAATCGCATCATGAGCCACCAATAGATGATTATCGTCAGTCACTTGCAGATCTAGCTCAACGACATCGACGCCCGCTTCAAACGCAGCTTTGAAGGAAGCCAGAGTATTGTCAGGATAACCATTCATCCCACGGTGCCCGTGAACTTCCATTCTCTGAGCAGTTAAACACTGAACGGAGTTTGCACCGACGCTTGCAATTCCACGCGGAATCTTGAGCGGCATTGACGCAAAAGCTGAGGGGGCACTTAAGAATAGCGTGGAAAGGAAAATAGCACTGCAACGCATACATTAAGAATGACGTGCCTTAGGACTATTTTCCAATGATTTCCCGGCGGAAGACTATTCTACGAACTTTAGGCCAAGTATGCCCGCAATGATCATTCCTAAAAACAGGAGCTTCATCAACGAAAGTGGCTCTTTGAATACCAAAGTACCAACGATGACGGCGCCGACGGCACCAATCCCCGTCCACACCGTATACGAGACACCTACCGGTAATACGCGCATACTTAGGGAGAGAAGGTAAAAACTGATCCCCATCGTGACCAAAGTGAATACCGACGGAACGAGCTTCGTAAACCCTTCAGAATATTTAAGTCCGGTAGCCCAGATAAATTCCAGAACCCCCGCAATAACCAATAAAATCCAAGCTGTTGTAGTTGTCATAACTCAGCCTCTTTCAATTAAGTCCGTGAAGACTTTCTCAATTTTTTATTAAGTCGTTACTGGAGGGAGACTTTTATATCCCAAGTTGCACCGTACTCCAACGAAGTCGAAGTGAATCTGGCGCTTAGATAGACCTAGCATCTCACAATCCGTCATCCGAGAAAAGCCTAAAATTTCTTGCGACTCAAAACACAAAGGATGAAACTGTCGATATGAAAAACACCATCCTTCTTCCTTACATGGCGCCCAGGAACGTTACCGCCCTCGCAAAAGAAAAATTTGATGCATTCATTTCTGACCGCGAAATGACTGCTGATGAAATCGTTCTATTGGCACTTGAGAAAAATCCGCAAGGGATGATTGTTGTTCCAAAACAAAAAATCACCCAAGACATTATTGCAAAACTTCCCGCCAGTGTAAAAGTCATCGCGACTTGCAGTGTAGGATTTGATCACCTGGATATTGCCGCTGCGAAAGCACGGGGTATCCAACTGACAAACACTCCCGACGTCTTAACAGAATGCACGGCTGACATTGCCATGCTCTTACTTTTAAATGCCTGCCGCCGGGGACGAGAGTATCAGGAAATCATGGATGCGGGCTGGAGAAAATCTTTCAGCCAATCCGAGATGCTGGGAATTAAAGTCAGCGGTAAAACCTTGGGTATTTACGGTATGGGTCGTATCGGTCAAGCCGTGGCGGATCGTGCCCGCGGCTTTGGAATGAAGATTATATATTGCAACCGACGCCGCCTTTCCCCTGAACTGGAAAAAGGTGCCACGTACTTTGCGAAACTGGAAGAGATGCTTCCGCATTGTCAGATCCTTTCTTTAAATGCGCCTGGAACTGCTGAAACCAAACACGTCATCAATGATCAGACGTTGGCTCTTTTGCCTGATAATGCAGTCTTAGTGAATGTTGCTCGTGGAAGCTTGGTTCAGGAAGAGGCTTTGATTCGCGCTCTGCAATCGAAAAAGCTTTTTGCGGCGGGATTAGATGTTTTTGAAAACGAGCCTGCATATGATTTGCGCCTTAAGGAATTTCACAACGTCTTTTTAACTCCCCACATGGGCAGCGCCACTCAGGAAACCCGTGATGCCATGGGCTTTCGGGCATTGGAAAACATCGAACAAGCTTTAAAAGGAGTGAAACCTCAAGACAGCTTGTGGTCTTAAGATCAATTTCATGTCTTTTTACACTTACTCTCGTCAATCGTGCATGACATCCTAAAATAACGGCAACCTTTTAGAGGGAGGTTGCTGTGAAACGCGTGATCATCATTGGCGCCGGAGCTGCGGGCTTAACGTGCGCAAAACACCTTATCAACGCCGGCATTAATTGCACTCTCCTGGAGGCGCGAAATCGAATCGGAGGTCGCGCTTTCACAGTTGCAAATTCTTTTCCGGCCATCGAGCTGGGAGCCGAATTCATTCACGGCGCTTATGCACCGATGATGGATCTTTTGAATGAGCGCAAAATTTCTTTCACGGACTTGTGCGATAATCACCTCTTTTATGAAGGTGGCAAACTTCACGAGACCCGGGATTTCTGGGAAAAAATTGAGCGTGTCAGCTCGCGCCTGAAGGGTGATCGCAAAGAGGATCGTTCTCTTACCGATTTCTTAAAAACACACAGGAAAAGTCTTCCCAAACATGACATAGGAATCTTTAAATCATTTATCGAAGGCTTTGATGCTGCGGATCCCGATTTAGTGGGAGAACGAGGGCTAGCCGCTGCGGAAAAAACGGAAGAGCCTGAACTGAATGGACAGAGTCAGTTTCGTCCTTCCTTGGGACACAGCCATTTTATTGAGGAACTGTTCAAATCTTCGGGACTTCGAAAAACCGATGTTTTACTTCGACATGAGGTGAGTGAAATTGCGTGGTCTGAAAAAAGAGTCCGCGTTCATTGCAAAAACAAACGAAAAGCTTGGGAGGCGGACTTTGTCGTCGTCACGCTGCCGATCGGAGTTTTAAGGTCCAAAGACTTTTTTTCTCCTGATATTCCTCAACTCTCAGAGGCGTTGAAGTCGGTGCACATGGGGCATGCCCTGCGCACCTCATTTGAATTTTCTCATCGCTTTTGGGAAAATCTGTCCAGGCGTCCCGTTTCGTTTCTCCACACCAATCCTGAATTCTATTATCCCACTTGGTGGACCCAGGCTCCTCACCGCTCAAACATTCTGATTGCTTGGCAAGGGGGGCCGAAAGCTTATGAAATTTCCTTTTGGACAAAAGAGGAACGCATGCATCAAGCTTTTAAAACTTTGAGTCTTTTAACAGGGAGAAGCCTTGCCTTCTTAAAAAAGCATTGTCTGGCATTTCACGAGCACAACTGGAGCCAAGATCCCTATTCTCTGGGAGCTTATTCTTATGTGGGTATTCAAAAAAATGGGGAATATAAAAACCTTCGAAAGGTATTTCACAAAAGGATCGTTCTCGCGGGGGAAGGAACATCGGTGGGCTCTATGATTGGTACCATCCAAGGCGCCATGACCTCGGGAGAACGAGCTGCCCGACAAATTCTTAAACTATAGTCGCCCATAATGTTGCCAATCTTAGCAACATCTTCTTTTTTCACGGTGCCAAGTTGGCCATTTAAGTTTGGCAAAGTGATTGCATTAGGCCCATCTGGCCACTGGGGAGGGCAAAAACATGAAATCTGTTATCTTATTTTCGCTGTCTTTTATAACGTTGTGTTTCGCACAACAGTCCCATGCTATGGGAAAGCGTGTTCCTTATATCAGCGACGAAATTATTGAAGAAGCACAAGTTCACGCGTCTTTTGCGTTAACAGCGACGGATGGCAGTCGCATTCAGTTCAACTCACCTGTCGTCACCACCTATATGAAATATCTGCCAGAGGCTTCGGGAGCCGATCAAAGCCTTTGCCGATCTGGACAACCTTCACTTAGACGCCAAGCAGACATTCTGATCATCGCAAGTCAAATTCAAATCGAGCGCCGCGAACTTACGAGTCGCGAAATCGCTCTGATCCGTAAAACTCCACGCTGCGAAGTGTTTCTTGAATCTTTGCAAATCCTGGGAATGGCTTTAGCAGGGCAGAAACCTTCAAAAACTGTGAGCGCCGAAATCGATCGTCTGTCTTTTTCATTGGATAAGAAAAAAGGCAATTACTTGATCGCTCACACGACTCAAGGAAAACAAGCGGCATTTAGAATTGCAAGTCCCGTGGAACAGATCCGTGACGCTAAGGACTTTCCACAAGTTCAAATTTTGCAGAATTCCTCC
Source organism: Bdellovibrio sp. HCB185ZH (assembly GCF_047302455.1). Classification (GTDB taxonomy): domain Bacteria; phylum Bdellovibrionota; class Bdellovibrionia; order Bdellovibrionales; family Bdellovibrionaceae; genus Bdellovibrio. The sequence continues at coordinate 812,656 of NZ_CP178624.1, forward strand.
GGTCAAAACTTGGGAATCAAGTTCCGTGTAATGGAGGTGAAATCAGAACCTTCGTATAACTACGAACACAGTCAATCTTGCACGGTCGAATATACGACCCGTGAATGTCGCCGTCCTGAATACGATCATCGTGATTATGACCGCCACGATGACAGAGGCCCTCGCGACCACAAAGGTGATCGTGATCGTCATCACGATGATTACAATCGCGAACGCTGCGAAGTGATCACAACGACAAGACCTGGTCACAGAACTGTCAGCAGCACAATGAATGCGAAAAGCTATACGATTCAGATGCACATCTTAAACAGCAGTTCTCAATCGGTGTATTCTGCGATCATCACTCACCGTGATGTCACAGGACCAGATCGCGAAGGCCCTTGCATCGCTGACTAAGAACGCGACAGAAGCCAGTTCATATTTTCTTCGAGAACTTCCTTGGGAAGTTCTTTAAGAAGCTGGTCTCCCAAGTCTTTCAGAGTGATCCCACGCAATTCACGGCGCCAAGCCTCATCTGCTTTCCACATCACACGGGCAATCTGGCAGGGTTTTTTGAAAGCGTTTTTTTCCTGTTTGCAGGGACCATTTTTACGAATTTCAGAACATTCAAAAGTGGAGGTCTTCCCCTCCACTGCTTCGACGATATCTAAGAAGGTGATTTTATCAGCCGCGCGAGCCAGACGATAACCACCGCGAGGTCCCAAGGTCGCATCAACCAGCCCGGCATTGGAAAGTGCCTGTAAAGCTTTAGACAGATACTCTTTGGGCACGCCATGAAATTCGGCCAGGTCTTTGGTTGCAAGATAGACTCCTTCCGGCAATGCCGAAAGAATACTACAACAATGCAAAGCCCATTCGACCTGGTTTCTTAAAATCATTTTAGTTCATTCCTGCCTTATCCAGGCCGAAAAATTTATCCGCGGACCCTGGAACTGCACGGAATGCGATGCTTAAGCGATTCCACTGATTGATCAAACCAATTGCCAAAGTCAGATCCGACATTTGCTTTTCAGAGAAATGCTCTTTCACACGGTTATAAATCTCATCGGAGATTCCTTCTGCTGTCAACTTTGTCACAGCTTCAGTCCACTCTAGTGCTGCACGTTCTTGCTCACTGAACAATGTGGATTCACGCCACACTTGCACGTGATGCACTCGCAGATCGCGCTCCCCGTGAATGCGGGCTTCTTTAACGTGCATGTCGATGCAAAAGGCACAGCCATTCAATTGGGAAGCGCGGATATTCACCATATCACGCAGAGTTTGACTGATTTCGCTTTTAGAAAGCTGTTTTGAGATTTCCATTAGACTGTGGACGATTTCAGGTGATTGTTGATTGTAGTTTACTCGTTGGCTCATAAGTGAACCTCCCTATTAAGGATAATATATATCCTTAATAGGTTTTATTCCAGATATTTATTGTCCTTAATTATTGAAAATGACAATCCATAGTCTTTTCCCATGCTTACGACAACGACACGAATGTCCTAAAACAGAAAAGCAGCCTTTCAGCTGCTTAGTCATTCCTCAACTCGAGGACAACGTGGAACATTCCACCTCCGCTTCGGTAACCGCACGCGTTATTTAGAGTGCATTTCAAAAAGTTCGCACGAAATAAAAAAAGGCAGCCAATCAGCTGCCTTTTTTATTTTCGAAGTAATTCTGAACTACTTCAAAGCGGTCAAAATGGTTCGGATGCGAGGCGGAGGGTTATCCCGCAGCGCAGGCGTGCCCCAGGCACGTCGGAGCGAGGAGATGACCCTACAACGAAGTAGACGGGCCATTTTCACTCCTTTGCGGTTAGTCTTCGTCGTCGCCTTCGACTTCTTTAAGCTCGTCGAGCTCTTTAGAGTCTTGTTTCGACTTGTTCGGATGAGCTTTTTGATACTCTTTGATTTTCAAAGGATCTGGAGCCAGCATCAAGAACATTTGCTTACCTTCCATTTTCGGTTGAGATTCGACCATTGCCAAATCGTCAACGAAAGCGATGGCTTTCTTGATCACATCCATACCGATTTCTTGATGGGCCAATTCACGACCCATAAAGCGCAAAGATACTTTCACTTTATCACCATCCAAAAGGAAGCGACGAGCGTGATTCATCTTCGTTTCAAAGTCATGTTGATCTGTACGAGGGCGCATTTGCACCTCTTTGATCGTCACAACAGTTTGCTTTTTACGAGCCGCTGTTGCTTGTTTCTTTTTCTCGTACTTCCACTTGCCGTAATCCATGATTTTGCAAGTAGGAGGAGTAGCTGTAGGAGCAATCTCAAGTAGATCCAATCCACGTTCTTCAGCGATACGAACTGCCTCAGGTACAGTCATAACACCCAACATGTTACCTTCATCATCGATAACGCGAATTTGCTGGGCGCGAATCTCACGATTCACTCTCAATGAGTCTTTAGAGTCTTTCTTGTTGCGATCAAAGCGACCGCCACCGCCTCCAAAATTTCCTGAAAACTTGCTAATGGTAAACCTCCGGGGTTTTGTTAAAAACTAGCGCCGCGTAAGTGCGACGTCTAATTTACAGTTGCAGACTTCGCAAGAGAGCTCTGCAAACTTCTTGTATTAATATCTGTCGTAATCAAATTCATCACCTGATCCACAGTCAGACCTTTGTGTTCTGAACCGTCTCTCAAACGCAATGAAACCGTACGGCTTTCCGCCTCTTTATCCCCCACGATAATCATGTATGGGATTTTTTGAAGTTGAGCCTCACGGATTTTATAATTCAATTTTTCGTTGCGGCGGTCAAACTCCACGCGCACCTTTTGATCTTTGAGGGATTTCATCAATTCCTCGCAGAACGTATTTACACGATCGGTAACGTTAAGAATCGCCACCTGGACCGGCATCATCCACGGCGGCAAATGGCCCGCAGTGTGCTCCAAATAAACACCGATGAAACGCTCTAATGAGCCCAAGATCGCACGATGTAGCATCACTGGGCGATGCTCCTTATTGTCTTCACCTGTGTACTTCAAATCGAACGCTGTTGGCAGATTCGGATCCACCTGAAGTGTTCCCAATTGCCATGGACGGTTCAAAGCATCGACAAACATGATATCTAACTTTGGTCCATAGAAGGCCCCGTCACCCGGGTTTAATTCAAACGGCAAATTCAAAGATTTCAGGGCTTCAGCCAAAGCACCTTCGGCCATATCCCAGTACTCTTCACTGCCCATTCTGTTATCCGGACGAGTGGAAAGGAAGATTTTGTAATTACTCATGCCAAGCTTATCGTAAACACGATTTAACAAGCCCATGAATTTTGCGATCTCTTCCTGCAACTGATCCATACGACAGAAGATGTGAGCATCGTCCTGACAGAACGTACGAACACGAGTCAAACCGTGCATGGCACCGGATTTTTCATAACGGTGCAAACGACCGAAATCCGCCATTTTAATTGGCAGATCACGGTAAGAATATTTCTCAGAGTTATAAAGCAAACAGTGAGAAGGACAGTTCATTGGTTTAGAGGCGAAATCACGCTCGTCCACTTTCGTGAAGAACATGTTTTCTTTGTAGTTCTGATAGTGACCAGAAGTATGGAACAGGTTCACGTCGAAAATTTGCGGCGTGATCACTTCCTGGTAACCGGTTTCGAAATACAATTCACGAAGGTACGTTTGCAAAGAGTTGTAAACCGTTGCGCCCTTACCTGTGAAGAATGGAGAACCAGGTGCAAGTTCATTGAAATAGAACATGCCAAGCTCTTTACCCAATTTACGATGGTCGCGTTTTTTCGCTTCCTCGATATTGTGCAGGTAAAGATCCAAATCTTTTTTGTCGTTGAAGGCTGTTGCATACACACGCTGAAGCATGGCGTTTTTCTCGTCGCCTCTCCAGTATGCGCCTGCTACGGACAACAATTTGAATGCTTTGATCTGACCTGTCGACTGAATGTGCGGACCACGGCAAAGGTCAAACCAGTTCGTTCCGTTGAAGTAGATACCCACAACGGTCTCGCCTTTTTTCGCAAGGTCTTCGATCAATTCAACTTTGAATCGCTCGTTCATGCCTTTGAAAGTTTCAATCGCTTTAGCAATAGGCCAGTCTTCACGGTGAATCGGAAGATCTTTGGAAACGATCTCAGTCATTTTCTTTTCGATTTTTTCGAAATGCTCTTCAGTGAAAGCAAACGGAGAATCGAAGTCATAGTAAAAACCGTTATCGATCACAGGACCGATCGTCACTTTTACTTCTGGCCAGATATCTTGGATCGCTTGCGCCATGATGTGTGCGCAAGAGTGACGAATCACTTCAACTGACTCAGGAGATTTGGTGGTGACAAGCGCCACTTTCGTTTGATCTTTCAAAACAGTGCGAAGATCAGAAATTTCAGTTGAACCATTGAGTTTTGCACCAAGAGTTTCTTTGGCCAAGCGAGGGCCAATAGACTGCGCCACTTCCAGCGCTGTCGGTTCATGGTCAAAAACCTTCGTCGAGTTATCCGGCAGAATAATTGTAATTTGTGACATTATGATTGCGTGCTCGTGAACGAGCCATTTTTAAGAAAGATAAGTGATGAATAAAACGGGAAATTTTGCATCACATTATTACTAATCCGGTGGCTTGAGGGGGTCAAGTATTCTTGGTCGCAGAGCGAGATCCTGCGGCAATGACGCGTTGCATACGTAAGTAGGACCTGGCACCTAAAAGGCTTGGTTTACTGAGAAGTACCACACCCAATCGTCTCCGTGGGCGACGTCGACACGAAAATCCACGGGATTTTCTTTTCCCAAGCGGTAACGAACGCCGGTACCACCTGACCACAGGAGATCCGTCAAGGAGAGGTCCGAGGCTTTTTCTGCCACATCCCCGACTCCGGCAAATAAGACCATTCCCCAGTGATCGTTAAAGCGCTGCCGATATTCCGCTTGGGTCGCCCATAACATTTTATCGCGGTATTTCCCGGATTTAAACCCGCGCAGATCGGGCCCCTGCCCAAACATTGCCATGTGATAAAAAGGCACGTCCCCCACGTTTACCTGCAGCGCGGCTCGAGCGGCCAGCACCTGATCATCCAGGATTTGAAAATATTGATTATAGTTTGCCTTGTAATGCTGAAAGGTGTGACCTCCGCCAAAGCGCTCATCATAAAATTGCATTTGAAAATTCGTATAAATTCCTTCGGTGGGATAAAAGGTGTTGTTACGTTTGTCGTACTGAACCTTCACTCCAGGCACCCAGGCTTGCGAATCCAATTTCGACGAAGGATCCACGGTTGGAGGAACGTTACTCACATTGAACGAATTTTTAAAATCCATAAAGCTAAGGGTCGGCCCCAAATAAAAACCATCACCTATTCGCGGCACTAATTCAGTCATTAAAAAAGTGATGTTCTGTTCAAGCAAAACCGACATGTCTTTTTGCGATTCATCTTTACCTATGCCGTAAAAGTCTGAATTTACTTTCGCGTAACCACCGAAAAGATTTAAACGCAGGCGATCTTCATTGAGCCTTCCCACATATCCTGCAACTCCCCCGTAACTCTTTTTCTCGGTGACGAAGACCGCACCCACGGCAATGGAAGGCTTTACGTTTTCTTCATGGGCGAAAATTCTTTGGGCGAGGAGAACCAAACCCCAGCCCTGAGACGGATCATAATTTGGTACGGGAGCAATCACCCATTCTCCCCCGCGAAGTTTTTGCGCCATCTTGGTTCCCAGGCGGTTGTCCAAGGGCGTTTTCTGAGTCGCATCGGGAACGGGATGCTTTTTATCAAAGTCATCATTGTCGGAACCATAGTTATCGGAATTGACAATCGCAGCAAAGGTTTCACTAAAAAAGCATTGAATAATTACGCTTATCAACAGCGGGATGATGAATAATTTTAACGACACAACTCAGTCACTCTTCTCATGTCGTTCATATCATCACATTCAAATCTTCCAAGCTGACCACAAATGCGATCAATACATCGGGCATCGTAAACGCCTCGACAGATTTTCGTGACTGCGAAAAGCTCGCGTTTTTCATCACAGTCAAAACGATCCAATTGATTGCAGACGGCAGTCACGCACTCGCCATTCACGCCATCGCACTGGCAGGCGATGTCTTTTACTTTTTGATCACTGCTGCAATTCATGTTTGGCAACTGATCACAGACGGCGCGAATACAGCTGATATTCTGCCGAGGATCACAACTGGAAGGTGGCTTTGGCGGCCGTGGCGGATGACTTGGAGGACGTGGTTGCGGAGCTGGCGGAGCAGGCTCTTGGGGACCATCCCCCGGTTCATCAGGTAAAGGCAACGGAGGAGGAAGTTCCCCGCGCATAATCTGTTCATAGAGTTGCAATTTTTGATAATTCGCTTGTATAGGTCTGCTATCAGCATCTGAGGCTTTTGCGAATTGCGAGTTTCCTATAAAAATTGAAACCAGAACAAGTGCTGCTGCCTTGATCAAAGTCATCGCGTCCCCCTGGAGATTCTATTTCAACAGAGAGGGCGATCACTCACAAACTGGGGGTTAAGAATTTGGCAAAAACCAATTACTCGGAATAAAACTTCAGACGGTTCTTTTTAATAAGCGGCGAAGATTCTCCGCTGGGGTACAATCTCTCGGCACCGATTTTTTTCTCAGCCATATCAATCGCTCGTAACAGTGTCTGCTGACGTTTTTGCATGTCCTGGATTTGATAGTCTGTTAATTTACCGTCAGTCACTTTTTTCCAGTCTTCGAAAGCTGTCGACTTCAATTTTTCGACGACTTCCTTCTGGGGCGTAAAGGCTTTGATCGCCGACTGCAACTCTGATTCCCTGCGTTTTAACTCTGCCAGTTGCTCTTTCATTGAAGCAACATTGCGACCACCACTCTCGATAGATTTCGTCATTTTTTCTTGCGCCCGTAGGTTCTTATCAAGGGCGCCCACATTTCCTTGAAATGTGACAAAGGGGTCTTTGCCTCTGCCGCCGCCAAATGACAAACCATGATCGATGGCCACAAGTTTTCCGTCTTCTTTTTGCAGATAATTAAAACCGTGGCGGTCGCCATTGGCGACGAGATAATCAAAGAATCCCAGTTGATCCGGATCATCTGCGAAAACTTCGTTGGGTGCTTGATCTTTTAGGTTTTTCACACGGTATTGAACCGTGCCTACTTCGCCTTTGTATTCTTTCATCACTGTGACTGGCACGGAATTTAGCCCCAGGTATTTATCGATATTATAGGCGGCCACTTCGCTTTTTGCGGTGTCGATCTCGTCCACTGTCGTTCGTGGCTTCCACACACCTTCAGAACCGTCTTCATAACGAACGAACCTGGCGCCATAAACACCCTGCCCGACTCTTTTGTCAGAAACGATATTTCCCTCAGCTAATTTTTTTTCAATGGCCATCGAGGACGCCGTGGCACCCGGTCTTAATTCGTTAGAAACCGGTCGAGTAGCCACCGTCGAAGTCGCATTATTTCTCTTAACTGAAGCTCTGGTATCCAGGAACGCATCTGCATCCGCGATACGACGAGCCTGACTGGCATTTTCCTCTTTGATCGCTTTCTTAACCTTTGCCGTCACCGCCGAAATCGCTTTTTGCGGGACCACTCCCAAGGCTGTCAATGTGGCCGCCATAATGCAGTTATCCTGCTCCACCCGTTCCGCCGTGGGAGCACTAACACACGCACCACTGGTTTTTAAATCTGCGATCTTGGTTTTGAAACAAGCCTGATCCGTCACGGCCGCCATACTGGCAAAGTCCGTCGCCATCACGGCGTACTTCATCATGTTCATGGCGTTGTAAGAAACCATTCCCAAAGTTCGGGCTGATTGCGCGGTTGAAAAAGCTTTAGCTGTAAAGGCCCCGACTTTACCAACAACCGATGCACCTGCCCCTAAAAATAAAGAACCAATCATCACGCCATTATTTAAGTTATCCGCTCCCAAACCATAGCGGGAGTTCGCAAGACAAGCGACTTCACCCAGCTTTGGTTCACTTTTAACCACCGAGGCACTAAGACCCGGGTCCGCCAATAAATCATGGCGAGCTGTGCGATCCAGGCCCACTCCTCCTTGACCTACCAAGGCTTGAGTCAAATTGCTGCGATTCTCATCCAAAGCTTTTTGCGTTTTTGAATAAGCTTCGTTCAGACTTCCTATCATCTCCTGATCAGAAAGTTCGCTAGGAGAACTGGAATACTTTTCGATCACTGATTTAACTTCGGGTGCACCGGATAAAGGAATCGCACTGAGGATCACCTTGTAAGAATTCTGAAGAGAGATCAGCTCCTTACAGGCATTATATCGAGCATTCTTTTTAAAGCCTTTTACCTGCTGTTCAAGGGCTTCAAAAGTGAGCGGGCAAACGGGTGTCGCAAGCATCGGATTCGAAACTATTTTACTCGCTAGTTCCGCTGTCTTTGCACGCACTTGTCTTGCAAGAGTTAACTTTTGCTTGAGATCTGAATTGGGAAAATCCTTAGTATTTTCTGCGACGATACGTCGTGCGAAATCACTGGCACATTGTAGTTCACGCACTTGTTGCTGCCCGAGCAATGCAAAGTAACGATCTTCTTCAGATTGTCCTGCTATCTCTGCAATTTTCTTAACATCTTGGGAATTGCGCTGAAGTTCTGTTTCGCTGGGATCACAAGCTTCCCCTGATCCCGACTTAGCCACCGTGGGTTCACAAGTATTGCCCGTGATTTTAAAAGCTTTCTCGGACAATGCTTCAAGAGGACCCGCACATACAAGTGTGGCGTGAACGAAAATATAAAATGAAATCAGAAATTTAAGCGGGTTCATCAGGAAACTCATCGGTCACAACGAGTTTCCTTTTGAGAGGAAAAGTCAGTCTATCGAATGACTTAAGAACTATTTTGCCTCAGTCACGCTGGACGTTGGTGTTGGAGTCGTCGCTGGCGGAGTGGATTGAGGAATATTTGCGTTCGTGAAGAGGTCTTTCAACACCCGTGGATTTCCAGCGGCATCAAAGTCATAGACCTTGCCACCATCGTAACCGCGCAAGTGATTGCACTCATAACTTAAAGCATAGTCGTAAGTTTTTCCGCCCTTAGTGACACGAATGCCGTAACGAGGATTGAAACAACCAGGCAGTGCCAAGCCATCTTTAAAGGATTCAGCAGCGTCTTTAAATTCCAAGGCTGCTTCGGTCACGTCTTCAGGGTTGAGCTTGATCTCACCTAAAACTTTGAACCCGTGAAAGTCAGTGGCACCCTCGCCCTTTTGAGCAGGATCCAAAGAGTAGACTGTTGCCGTTTGCGGCTCTTGAAGATTGTTTAGAAAAGCCATTTCAGCTTTGACGGCTTTGACTTCTTTGGTTGCTTCCAAAGAATCGAATTTAAAATCGCAGCCTGTAAACAAAGTTGCTGCTATCAATGTTCCCAATAGAAATCTCATAAGACTCCCCAACTCACCCATCACCAGGATAGATGAAAGATCTAATCATAGTCTAAACGACAAAAGCCACCTTTGGGGTGGCTTTTGTTAAGAGTCCAGCGTTATTAACGCATTGTCACTCTCTTATTTAAAATTCTGTTCCGAATTTTAGTACGCAACGTGGTGGTTAAGTGCCTCGTGCATGCGTGGATCCTTAACTGGAACCAAGTTGTTTTTGCTCCAGAAGTTCATGATGCAAAGAAGGAACAAACCAGCGAAGCCTGCGAAGATACCGATTTCCCAGAAACCGAATACGATCGCTCCATCGTTGAAGTTTGGATACACCATCCAGTAGATATCCACGTATTGGAAAATCAATACGATTGTGGAAATCAACAATACGTTCGCATCGTTTCTTTTTGCATCACGAGGAAGCAAAGCTAGGAACGGAACTACGAAACGGAAGATCAAAAGAGCTACGGAAATTTGCATCCAACCGCCCAAAGATCTCATGATGTAGTACTCAGTTTCCTCTGGCAAATTGGCATACCACATCAACATGAATTGAGAGAATGCGATGTAAGCCCAGAAGATCGAGAAACCTTTTAGGTATTTTACCACGTCATGTTGGTGCTCAACAGTTACGTAGCCTTTGACCAAACCAGAGCGTCTCATGAACACGATCGTGATCGCCAAGAATGCAAGACCCGCTTGGAACAATCCAGAGAAGCAATAGATTCCGAAGATTGTAGAGTACCAAGTTGGAAGCAAAGACATGATGATGTCCACAGAGAAGAACGAGAACATCAAAGCGAAGAACGCGATGAAACCAATGGCTGGACCCACGTTTTTGTGAGTCAAGTTTTCGTCGCCCGACTTATCCTGTTTCAAAGAGTTACCAACGATAACCCATTTGAAGATCATGCAACCTACAACGAAGAACAACAAACGAATCACGAAGAACGTCGGATTCAAGTAAGCAGTTTTTGCTGCGATCACTGGATTTTCAGCGATGATTTTTGGATCAGCCCAGATGAAAAGTTTTTTGAAACCGAACAACAAGATCAAACCGAACACCAGGATGAACGGAATGAATGATGTCGTCGCTTCAGCAAAACGGCGGATAGACACAGACCAACCTGCTTTCGCAGTGTTATTAAGTGCAACCCAGAAAAGACCGCTCAAGCCCAAGCAAGAGAAGAAAAAGAAAGAAACCAGGTAAGAAGTCCACAAGCGGTCTTGATTTTTAATCAAACCCACTGCGAATGTGATCAAACCGATCGCCATCAAAACGAAGCTCAATGTTTTCATCCATTGTGGAGCTTCGAACTTACCCATATGTAGATCTACGTGTTTATGTTCGCCCATATCTATTTACCATCCCGTTTCTCAAGGAAACGAATGTAGTTAACAACCTGCCAACGGTACTTTTGCGGAATGTGAGAAGCGTAAGGGCCCATCACACCTTGTCCCATCGTGATCACGTGGTACAAGTGACCATCTGTCCAACCTTTAACTTTATCAGTTAAAATTGCCGGTGGTTTCAATGCCATTTTAGCAGACACTACTGAACCAGACTTGTCGCCGCCTTCGCCTTTATAGCCGTGGCAAACTGCGCAGTTTGTTTCGTAGTATTTTTGACCTGTAAAAAGGGTCTCATCATCCATTTTGCCAACAAGAGGATTTTTAAGGTTCTTAGAAGCCCCTTCAACATCCGTTGCGTAACGGTACGGCTCGAAACCTTGTGGAACTGTGTGTTCCGGAGGCACGCGCATACCGCTGTGGTGAGGAGAAGATTCATCATACTCCTGAGCTTTGATCGCCGGAGATTCCATCATATCTTGAATGATCTCAACGTTAGGATTGTTGCCGCGAGGACCACAGCTTGTTAGCGCTGACGCTACCAAGCCTGCTGCTGCTACACCTAGTGTAATTTGCACAAGACTTTTCATTTCTAGTACTCCGTCTTCTTCACTTCAACTGCGCCAAGTTCTTTGAACATGTTCGTCAGTTTCGTCTCATCATAGATATTGTCATTGTGAGGAACGAAGATTGCGAACTTATGGCAGCTCAAATCTGGATCGATAACTGGTGGGTCGATACGTGGCATTTTGCACGCATAGAACAAAGCACCTACAGAAGAAAGAGCTGCAAACAAGACAGTCAATTCGAACATGATAGGTACGAAGGCTGGAAGTGAGAAGAATGGTTTACCACCCACGTTCACGGCCCAGTCTACTGCTGAAGTCCAATAAGTCAGACCCAAACCAGCAGACAAACCTACAACACCCGCAACGAAAGTTACGTAAGGAATCCAAGAGCGTTTGATACCGCAAGCTTCTTCCATACCATGAATTGGGTATGCAGAGATCGCTTCAAATTTATCAGAACCAGATTCACGCATTTTTGTAGCGGCTTTAAGAATTTTTGATTCTTCAAGCCAGATACCAGCAATACCTTTAGTATATTGAGCAGCCATTAGTGGTGCCCTCCTTCAGTGTCATAACCAACGTGCAGAACCGGTTTAACCTCTGCGATAGAAACCGCAGGGAACAGGCGCAAGTACAACAAGAACAGAGTCAGGAACATACCGAACGAGCCGACCAAAACGCCCGTATCGAACCATGACCATTGGTACATACCCCAGTTGGCTGGCAAGAAGTCACGGTGAAGAGATGTCACAGTGATAACGAAACGTTCGAACCACATACCGATGTTAACGAAGATAGATACAACGAACATTACTGGGATTGAACGACGAAGTTTCTTGAACCAGAAAACTTGCGGAGACAATACGTTACAAGAAACCATGATCCAGTATGACCAAGCGTAAGGACCGAAAGCACGGTTTACGAAGGCAAAACGCTCGTACGGGTTACCAGAGTACCAAGCGATGAAGAACTCTGAAGCGTACGCGTAACCAACCAGCATACCTGTTGTCATGATGATTTTATTCATCACTTCCATATGATCTAGAGTTACGTAGTTTTTGAATTCAGGGAAACCGATACGAACCAAAGTCATCAACGTCACAACCATCGCGAAACCGGAGAAGATCGCACCGGCAACGAAGTATGGAGGGAAGATCGTTGTATGCCAACCTGGCAAGTTAGAAACCGCAAAGTCGAAGGATACGATCGTATGTACTGACAAAACTAGAGGCGTCGAAAGACCCGCAAGCAACAAGTACAACATTTCGTAGTGCGACCAGTTTTTCGCAGTCCCTCTCCAACCTAGAGACAACGCACCGTAAACCGCTCTGCGAAGTTTGTTTTTCGCACGGTCTTTGATAGTTGCAAAGTCAGGAACCAAACCGATGTACCAGAACACCATGGAAACAGTCGCGTATGTTGATACGGCGAAAACGTCCCAAAGAAGTGGTGAACGGAAGTTAACCCACAATGGACCACGTTGATTCGGATACGGGAACAACCAGTAATCCAACCAAGGACGACCTGTATGTAGCAACGGGAAAAGACCCGCCGTCATAACCGCGAAAACCGTCATCGCCTCAGCTGTACGAGCAACTGACGTTCTCCATTTTTGGCGGAACAAGAAAAGTACCGCAGAGATCAGCGTACCAGCATGGCCGATACCGATCCAGAATACGAACGTAACGATCATCGTACCCCAGAATACTGGATGAGTTACACCCAGCAAACCGATACCGATACCTACTACGCACGCAAGGATAACGATGTAAAATAGAAGCAAAGTTTTTGCGCCAAGGAACATCCCGATCCAACCTTTGGATGGGAATCTTTCCACTGGAGCACAGATGTCATCGCTGACATCTTTCAAAGTCTTGTTACCAAGGACTAATGGGCTACGCTTAATCATGAGTGCTCACCTTGTTTTGCAGTACCGTGACCATCGTGGCCACCAGTTGATTCTTTATCATTATTACGGATTTTGGATAGGTAGCGAACAGATGGTTTTGCATGCCATTCTTCAAGCAATGCGTAACCACGCTCTTTCTCTTCCGCTTTCCAAATTTTAGCTACTTCACTGTTTGGATCGTTCAAATCACCAAACACGATACCGCCAGCTGGGCACGATGTTTGGCAAGCCACTTTAACGTCGCCGTCTTTCAACTGGCGTTTTTCGTTACGAGCCACAGTTTTAGCATCCTGGATTCTTTGAACGCAGAACGAACATTTCTCCATCACCCCGCGAGTACGAACACCAACAGATGGATTCAAAGCCATGTGCATTGGTTTTTCGATCAACTTCGCGTAGTTGAACCAGTTGAAACGACGTACTTTGTACGGGCAGTTATTCGCGCAGTAACGAGTCCCCACGCAACGGTTATAAACCATGTCATTCAGACCTTCATCTGAGTGAGTCGTTGCCAATACCGGACAAACCGTTTCGCAAGGAGCGTTGTCACAGTGTTGACACATAACCGGTTGGAAGACTGCATTGGCATCAGCGATATCGCCTGTGTAGTAACGGTCGATACGCAACCAGTGCATGATACGACCTTCAAGAACGTACTTCTTACCAACAACTGGAATGTTGTTTTCAGATTGGCACGCAATCACGCAAGCTGAACAGCCTGTGCAAGTGTGAAGATCAACAGCCATACCCCATTTGTGACCAGAGTATTCGTGACCTGACCAGATAGACCAAGTCTCGTGTCTGTGGATACCAGCAGATTTATTTTTTACGTAGTCTTTCAAATTCGCTTCAGCGGCGATTTGACGGCCTTCCATAGAGAAGTTACCAGACGTACCAGCTAGGTCGTAGTGCTTACCAAGCTTCGTGAATGTCGCTGTTTGACCAGCAAAGATCGCTTTGCCCGCTTTATCAACTGACACGAACTCAGTCATGTTTTTACCAACGCCGTTCGCTACTTTACCAGCGCGAGTGCGTCCGTAACCAACAGCTACTGCCACAACGTCATCATGAAGACCTGGTTGGATGTAAACTGGAAGATCCACGGACTTATCACCCACTTTAAGAGTGATCATGGAACCCGTTTTCATATGATTTTTCTCGGCAGTGCCGATGGAAATCATCGCATAGTTATCCCAAGTCAATTTAGTAACTGGATCTGGAAGTTCCTGCAACCAAGCCACGTTCGCCAAAGATCCATCCATGATCGCCAATTTAGGGTAAAGAACAAGTTCCATACCTTGTTGAGCTGGCGCTGGTTTGATATTTGCGAAAGCGTCTGTTTTGAATGAACGCGCAGAAGAACCACGGCTCAATTCACCCACGTAACCTTTTTGAAGAGCTTCCAACCAGAAATCTTCAAAGGCTGCGCCTTTTCCGTATTTAGGGTGGATGTCTGACTTCCAGTAAACTCTCAGGTAGTCATAGAATGTTTCGTAATCACGAAGACGTGCTGGACCTTGTTTTGCCATGAACGCCCAAGTCATCAAAGACAACTGGAACGAACGAGTGTCGTACATAGGACGGATCGCAGGTTGGCAGATAGAGATAACGCCTTTACCAACTTCCAAATCATTCCAAGATTCCAATGCATGGTTATCTGGAGTGATGTAATCCGCAAACACACCTGTTTCGTCAACACGGTCACCTGTGTAGATAACCATTTTAACTTTTTTAACGGCTTCAGCAAAACCCATCACTGCAGGCAAAGAGTAACCAGGGTTCAGTTTGTGCATGATAAGAGTTTGAACTTTGCCGTCTTTCATATCCTGGATCAATTGCGCCATTTCAGCGTATGAACCCGTCAATGCAGAGTTACCCGCTTTGGAATCAACAGTTTTGCCGTCGTTATCCAAAACAGAGTTTAGCATATTCACAGCGATTTGCAGTTCAGTCGCTTTGTTCGTCAAAGTCGTGATACCACCAGCAACCACCAGTGACTCACCTCTTTTTGACCAAAGATCAGAAGCTACTTTCGCGAACATTTCCGCGTCTACACCCAATTTCGCAGCTGTATTTGCGAAGGGCTCTAGAGCCGATTTCACTGCGCCGTTACCAGCGTATGAAGACTGACCTTTTTTCACGATGATTTCGTGAAGAAGACCCATCACCACATCAAGTTGTTGTGAAGGTTTGATTTTGAAACGGATATCCGCGTTTGCACCCGTCAATGAGTAGTTGGAATCGAAAGAAACCAAGCGGCTCATGTTTTTGATGTCTTTACGGCCTTGAGTGAACTGGTGAGTGAAAGCCGTTGGGTTCAGCCAAGTACCCAAGAAGTCTGCATCGATAGAAACGATCATTTTCGCTTTATCGAACCAGTACTGAGGAACAACTTCTTCACCGTAAGACGCTTTTTGACCGTCACGGATTTCTTCGTGAGCAAATGCATCCCAAACTACAGTTTTAGCTTTGAAACCTTGAGCGAAGTCAGAAACCACTGCACGAGTTGAAGGAGAAGAAATTGGACCAGAAAGAACGACAACGCCGCCTTTTACCAATTGCTCAGAAACTTTTTTGTCTAGCTCTTCCCATTTAACGTCGATCAATTGAGAGTTTGATTTTTTCTCATTGAACAAGTTGCGTTTTGGTCCTTGCAATCTTTCAGGATCGTACATGGACATCAAAATCGCTTGAGAACGAGCGCTCAAACCACCCGCGCTGAACGGATGAGAAGGATTTGATTCGATGTGGATAGGACGGCCTTCACGAGTTTTAACAAGCAAGCCCATCGCATCGTTACCGTCAAAGTAAGCAGATGAATAGTAGTTCGCCTGACCAAGAGTGATCTCTTCAGGCATTTTGTTGTATGGAACGATCTTTTGCACCGGACGACGTACGCAAGAAGCTGTCGCCATTGCCAAAGACGCACCCATAAGTTTCAAGAACTCACGACGTGCCCAACCGTCTTCACTGTCGCTTTCGCGAAGTGGAGAAGATTTGAACTCAGTCTCTGCCATTTTTTGAAATTCAGAGTCACCGATCTTTTCTTCGATCGTTTCCCAGAATTTCGTGTCGCGCACGATCTTCGGGCGCAACGCTTTTTTCATCTCTAATTCATTATCAGTATGCATTTCAGACATAATACCTTCCGAAACCCTTAGTAGTGACAAGTTGAGCAGTTAAGAGGAGCTTTGTTCTCTGGTTGGCGGTGACAGTTCACACACCAGCCCATGGAAAGGTCAGAGAATTGCTCCACGCGCTTCATCGTTTCGATAGGACCGTGACACGTTTGACAGTTCACGCCTTTAGCAATGTGAGCGTTGTGGTTGAAGTGAACAAAATCTGGAAGCATGTGAACGCGCACCCACTCAATCGAGCCGCCGCTGTCGTATGCATCACGCAGTTTTTGAATTTCTGGTTTATCTGTCGCTACTTGCAAGTGGCAGTTCATGCAAGTTGAGAGCGCAGGAATATTCGAGTGTTTCGTTCTTTCCACTTGATTGTGGCAGTATTGACACTGAATTTTGTTAGTTCCCGCATGCAATTGGTGATCAAAGGCAATTGGTTGCTCTGGAGCATAGCCTTTGTTGTATCCCCAACCGGTTTGGAATTTACAACCCGTGAGTAATGTTGAAAAAATCATGAGCGCGCTCAAACAAGCTAACACGCCCGCCGTCGTACTTCTAAATACCCGATGCATAATCATCCTTTTGCTAAACTCGTATCCTCTTGTTCACATTGAGGATTGAGGCCAACAACGCTGTCCTATATTTAATTTTGCCCTTATTTAATGACTTAAAAGTCCAGTTGTCCATATTCTTTTTGCAAGCATATTGAAAAAGCGAAAGAGTTTTAACCCTTTCGCCCACTTTTTGTGCAAAAACTTTTCGCGCCGGAGCATAGCGACGCTACTTCCTACGCGAACTCTTCGCTACGAATTTGCAGATTTTTTTGTGCGGCCCTGACGGATAACCCACACGTAAAGCACCATCAGCATATGTACAGCCACAAAAGCAGACACATACTCAATACCACCAGCACCGAATCCGTAAGAATGAAGCCCCGCACCAAGAACGAAGTTCACCCCGTACCAAGCCATGATCACTAAAGAGAAAGTGATAATCGCTGTCACTACCATGCCGAAATTTTTGATCATTCCCGCGTATCTTGCGTGTAGGACCGCCAAATAACCAAGAAGCGCAATCAACGCCCAAGTTTCTTTTGGGTCCCATCCCCAGAAACGGCCCCAAGAATAGTCCGCCCAGATACCACCCAAAATAATTCCAGGCGCCAAGAATGCCACGCCAATTTGCATCGATCTGTAAATAGCTGTCACGATCGCGCGAATCTTGTCGTGATTTTTTTCTTCACCTTTTAAATAGTAGAATAGACCTAAGTCGCCCAAACCGAACGCCAAGAAAAACGCTGCGTAACTGATAGTGATTGTCATCACATGAATCGTCAGCCAATAGTTGCTGCGCAGCACAGGCTCCAATGGTTGCAAAGTAGGATCCAAAACCGCTGGCGCAAAGTCAGCGATGACCAACGCAAATGCTGAAACCAATGTCCCTGCAAACAAAATCATGCGGAATTTATAGATTAGCTCCAGGATCGACGCGAACAAAATCACGCCCCAAGAAACCCAAATCACCGTCTCATACATATTAGAGACTGGCGCTCTTTCCATAATATACATACGCAGACCGAAACCATATGTGTGCAGAATAAAGCCCAAGCCCAACAAGACCCACGATGCCTTCATCATAGACTCTTTGGAGAGAGCCCACACTAAAAGCAAAACGATGGCCGCTAAGATATAGAATACATAGGCCCAACGAAACGGATGGAAATCGTTGTAGTGAACTTCCGCTTTGATCTTCGTATCGTGATCATAAGCCGTCGGATTTTCCGCACGTGCCGCGGTTTCAAATGCCACGATCGATTCGTCAAGCTTTGTCGCTGACGATTCGATGTCCCCCGCATTCGCACCACTCGCCACCTGACCGATATAAGTCACAAACGCTGTCGTGATGCCTACGAATTTTTGTTGAAACGCTTCTGGCAAATCAGCAACGGCAATCCAGCTTGTGCCCTCTTTCGGAGGAAGCACTTTCATCATGCGTCCCGCAGCCACCTCTTGGAACACGAAGAATTGATTCTCCAAACGCTGCAATGCCTGGAAGTACGGATTCAATTTTTCTTTGGTTTCGCGTTTGGCTTGAAGCTCTTGACGAAGAAGCGTGAAGCGCTCGCTGCCGAAAAGTTCCTGGCCGTTGAAATATCTTTGGTCTTTAGGAAGTTTTAACGCCTCCAAAACCTGGTGATTGCGCACTTCAAAGATTTTCTTATCAGCCCAGGCTTGTGGAGAAAGCATCCAAGTTAGAATGATTTCTGTGGCTTTACGGCCCTCGTAAGTGCTTTTCCCGTAAACGATTTCCAGCATCTCTTTTGAGAAGCTGTCGTAAGGTTTAATACGACCGCCATCTTGCACTGGCAGATATTTTAATTGATCACCGGGTTTTGCGAATGAAACCCCTGCGGAGAATGAAAGCAAAACTGTTGTCAAAACTAGCAAAAGCTTTTTCATCTATTCTTTCCCGTCTTCTTTCTTTTTAGCTATTTTGAAATCTAAATGTTTAAACCACATCAATAAAACCACACCGACTGATAAAATCAGCGAACCCATGTATTTCCACATGCGGCCTGGATCCGCATTCACCGAGAAAATCGAAGCCACGGGGTGACCGTTTTCCTCCTGGAAGCTCGCCTGATAAACCGTCAGCCCTTTGTGCTTCATCGGTTCATTCATAGAAATCTCACGCTCACCCAATTCAGGAACTTCCACGACACTTTTGTAAGCGGCCGCTCTCATTGTTCCTTGATAGCGATCCACCGCGAAGGATTTAAGCTGAATCGGGAAACCGATGTCGATACGGCGATTACCGTAAGTGAAAAGATAAACTGCATCTTTGGTGAAGAGCTTTACCATGTCATTCAAAAGAACCCAGTGAAGTTTTCCCTCAAATAAAATCTGAATCGCAGACGTCGTCAATGGCGTTGGCGCTTCCATGTCTTGCAGATCCCAGTCTTCCAATGCCGAAGGAATAAACCTGAGGATACGAAAATCCATGGCCATTTTAAAGCCGGGATTAAAAACGTCGCCCTCTTTCACGAAACCTGTTTTGCCAGGCTTTTCTGATTCCTTATAGAAAACGGCGTAACGAAGTCCGCCCTTGTCTTTATCAGGCTGCAGGTAAATTTCATTACGACCTTGGCCTTTTTCAGGAATAGGACCGATGTGAACCTGGGCCGGGCCAAAATCATGAGTTTGAATGGAGTTGGCTTTCTTTTGCACCAGCCATTCGATCACGTTCACGTTGGGATTTTGAATTTGGAAGCGCAAAGCAGATCCCGCTTTACCGCTCTCATCCGCTACGACCTTACGAGAAGGCAGAACGTATTTTTTGTAGTCGACAACCTTGATCTCACCCACATAAACCGGCACATTCGTCGGTTTTTCTTTCGTCGGTGGGTATTTGAAAAAGTCCACTTCTTGTTCGAACGTTTTTGAGTAGCGATCGCCATCAAAAGAGCTATAGACCACTAAATCTGTTTCCGGAGTTTGCACCAGGTTGTTTTTCTGACCGATTTCGATACGCATGGATCCATCCAAGCCGTACTTCATCGTCAGTAAACCGCCGAACAACAAAATGATGATACCGATATGTGCGAGAACGAACGAAGCATGACGTCTTTTCCATGGCAAGCGGTCCACCATCACGGCGACCAAGTTCACCACGAGCATGCCCATGATCGTGTACATATACCAAGTGTCGTAAACCAGTTTTTTAGCGGCGTAGGCGTCGTACTTTGCTTCAACGAAAGTGCCGACAGCGGTCAAAGTTGCAATTGAAAGAATGATAAAAACCGCAAGCTTCAAACTTGCGAGAGGTTTATTGATGCGTTTCAGAAAAGATTTTTTCGAAGATTCTGCCATAGAGGGAATATCATTAGATGAAACCCCGCCCTATGACTATGCTTTTCGGGGTTCGACGCCCTATGCCAGCTGCTGCAAATTGTTGCGGATATAGCTTAAAGCAAAGGCGATTTTCTCTTGAACCTTCTTCGCTTCTTCCGGTTTCAACTTCTTGGTTTTCTCGTCCATGTAAAGTTCGCGGTTCATCTCCACCTGCAAAGTATGCATTTCACGAGTGGGATCACCGTACTGCTCTGTGACGCGACCGCCAAAATATGGCCAGTTGTATCCAACTTTGAATCCTGCAGTCACATAGGCAGCAATGACCAGATCCTTGAAACGTGGATCACAGCTTTTGCCTTTGCTGTCGCTGACGATGATATCAGCCCGGCGCTCACCCGGATCGCGATGTTCACTTGTTCCCACCGACGGCATGCTGTGGGCATCAATGTGAAAGGTTTTTTTATAACCTTTCTCGTGAAGTTTCGCGTAAAGGTCGCGGATATTATTATGGAAAGGCTCATAAATCAGCTTCACCAACTCGTCATGAGCTTGTTGAGTCATGGGCTCTTTCATCAACTGATGTTTGTAAGTAGTGATCACCCAGTGGAAACCGCGGTTGTGCATTCCCGCAGGATTTTTATTACCGATCACCGATGTGGAATCGACATCTTCTGGAACACGGTTCATGTCAGCGGCATAACGATGCCACTCGGTCTTAACAAATGGGATTTGCAGTTTGTGAAGTGTCGGCTCGTACAGGAAATCTACATAACGGTCCACATCGCACATTACGATTTCTTCGGGCAATGTGTTTAGCCACGGAGTTTGGGGTGGGATTTTCTCACCCGAATGCGGGATTGTGACCATTAACGGAGCTGTGATTTCCATAGGAACCTCTCTTGACCCCATCAGAGTAAAACGCGACACTTAAATTGAAAAGGGCAAAAGTTATGACGACACCTCCCAAAGCAAAGATCTATACTCGCACCGGCGATAAAGGCACCACTCGTTTGGTGGATGGTTCCTGCGTTGAAAAATTCAATCCCCGCGTTGAAGCCTATGGCACCGTGGATGAGTTGAATAGTTATATCGGTGTCTGTCGTTCTAATTTGTATGCCTATCCGACTCTGCTCGCTTTGGATGAAATCTTAGAGAAAATACAAAATGAGCTTTTCAATATCGGAAGCCTGCTTGCGACTGAAAAAGATGAAGTTTTTCAAATGTTGCCCCCAATCACAGCAGAGCAAATTCGTGTGGTGGAACTTAAAATCGATGAATTAACGGCAGAGTTGCCAGAGCTTCGTAATTTTATTTTACCTGCTGGGCATATTGTCGCATCACACTTGCACGTGGCTCGCACGTGCTGCCGTCGCAGCGAACGCAGATCTGCTGAAATCGCGGTGAAAGACGAGCGCTATTCAATGTGTTTGCAATACTTGAATCGCTTGAGTGATTTCTTGTTCGTTGCCGCTCGTTGGGCCAACCTTAAAATGGGACAATCTGAAGTCCTATGGAAAAAGACTTAATGAAACTTGAGATTGCCTCGCCGGATGATTCGGCTGCGTTAGTGGAATTTTACAAAAGCTTTCCTTTAGATGGCCCCCTGCAGATAAAAATTGATCGTGATGGAAATTTCTTTCATCCCTATGAAGTTCACGGGGAAAAATCTTTAACTTACATGTTGAAAGATGAAGGCAAGCTTGAAGGCATGGCGAGCTTTGTGGTTCGTGATGTTTTACTGGACAATAAAGTTCGCACGGTCGCTTTTGGTCGCGACTTGCGTATTTCTTCCAATCGTAAAGCGATCTTAGAATGGGGCCAGCACTTTTTGCCGGTGATGAATGAAGTTTCTTCGGTGCTTGACGCGAAGTATTTCTTTACGGTGATGAGTTTGAACGAAGCGAAATCCATGAATGCTTTCGTTCGCCAAAGAACTTTGAAACGTCCGTTGCCGCGTTATTACCTGTTTCGCCGTTTGAATATGGTTTCTGTCCATGGTCGTTTTCCGTGGGCGAAAAATCCATTGCCACACTTGCGCATGCGCCACGGAAGCCCTGCCAACGTCGATGCGTTGATTTATTATATTTCGCAAAAGTCCCGCTCTAAGGATTTAGCGACCGTGTGGGATGCACAAAGCTTCCATGACAAATTAGACCGCTGGGAAGGCTTAAAGCTAGAAGACTTCATCATCGCGATTGATAAGAACGACAATATCGTCGGCTGCTGTGCTCCCTGGTCTGCCGAGGGCAAGCAAGATTTTATCCCGATGACGTACAATCTGAAAGCCCACAACTTCCGTCAGTTTTTGAAATTCGGAAAAATGCTGGGCTGGACTCGCACGATGACAAAGCCGTTTTCTCGTCTGAAAATCGAAGCGAGCTTGAATTTTAAATATTTAAATTTCCTGCATGCCGATAACGGCGATATCTTCGAAGCATTGCTTTGGAAGGCTTTTGACGATGCTCAGGAAAATGAATTCCTGGTTTATAATCAAATGCGCTCTGAATACGTCTATCGCCGACCTATGAACTGGGTTTCAGCGAAGATTCCATTCGGAGTTTATTTGATGATGCCGCCGGATACGGAACCGCCGGAGTTCATGCACCCCGTGAATGAGCGTCCGATTGAGATGGAGCCGTTCTTTACTTTCTAACGCAGCTTTTCTTGGTAGCGCGGAAGTTTAAACCGAGCGGTGATTTTCTCGATTAGCGGAACGTAACGAATTCAACTGATTTTTTGTCTCCTCAATTTCTTTTGCCTGTCCTAATGAGGAGGAAAGCATGCGCGATACTAGTGTCAGCGCCTCAAATGCTTCCTCTGAATAAAAATGGGGCCTATCGGAATAATTTTTCAAGACTCCTAAAAGTTTATCTCCATAGTACAACGGAACTACAATCATCGATCTTGCGTGAACACGGCGGCAAGCCTCGCGATCGACTCGCGCATCCTCTTCTGAATCGTGACAAATCAAGGGCCGCCCCTCTCTAATACAAAGACCAGAAAAACTGCTTCTTGACTGCACTCGCATTCCTAAATACATAACCGCAGCACCGGCGGCGTGCTTATAAATCAAATCACCGCTCTCCAGATCAAGTTCTTCGATTATAGCACCGTCTGATCGGGTCAAGTGCATCGAAAGTTTCACGACTTTGCTTAACATCGATTTCATATCCAAAGATGAACTCGCTATGTCGTTTTGGATGGTGATGACTTCAGTTAAGAGATCTTTCGTTTTCTGAAGTGAGTTATTGGAGTTCGTTAATGAATTATTTGTCGTGGAGCTTGCCTGGATATTTCGCGAGAGAAAATAAATCAGTATGAAGGCCAATAAGACGGCGAATCCCGTACTGACCAGATTGATCAACCTGCTCTTTCGAATGGTTTGTGTCACCGAGCCAGTTAACGTGGCGATTTGGGCTAACTGAAAAGCCTCCATCTCATCAAATATCAGTCTTAATTTCTCCATCGAGGCCTGGCCTTCATTTGAGTTCATAATTTCCAGAGCTTGTTCGCTTTCTCCCCTTCGTTTTAAATCCACGGTCTCTTTAATCTCTGAGATTTTTTCATCGACAAGTTGCTTAACCTGATTCAACCGAGCAACTTGGGGAAAGTCGTTTCTTAACAGGAATTCCAACTCTTCAATTTGTACGGGAATTGCGCCTCGAGCGGCATAATACGGCTGAAGATAACGTTTATTGCCCGTCAACAAGTATCCTCGCTGGCCGGTTTCAGCATCCGTCACCAATGATTTTAGATTTTTAAAATCGAACGAGATCTTGCGTATCTGAGTACGGCGCGCACTGAGTTCCGCGACCATACTCAACTTGGCTTGCTGGAACACTCCCGCTCCAACCAAAATCAAAGCCAAGACCATTCCCCACAAGACTTTCTTTTCAGCTTTTGGAAACTTCTTAGGATCGTCCAAAAGTCCTCCTCAGTTAGGAAGCCAAATCAGTACTGTAATTATGAATATAAACTAATTCTGGTGAAGTTTTCAGATTTCAAGAAATTTTGAGTATGCTGTCAATGTTGATGTGTCAGATCTCAGAAAATGTAAATTATCACTTTTTGATTTACGCATTTCACAAGAAGCCAAACGGAACGCCCATTCAAACCATCTGGGTTAACGCAGCTTTTCTTGGTAGCGCGGAAATGCGTTAGCGATATTTACTAGTTAATAATATATTGTTTATTCTAGCACAGGCGACGAAGCAGAAGTCAAAAACACAAAGGCTTCGGCGAGAAGCCTTTTGTTCGAATGTTCGAAAGTTCGGTAATTCTAGCTTGGAACGTTGATTTGGCCAGTCCCCTTTTTGATAAAGCCGATTTCCCAGAACTTTTCGTCTTGGGATTTCAGGTGATCTTTGATGGTTTCTACGAAAGCTTTTTTCACCAGCAGAACCAGGCCGATTCCCATGTTGAAAGTTTCATAAAGTTTCTCGTTCGAAAGACCGGATCTTTCCACGATGATTTTTATCACGGGAGCTGTTTCATTCAAGGATGGCCAGCCATTTAAAACGTAGTCGAATTTTTCACTCATGCGCGGGATGTTGTGAATTCCTCCACCCGTGATATGCGCCATCGCGAGTAAAGCTGAAGGAGCATTGCTGCGAATGGAGTTCACGGTCTTTACGTAGATTTTTGTGGGAACCAGCAATTGGTTGATCAATTCCTTTTCGTCTTCTTTCACCAGTTTTCTCAGCAAAGAATAACCGTTCGAGTGAAAACCACTGGACGCTAGGCCCAGCAAAACATCACCCTCCCCCATGTTTTCCTCATTAAACATGTCTTTGGGATGCACATCACCAACACTGAAACCTGCGACATCGTATTCGTCGTTTTGGTACATACCGGGCATTTCTGCCGTTTCGCCACCGATCAGGGCCATGCCCGATTGCTTGCAACCATCGACCATGCCAGCGATTAATTCTTCGCTGACGCGAGTGTCGAGTTTTCCGAAGGCCATGTAGTCTAAGAAGAACAACGGCTTGGCACCCACGCACAATAAGTCATTCACACACATGGCGACCAGGTCGATACCTACACCATGATGTTTGTTCATTTGCTGTGCGAGCTTTAATTTAGTACCAACACCGTCAGTGCTGCTGGCAATAATACGGTCGTCGCTGACTTTGTAGAGAGCGGCGAAACCACCAATCCCTTGCAAGACTTGATCATTGTGAGTCGTTGGAACCAACATCTTAATACGTTCAACAAACGCGTCGCCTTTTTGGATGTCTACACCGGATTTTGCGTAATCAATTACTTCTGACATTCTAAACTCCTAATGTAAAAAGTGGCGACGACCCGTGAAAATCATCGAGATACCACGATTATTAGCTTCTGCGATAACGTCGTTATCTTTGATCGAACCACCCGGCTGGACGACGTATTTCACACCGACCTTGGAAGCGACTTCGATAGAATCCGGGAAAGGAAAGAAAGCATCAGAAGCCAGAACCATGTCTGAGGCATCTTTCACACCTTTTTCCTGTAAGCGAGGGATCACTAATTTTTCAATGCAATCCACGCGATTCGTTTGACCAGAACCCAAAGTGACCATTTCAAATTCAGAACCACGTTGTGCACAGATGGCGATCGCGTTGCTTTTCAAATTTTTCACGCACAAGAAAGCAAAAGCTGCGAGCTTTTGTTTTTCCGCGGGGAAAGCATTTGTCGTGACGTTTTTAAAGTTTTCAGTCGAAAAATGGTCTTTTTCTTGAACCAAAGCTCCACCTTCAATTGTTCTTACTTGCCAGCTGGATTTCTTTTGCAGAGTGATTGGAACCAGACGGCAGTTCTTTTTGAGGATCGCTTGAGCTTCAGAAGTAAATTCTGGAGCCATGATCACCTCCACGAATTTATCAGCAAAAAAAGCTGCAACATCCGCTGTGACCGGAAAACTTAAAGCCAACACTCCACCAAAAGAGCTTTTCTCATCACCCTTCCAAGCCAGTTCCAAAGAACGCATCGGCGTTTCTGCGATCGCCAACCCGCAAGGAGTGTTATGTTTCACAACCACAGCAGATGGATGCGCGTAATCACCTTGCCATGCCCAAAGGTCCTTCAACGACTGGGCCGCAAAGTCAGCGTCCAAAAAGTTATTGTAAGACATCTCTTTGCCCTGCAGAGATTCTTTATGTGCTAAACCCTCAGAGAATGGATCTTTCAAAAGCACCGCCTTTTGGTGAGGATTTTCACCGTAACGAAGCTGCTGACCCGTACTTTGAGTTAAGTAACCTGCGATTGCCATGTCATAGAATGCTGTCATAGTGTAAACCTTGGCTGCGCACTGTTTGCGATAGTCCAAAGAAGTGTTGCCACCATTTTCGAGCATGTTTGAAAGGAACCCTTGATACTGAGAAGGTTCACAAAGAACCGTTACGGATTCGTGGTTCTTCGCACCCGCTCGAAGCATCGTTGGGCCACCGATATCGATATTTTCAACACACTCTGCGAACTCACTGCCCTTTTCCACTGTTTGATGGAAAGGATAAAGATTCACGACGACCAGATCGATCGGTTTGATTTTCAGCTCTTGAGCTTTCGCGACATCAGCTTCATCGTTACGGCGAAATAAAAGAGACGAAGAAATCTCAAAGCTTAAAGTTTTCATGCGACCCTGGAACGCTTCTGGATTGCCACTGATTTCTTCGACGGCAGTCACTGGCAAACCTACTTGTTCCAGGGATTTTGCAGTGCCACCACTCGCGATCAATTCCACGTTGTGCTTATGTAAAGTTTGCGCAAGTTCGATCAAACCAGTTTTATCTGAAACACTCAACAGGGCTCTTTTAATTTTCATGACGACCTCTCAAATATTGCAAAGCACTTTTAAAAAATTCCAAACCCCAGGCTTGTCCAGCGAAAGGCAGATGCCAGTCGTGGATCGCGGCTTCTGGATGAGGCATCAAAGCAAACACCAATCCCGAAGAATCACAAACCCCAGCAATACGATCCACGGCGCCGTTAAAGTTTTCCTTATAGCGAAGAACGATTTGCTGATTTTTTTGCAAACCTTTTAAAACCTCATCACTTTCACAAAGAAAGCGCCCCTCGCCGTGTCGAGCTGGCAGAGTGAAATTCTCAGGAAGATTTTTAGTCCAAACACAGGGTGACTTGGCGTTGCGCTCAAGCTCCACCCATTCATTTTGAAAATGCCCCTGTTCGTTTTTCACCAAGGAGCAAGACTTTTGAAAGTTTGCATCCGGCAAAAGTCCCAAACGCACCAGAGTTTGAAAGCCATTGCAGATTCCCATGACCGGAAATTTTTTAACGAACGTTTCTAGTTCTTTTTTTACGAAGCGTTCAAGTTTAAGAGCCAAGATCTGCCCACTTCCCAAGTGATCTCCGAAGGAAAAACCACCCGGAATCACCAGACCTTGAAAATCCCGCAGCATCTCTGGTTTTTCCACCAGATCATTGATGTGAACTTTCGCGGCCTTCCCACCTGCTAACTCCACCGCTCGCGCCGTCTCGTTTTCGCAGTTAATGCCATCACCCCAAAGGATCATAAAATTAGGCGTTGTAGACATTTAAAACTCCTTCAGACCAAAGGGATTGAAGTTCCGTGACTTTCAACGAATTCGTTTCGCTGTTAAAGGTCCATTTAAATTCATCTTTATCCGTCACTTGCCCTAGCTTAATCGAGCAGCGATCAAAATATCTTTCAAAGAGGGGAACCTTATCAGCCGGGACACTCACCACAAATTGCGACCCCATCTCAGACCAAATGTTATCCCAGGAAAGATCACGCAAGTTCACTTCCAAGCCCAATTGATTTCCAAAGCAGCACTCTGCCAAAGCGGACATCAATCCGCCCTCGGAGACATCGTGGCAGGAGCTTAAAAGATCGTGTTGAATTGCTCCAAAAATCAGTCGATATAAATCGCGGTTTTTCGCAAGATTCGGATATTCAGGATAAGAAGAAATCGTGTCGTATTCTTGCGCAAACACCGAGCCGATCAAAGATTGAGTTACCTGACCCAACAGATAAACTTGGTCACCGCTATTTGCAAAAAAACCATTCACAGTCTTACGGGCATCTGGAACCTGTCCAATGGCGGTCATTAACAATGTTGGAGGTACAGAAATTTTCACGGTCTCGCCGGATTTCACTTTGCCGATGAAATCATTCTTCATGCTGTCCTTACCACTTACCAAGGGAGCGCGATACGCCAGAGCTGCATCATAAATCCCGGCGCAGGCACGAACCAATTGCGCCATCTTGTGTTCTGCATCTGGATTGGACTTTTTCGGAGTAGGATCCGGCCAGCAGAAATTATCCACCAAGGCCATCTTATCTGGATCAGCTCCCGTCGCCACCAAGTTACGGACGGATTCATCGACAGCCCGTTGAGCCATTAAGTAAGTGTCGTAATAAGAAAGTTGCGGGCACAGACCATTTGATACAGCGACGGAATTGTTCTCTGTTCCGCCATGCACGGAGAGATCGATCACTCCCGAATTATTTGCACCCTGCTGAGTTTTTCCGCCATAAGGCTTCACTCGAGTTGCGCCTTGAACTTCGTGGTCGTAATAACGAACCAAAGGCTCTCGAGACGCGACATTTGGGTTTGAAAGAACCGTTTTTAGAACCTCCGCGATATTTGCTGACGTCGGAGAAACTCGTTTTTTAGGCGTCGCACGGAAATACTCTGTGTATTCTTTAGGTCCCTCAAAGCGAGCTTTCAATTCCATTTTACTTAAGCCATCGTGCAAGAACTCAAGTTCTAGCTTTGCCAAAGCTTTATCAGCGTAATTCACTTCAAACATTCCTGAATCCGTGAATTCACCTAAGTGAGAAGCTTCCACTCCCATTTTTGCCGCCAGATCCAAAAAGGCGTGCAGATTCTCAGGAGCCACTGCGAAAGACATGCGTTCCTGGGATTCACTGACTAACATCTCCCAGAATTCCAAACCATGATACTTCACGGGATGCTTTGACAAATCCATTCGAGCACCACCAGATAAGGTCGCCATTTCACCAATGGAAGAACTTACTCCCCCGGCGCCGTTATCCGTGATTGCTTGAATAAGGTTTTTATCGCGAGCGATGATGGTGAAATCTAAAAGACGTTTTTGCGTGATGCTGTCACCGATTTGCACAACGTTTGATGCGACCTTATCATTAAGTTCCAAAGAACTGAAAGTCGCGCCATGCACGCCGTCTTTACCCAAGCGACCACCAGCCACGACTATTAAATCGCCAGGACGGATTTCTTTAAGTTCACTGTTTTTACCGTGAACTTTTTTAGGCATGACTCCCAGGGATCCGACAAAGATCAAAGGCTTGGCAGCAAATTCACTGGCAAAACAAAACGCACCATTCACAGTGGGAATACCACTTTGATTACCGCCCTCTTCCACTCCTTGATGAACACCTCGGAAGATAATACCCGGATCCTTCAACAGTTCAGGACGTTTCGGATCATCAGCTTTGGGAAATAAATCGGCTTTTGAAAGGCAGAACACATCCATATTCGCAATAGGCTTTGCACCCACGCCACAACCAAGGATATCGCGATTCACTCCTAAAATGCCGGTTATTGCACCACCAAAAGGATCCAAGGCTGAGGGGCTGTTGTGAGTTTCGACTTTAACACAAACATTCACGTTTTTATCAAAATCAACAATTCCCGCGTTGTCTTTAAAAACAGAAACCAGGTATCCGCAGTCTTGCAGTTTGTTCGTTGCTGCTTGAATATAGGATTTATAAAGACTTTTAATTTTCTGCGTCCCCAACAGAGGAACGCCTTTCACTTCGGCTTCGGAATATTCCACATTGGCAGCAAAGATTTTATGCTTACAATGCTCACTCCAGGTCTGCGCCAGACACTCGACTTCCACTTCCGTCACAAAACCGGCCCAACCTAAAGGAGCGCGAACTTTCATTTGTTCTGGAGAGGAGAAATGCGCAATGATCGTTTGAATTTCGACAGAGGATAAGGCAAGGCCGCGTTCTTGATTCAAAGTTTCAAGAACATCGGCGGTCAGGGGGAAAAGTTTTAATTCAGGCTTATGTTCCGTTTCAACTTTCCAGTATTCATGGAAATCCGCAAAGGAATTGGCACCTTTCAGCTCTCCACCGCGCTTGACCTGAACTTTTTGAAGCAAGGGATTTGCGAGAGTTTGAAACAGGACTTTTTCAACTTGAGATTGTGAAAGGTCCTCGCCCATTTCAATTTGCCAGCCACTGTGAACTTCGAAATCAAAGTCTTGCCAGGATTTGGTAGCTCCGCCAGAAACCAACGAAAGGGCCTCGGTTGCCGAACGAGCCCAGTTATCCGTCACACCCGCTAAATAACGGACTTCGACATAAATTTTGTCATCATGGTAGTCGGGAAAACCAAAGTCCATGTCTTCGGTGATCGCATCACAAAAAACCTTATGCAGATCTTTCTTAAGGTCCCACTGGGCAAAGGCACCCGGTATTTTCTCTAACAACCAAAACACTCTGGAAAGTTTCAGATCTTGCGTGGGAGTTAAAGGATTGAACAACTTTTTAAGATGTTCTTCCTGAGAATTTTCGATGCGACTGCGAATGGCAACTCGTTGCTTTAGCATTCTATAGTTTCCTTGAAAGAGTGAGTGGCGATATGCCCTGTCACAATTTGTTCTAAAAATTCAGTGTAAATTTGATGTTCCAGGCGATGGATGCTGGCTTTGAAATCATTAAAGGCATTAAGGCCTTTCAGTGGCAAAGCCACCTGTTTCAAAATCATCCCGGTGTCCATGCCTTCGTCAACCAGATGCAAGGTCACACCACTTTGTGGGACTTTGTCAGCAAAGGCTCTCTCTAATGAATCTTTGCCCGGATAGACAGGCAAAAGACTTGGGTGAATGTTGACCACCTGAGAATGGCCATTATGACGGTCTGCCAAAAATTGAAGAAAATCGGCTGACAGCAAACGCATGTAGCCTGCGAGTAAAACCCAATCGATTTGATGTTGAACTAAAATTTTCAAAACTTCTTGTTCGTGATGAGTCCGGTCCTGTGTTTTCTCGACAACGTAAGTTTTCGTGTTTAAAGCATGAGCTTTGGCCAAAACGCCCGCCGCTGGTTTATCGGTCAGGACAAACTCAACAGCACCACCCAATGACTGCATTTTTTTAATCAATGCCTCAGCATTTGATCCCGTCCCTGAGGCGAAAATTGCAACACGAACAGATTTCATCATTGGGCAATGTCCTCGCGGAAATACAAGCCTTGGAATTGCACCTTGCGCATTTCCTGATAAGCCAACGTGCGAGCTTCATCGCGAGTTTTAGCAAGCGCTGTCACTCCTAAAACTCTGCCACCTGTATTTACGAGCGATTCATTCTTTGCAGAAACTCCGGCGAAGTAAATACGAGTGCCATCTGCGGTTTTTGCCGGGACTTCGATCGTATGTCCCAAATCCATTGCATTACCTGGATAACCGGCACTGACTGCCACCACATGGACGGAGCGGAAATCATGGAATTCAGTTTTTTGCTTTTGCAGACGACCTTGTACGGCTTTGACTGACAGATCCAAAAAATCGCTTTTAATTCTTGGAAGCAAAGCTTGAGTTTCTGGATCCCCCAGACGCACATTGAACTCCAGGACATAAAGTCCTTTATCTGTTTTCATCAAACCCGCGAAAAGGAATCCAACAAACGGCTTTCCTTTTTGCTTTAAAGACTTCAGAGATTTTTTAAAGATATTATCGATGGCAGCGTCGTCTTCCTTAGAAATAAAGTCACAAGGACTGAAAGCACCCATACCACCGGTGTTGGCACTGAACGGATCTGAAGTGATTCGTTTGTAATCACAGGCTGTACCCAAGACCACAAAATCTTCACCATCGCACAAAGCGAAAGCGGAAAGCTCTCGACCCATCAGACATTCCTCAACGAGAATCGGGAATCCATAAGCTTTCGACAAATCATTGATTGCGGCCTTGGCTGAGGCGGCGTTCTCACAGACGACCACGCCTTTTCCTTGAGCCAATCCATCAGCTTTTACGACGATAGGATTCTTAAAATCATGCTGGGCAATAAATGATTCCGCTTCACTGACAGAATTTGCCAATTTAAAAGCCGCCGTTAAAAGTCCAGCGTCTTGTAGGATCTCTTTACAGAAATATTTCGAGGCTTCTAAATGACCCGCTTCACGAGAGGGAGCCAAACAAGCGATGTCGTTTTGCTCAAGGACTTCCTTCAGATCTGACAAAATGGCGGCTTCCGGTCCTAGGATTACCAGGTCCACGCGATTGATTTTACAAAACGCCAAAATATCTGGCGTTTTTTCTACGCTCGCACATTTCAAACCCGCTTTACTCATCCCCGGATTGCCCGGAGCGATCCATAGGGACTCAAGCATTTTGGATTCAGAAATTTTCTGTGCAATCGCGTGTTCACGACCGCCCTTCCCTATAACCAGGACGCGCATTGCTGTCTCCAGTTTTTAAGACTTGCTTCCTTTTCAAATGGTGCGGTTTTACCTAGTGCCCAAGCCATTTCATTTGCGAGAGAGGTGTAAAGCATCGTCGCGACTTTAACTTGCTCTGCACTTAAAACTTGAGGCACTTCTTTAAGTTCATTCGCGCAGATCTCTTTCCAGTTATTCGTCCCGCGTTCTTTGGCGATATCTTTGGCTTTGCCTACGGCTTGATACCAGGAAGTCGGCGCATAAATTTGGCGCAGAAATTCTTTTGAGAGCGGTGCATTTTCATAAGTCAAACGAAGTTCATCCGGTCCGATAGAGTCCACCATGAACAGCTTACGTCCATTTTCACCGCGCCCACCGAAAGCATACTCGAATTTTCCGTCCCACAACTTCACGCCGAAAGAAGCAAAAAGTGTTTGCAGGTGCTTCGCCACTTCTTCCGTCATTTGGCGGACCTGAGCGAGCTCATTCGCATCGATCACGTTCAGGTCCTGGATCTCTTGATTTGTCATATAACGATCTGTGGTTTCAAGCTTCGTCGAAAACTCCACGATCGGCGGCATAAAGGTTTTTGAAGAATCAGGAATTTCCGTAAGCCCCAGCTCTGCCATGTAGGCTGGATTTTTCTTAAGACGACCCTCTAAAGAATTCCCCTTACCCAAAAGAATACGGAAAATAACTTCCAGAGGAACCAGACAGTTTGTCGGCTTATCAGCGTAAACCGTATAGTCGTACACGCCATTTTCCCAAGCGGGACGATGAACAGCAACTTCGTTGACCACGATGGAATCCGCACTGTGAGGTTTCATGTAATGCGACTCGATGCCTTTGTCTTTTAAATGATCAAAGAACATTCCCGCCATTGCTGCCAAGGCTTCGCCCTTTTGAGGAATTTCATTGGGCATTTCACCCCAGTCAAAAACCGAATAGCGATTGCTGTATTTAAAGAGCAAGCCTTCATTTGTTTTATAGATGTCTTTTACAGAGCCACGGTAAAGTAGGTTCATGCCAAAGCCTCTTTCATTTTCTTAATTTGAAGTAGGAAGTTTGTGATGTTGTTCACACCCACCCAAGCTCCCCCGGTTTTCGCGACCGCGAAGAATTCGTTCGCAAGATCCGTATTTTTTAGTTCTTCTTTTTCACAGATGTACATGCAAACGTTTTTACCTTGGGGTTTTTCGCCGACCATGACGATCTCGCCCTGACATTCTGGGCTGTTGGGATCAACCCAGGTGATTTCCACGCCGGCTTTTTCACGAAGGTCCTGCAAAGTTTTTGCAAGTACCGGGACTTCACTGCGATAGGGATTCCAGGAGATCTCGATTTTACCCTGGTTAAAGGCCTTTGCTTTTTTTAGGATCTCCGGAAGAATTTCGATTTGGTTTTCCATGACAGCTGCCACGGGAATATCTTTTGGCATTTGTGCGATAGACAAGAAGGCATCCATACCACCGAATGCACCGTTGATCGCCACACCGAAAACGGGTTTTTTCGTGAGGGAGGCAACCACTCCCGGAAGATGCGCTGCAAGGCCTGCTCCCGCCACGAAGGCGTTCGCTTCACACGTTGTAACCACTTCACGCACACGCTCAGGATGGCGGTGGGCTGATGCCACTTCCATTTTTACGTTGCCGACGTTTTCCAGGGATTGACATAAAGGAGCGTAGACACGCTCGTCACTTTGACTGCCGAAAAGAACTTGAATTCTCATGGGTTCACCTCATTTTTGCCACCGCCACCGATATTGTGGCTGCGAGTGTTGATGAAATCTGCTTTAGAAACTGAAACGGGATAATCGCCATCCAGGCACGCACTGCACATGCTTGGAATGCCGATGGCGGACTTTAATTCTGAAAGTGGAAGGTAGATCAATCCATCCACTCCCAAAAGTTCGGCCACTTGGTCTTCGCTGCGTTGATGAGCGACGAGGGCTTCGCCCTCTGGAAAATCGATACCGTAAAAACACGGATTGCGAATCGGAGGGCACGTGCTGGCAAGATATACTTTGTTCGCGCCCGATTCTCTTAATAGCTGAATAATGCGAGCGGAAGTGGTTCCGCGCACGATGCTGTCATCCACTAGTAAAATATTTTTTCCGCGAATTTCGCTTTCCACTGGCAATAGTTTTAGGTTCACCATGGCTTTGCGAACTGCGGGTTCGTTGACGATAAAGCTTCTTTGCACGTAGCGATTTTTAATTAAAACTTCTCGGTACGGAGTTTTTAAAACTTCGGCGAGTCTTAGAGCAGCGGCTCTGGCGGTGTCAGGCACAGGCGCTACGACATCTATTTGAATACCTTGCTCCTGCATTTTGCGTTTGGTTTCGTTGGCCAGGACCTCACCTAAGCGCAAGCGAACATCATACACGGGTCTGCCGTGCCATTCTGTTTCTGCTCCCGCAAAATAAATCCATTCAAACATACACGGTCTGGCTTGTTTTTCAGACAGTGGGAAGGAATGAAAGTTTTGATCTTTGTCGACGAAAACAAATTCTCCGGGCTTCAGATCACGGAAGTACTCGAAGCCCAGAGCGAAAAACACCTGTTTTTCAGAGGCAAAACAGTAGCTGTATTTATTATTTTGATCCAGTTTTCGTCCAATTAACAAAGGACGAATTCCTTGGGTGTCGTTAAAGGCAAACATGCCTTCATCGGCCATCATGCCGACGACGCTGTAGGCACCTTGGACTTTTTCGACGACTTGCTGCGCAGCTTTAGCCATGACTTCGGCAGAGAGTGTTTTGCCAGCTTCAAGTTGATCGGAAACGCCGATCGACATCATATGAAGGAGCAATTCCAGATCATTGCGCGTGAAGGTCCATCGACTGCGACGTTTGCGCACGTACTCAACGATCTCATTATAATTAGTCACGTTCCCGTTATGGGCCATGCCGATGCCGTTCGGGTAACTGACGATCAGGGGTTGCAGATCGGCTTTGTCGACCGTACCAATTGTCGAATAGCGGGTGTGCCCCAAGGCCATGCTGCCTTTGATCTTTTCAAGTTTATCCATCGGAAAAACCTGCGACACGAGACCCAGATCTTTTTCGAGGTAAAACTCTCCTCGGGAGAAATCGAAACTTAAAATACCCGCGGCATCTTGCCCACGGTGCTGAAGAGCGAACAATGCGGGGAACAACTTTTCCCCTGCTTTATCCTCTCCAATCAGCCCGACAACTCCACACATCGATTGCTCCTAAAGCTGTGGCATCGTCAATGATGCCACTTTAAAAATAAAAAAGGCGCCTATACGGACGCCTTTATTGATACAGATATTTGAATTTGATTTTTGGATTTTTGGTGACACGAAGGGAGTACGGCCCAGATTTTGGTGGCAGCACGGGTATGAGTCCCCCGATTCCCACTTCTTCAGTCGGAAACGCGACGAGAAATTTACTCTTTTGAGTCTATCCATCAGCATTTACTTTTTCCTTGAAATGCTGTCGAGGCTATCGACTCTGACAAAGTTTGGTCAATACCCCTAACACAATCCTGACAATTCAACGCAATGTTCCTTGGTTACGCGGAATTTCGCGGGAGTCGATGTGAAATGCTGATGGAGTTATAAATGGAGTCGCATCCGCGCAAAGACTCAGGACATGGGCACTAGCCTTTGATCACGAGGTCAGCAAATGCGGCTCAGCCACACGGTTGTTCAGAATTCGTTTACCACTTACTGATCAGACAAATATTAGAGAGTCGCATACATCCCGATTTGATCGGCGAAAGAACCGTCCTGCATTTTGAAAGCATTGGGAGTGCGACCGCACTCTTTGAAGCCAACCTTCTTATATAATTTAAGAGCTGCGACGTTTGGATGCATCACGCTTAATTCGATTTGGGTAAGACCTTCAATATTGGCTGCTTCGGCGAACAGCTTTCGAAGCAACAACTCCCCTATGCCTTCGCCCCTCATATTCGGCGCGACTGACATACCCAAGTGTCCGCGATGGAAGTTTTTGAATTTTACGAAAGCGCTGAAGTCCAAATTACCGACAATATTTCCTTCGTGAATCGCTAATATGATCATGTCACGGCTAGACCGTTCATACTTTTCGATCCATTTCTGTTCAGCATCATCAGGTTTTGATCTGAAATCTTCCGCGGTACTCATAATGTAAGGAGCCATTTCGGCGACCTCGATCATCATCGTTCTTAACGCCTTCGCATCTTGAACTTCAGGCGAACGAAGAGTGATGATTTTACCGGTTTTAGTTCTGAACGATTCTGGCGAAATTCTCATGTTGGCTCCTTGTTTAATAATTTCTGATTCTTGGTTATTAGTCAGCTCATTAATTTTTATGGGATGTATAAGGACTTCAGCCATTATCCTTAGTTTCCCTTGAATGCTTTTGCTGAACCTTGCAGCTCAAGAAGCTGTGCCAAAAGTAAATTCTTTCGAATTCATTTCTTTTTACCACCAAGTCCATTTTGCGATTTCAACGGCCGTATTAATCACTTTGAACTTCTGGTGTTAGTCCCGCCCCAGCGTCTTCTGTCGCGCTACCAAGAAGCGGTGTTTCAGTTGCATAAATCTAAGAAAAATAATCTTGCCACGTTTTTTGAACTCTTAAAACAGTGTATGCCGAAAGATAATTGTTGCTTCACGATCGAGCGTGTTTGCTTTTCAATCTCTTTACGCTGGGGGTTTCAAAGCGTTTTAGAGTGGAAGCATTCTCCTTCCGCAAAGGGTATCTCCAATTCAAATTGTGGCGAAAATCGAGATTTAGAACCCGTGCTATAACAGTCTCAACAAGGAGATTGGTATGAATTTGAATGGCATTCCTAATTCTGAATTAATTGGACGACTTGAGAAGTTGGCGCAAAGTGAACGTAAGCTTACGCATGTTATTTTATGTCACATCAATGAAATGGAAACTCGCGGCCTATATGCGGAGCTTGGGTTTGATTCGATGTTTCGATATATGACATCGCATTTGAAATATAGCGAAGATGCTGCTTATCGTAGATTGAGTGCAGCTCGCCTCTTGAAGAAATCTCCTGAAATTGCTGAACGCCTTGAAGATGGTCGTTTGACTTTGACTCAATTGACGCAAGTTCAATCGGCGCTTCGTCAGGGAGTGAAAAGAACCGGGATTGATGAGATTTCTGCCTCAGGCATCGTTCCGCAGATTCTGGAGAAAATTGAACACAAATCTTCATTCGAAACCAAGAAAACTTTGGCGGACGAGTTTAACCTTCCAACTGCAACTATTGAAACCCTGACACCTCAACGTGACGATTCAGTTCGTCTTGAGATCACATTAACAACAGAACAATTGAAAACATTGGAAACCGCACGTGATTTGATGTCACATATTTTGCCAGATAGAAGCTGGGCAGAACTTTTGACTATGCTTGCGGAGAAACAGATTCAAAAGATTCTTGGTAAAGACATTTCCGTGGGAAAGAATAAAGGGCTCGAAATTAAAAAGAATATTACAACCAAAGGAGCCAAGCTAATTGCATCAGATAAAAATTCTATGAAAGAAACCTATGCTGATTCATTGTATAAAAATGTAAACAACGATGAGCATAAGAACGATAAAGAGATCAAGAATGAGAAAATCCACGCAATTAAGACAAAAAGCACAAATACAACGCAAAGCTTCTTGGTAGCGCGAAAACGTGGGCATATTAAGGTTACGTCGAAACGTACACTTTTAATTTCGGCCGGATATTGTTGCGAATATAAACATCCAACATCTGGAGTTAAATGCGGTTCCAAGTTCCAACTTCAATTTGATCATATTCAACCGGTTGCATTGGGCGGTGGTGATGGTAGTCACAATCTTAGAGTACTATGCCGCACACATAACTTGGCTGAAGCAAATCGAATGGGGTTAAAAAGGTTGAAGTAAAGCTGAATGAAGCGTTTATGTTGAATTCATAATTCATCTGAGAATATCGACCTTAAAGGAATTCGTTCATCTAAAAAGCCCCCTCCCCGCGCTACGTCGGACAAAACGGCGATGATCAAAGTAGACGTTTGGATAATTCGATAAGGGAGTTTTTCAAATCCGGATCAACAGTGCCGTCCGCTGATAATTGGTTTCGGGCGTTGTTGATGACCATGGTTAACTCGTCGGATGGTAGCAAGTCCATGGTGCGCAAAGTTTCGGTTAGATATTGCAAAACGTATTCGCCGCCACTTGGGGAAACTATGAATAAAACGACTTTCTTTTTCATCGTTTCTTCGCAGATGAGCCACTCTAAGGCGTTTTTTAGAATTCCTGGAATTCCATGGGCGTATTCGGGTGTGGCGATGACTATGTAATCTGCTAAGAATGCTTCGCGGCGGATTTCGGTAACCAGGGCAGGCACATTCGAGAACTGACAAGAAGGATCAAAATACGGTAGGGATTTTAGATCAACTGGGGACCATTCAGTACCAGAAGGCAATACGGAGCGAAACGCCCGTAACAAAAGTTCACTGGAAGATCCATCACGAATGCTGCCGCACAAACTAAGAATTTTCATAATTGAGGCTCCGTCAGCGAAGTGATTTCACAAACATCAAACTTTTTGTCCGATGAGATTTACGCACCTTTAGATAATTCGCAATCCCTAAAGGCGTACTTCACTTATGATTTACCCAATCAGAAACCGGAGGAGTAAAAAGCTAGATTACTGCTTGCTGGAATTCAATAAAGCTATCTTTCACCTGAGGCCAGAACCATTCAAGGTTTGGATCAGCTGCGATAACGTCTTTGATTTGCACTTCGATGTCTTTGCGAGTCGCCACTTGTTTACGCAGCCAGAACTCCACTTCGTCGTAACCCGGTCCGATCACCGTGATTTCGACCTTGTCCATGAAATGCAATAAATGAAGATCTTTGGTAGCGACGGAAGCGCCCGCCACTTTGGCGTTGATAAAATTGTGCACGACGTTCTTTAGTTCATCTAAAGAACGATGATTGATTCTTCTCAGAATCAAATCCGCACGCTGATCACGATTGACCCAGCGTTGGTGTAAGCCTCTTTGCACAAGGTTGATCAAAAGAGTGCGTAACACACTCGGTATCTGACGAAATTCCCCGTCAGACAGTGACATTACCTGCATCAAGTCTACATAGCGGGCCTGCTCCTGGCCGCGACGTAGCGAGGTAAGCACTTCGGGAATACGCAAAACTGATTCACGAATCCCTAATAGATCAATTCCTGCTCCATCCGTGAAGTAGAGAATTCTCATAACTCTATCATGGCTTATCTTTCCGTTTTTAAAATGAAAATCAGAGCGTTAGGACCATGGTCCAGCATGTATTTTTTGATGCAGCTCCCCCACCTTTTTGGTACGATAGTCTGAGGCCCAAGGACTAGGTGCTGGAAAAAACAAAGGATTTGCAACTGTGATTTCACGTAACCAGAAAAATCAACGTCCACCATTCGAAAAATGGTATGCGTATATATTATTCATCTTTATCGGTTACTGCCTTGCTGACTTGGCAATTCTTTCATATCGCGATCGCATGCTTCCGCAATCTGCACCACCCGCTCACCCGAAAGCTCCACCTATGACGACAAGCGTGAATCCGGGTTACTACAACAACATCGCTTCCAGAAATATTTTTGCTTCGAACGGCATCATCCCCGATCAACTTGTTGATAAAAACAAAGGCGTTGAAGAAAAAGAAGCCGATCCGGTTCCGTCTCAGCTACCTCTGAATCTGATCGGTACACTGGTGCATTCTATTCCTGAGAAATCCATCGCTTCGATTGAAATCCGCGGCAAAAACCAGGTGATCTCTTACTCTCCAGGAAAAGAAATCGAAGGCATGGCCAATGTCGTTCGCATCGAAAGACAAAAAGTGGTTTTTAGAAACTTGAATACCAACCGTCTGGAATTCATCGAAATCAAAAAAGAAGGTTCGAAAGTTAGTTTTGCTGCAAGCAAACCTTCAACGACGACAACGACAGGACAAGAAGTTAAAAAAACGGGCGACAACACGTTCGCCATCAAACGCTCTGACCTGTTGAAGTACACGAACGATCTTTCCAGCATCCTGATGCAAGCCCGAGCGGTTCCAAATCGTGAACCCGGCACCGGCAACATCAATGGCTTCCGTATTTTAGATATGCAACCTGGCAGTATTTACGAACAGCTTGGCATCCAAAGAATGGATGTTATTAAATCCGTCGACGGAAATCCTGTCGACAGCCCTGCCAAGGCGATGGAGTTGTACCAAACTTTGAAAAACAACCCGAAAGTTGTTCTTCAAGTTGAGCGCAACGGTAAAACTGAAAACATGACTTATAATATTCAATAAACTCCCTCAGGAGGAGAGAGATGAAAAAACCCATCAAGCCCGTCAGCATAGGAATTGCTTCATTGATGACTGCATCTCAGTTGGTAGGAACCACTGCGCATGCTCAATTTGAAAATTTCCCTCCACCACCGCCACCGCCGGATTTTGGTAATTCGGACAACAGCGGCTTTGCAACTCCGGAGGCACCAGCGGCAGCTGGCGGCACTCGTGGTGGCTCACAATCCTCTGGCGATGAAGGTCAGGTTCTGAATAAGAACCAAAAACAAAAATTCGCCAAAGCCCCAACTGAAGACATCAACAGCGCAAACTTCCCTCAGACAATCGAGTCGTTCGATTATCCGAACGTGGAAATCTCTGAGCTGGTAAAAGCCATGGGCGAGTTGACTGGTAAGAACTTTATCGTCGATCCCGGCGTTCGTGGTAAAATCACGATCAGCGCTCCTTCGAAAATCACCGTGGCAGAAGCGTACAACGCGTTCTTGTCTGCCCTGGCAATCAATGGCTTCACGGTTGTTCCGTCAGGCGGCTTCTTGAAAGTGAAATCCGCAAGAAATGCCCAACGTGACAATATTGAAGTGTATTCCGGTGCCTACTACCCGAACACGGATCAAATGATCACTCGTATCATTCACTTGAAACACATCTCCGCTGCGCAAGTGAATCGTGATCTACGTATCTTGCCTTCCAAAGATGGTGAGATGAACATTTACGAACCAACGAACTCTATCATTATCTCTGACTACGGATCTAATATTGACCGCGTGATGAGAATCAT
The DNA here is from genome assembly GCF_047302455.1 of Bdellovibrio sp. HCB185ZH. GTDB lineage: Bacteria > Bdellovibrionota > Bdellovibrionia > Bdellovibrionales > Bdellovibrionaceae > Bdellovibrio. The sequence goes on from NZ_CP178624.1 coordinate 854,269, forward strand.
CAACCAGTTGGACGTGCCTGGATTTGAAGAACAACTTGAAGTTATCCCTATTAAGTTCGCGAAAGCTAAAGACTTGGCAGACCTGGTGGATAAAATCGTCAACAAAGGCAGCAAATCCTCTGGATCCGCTCCAGGGACATTTACCGCCGGCGTTCCAAGATTCTCTCGTTCTTCTGGGACTTCTGCTCAACAGGGCGCAAGTTTCTTTATGGCGATCCCGGATGACAGAACAAACTCCATCATCGTGGTGGGGAATAAATCTGGTATCGTTCGTATTAAAAAACTGATCTCCCAGTTGGACTTCAAAATCCGCGCGGAAGATTCCGGTGGAGTTTATGTTTATTACGTTAAAAATGGTGATGCCGAAAAAATCGCGCAAACATTGTCTGGCGTAACCAAAGATGCGGCTCCAAAACCAAGTACAGGCCCAAGCTTGCTAACACCTATCGGCGGCCAAATGCAGGCTCCGCAGGAGATCTTTGGCGGTGACGTGAAAATCACAGCCGACAAAGCGACCAACAGCTTGGTTATCACAGCGAGCAAACAAGACTATGAAGTCGTGATGAATATTCTAAATAAAATCGATATTGCCCGCGATCAAGTTTACGTTGAAGCGATCATCATGGAGATGAGTGCTTCGGATCTTGATTCTTGGGGCGTCGGCTACTACCAATACGGTGAAAACGGTTATGGTAAAGTGGGTTTCAACGGTGGTATCAATCTTCAAGAGATGTTAAATCCTGTCGGCGGTACGGGTGCGATCCTGGGTTTCGGCTCTGGCAAAATGATCAAAGTCACTCCTCCGGGCGGCTCTGAAATCACGATCCCAAGCCTTGTGGGTTTCATCAACTTCTTGAAACAAACGAAAAAAGCCAACATCCTTTCCACTCCGACGATCATCGCTTTGGATAACAATGAAGCTGAGATCGAAGTGGGTGATAAAGTTGTAACCAGCATGCAGCAAAACGTTTCCGGTACGAGCGGTACTGTGACGACGACGCCAACAATGGAAGATGCGACGATCAAACTTCACATCAAACCATTCATCAGCCCGTCTTCAAACTCAATCCGTATGGAAATCAAGCAAAGTGTGACACAGCTTTCTTCTGTACAAGCTCCGAAAGACTTCCAGAACAACACTCAACCGCTAGCAAAACGTTCGATCAACACCATGATCAACGTGAAAAACGGAGACACCGCGATCCTGGGTGGTTTGATCAAGGAAGACGATGTTGAAACAGTTGTGAAGGTTCCTCTATTGGGCGACATCCCTATCTTGGGCTGGTTGTTTAAATCTCGCAGCTTAAACAAGACAAAAACGAACATGGTTTCATTCCTGACTCCCAAAATTATTCGCAATTCAGGCGACGTAAATGAGGTTGTCTCGAAACGTCTTGAAGAACGTATTGAATATATCAAAGGCCAGGGCGGAAAAGACCCATATGGTGCTAAGATAGATCCAATTTACAGAAAAGCTCAGGGAGCCGCCGCTCCATCTGAAGACGTTCAAGAGTAGTTTTTTGCGGCAGTTCCCTTAAAACCGGAACTGCCTTTTCGATACTAAGAAGGAACTTTAATGGCCACTGTGGATGTTCTGACAATTCTTTCAAAAGCAACTTCGTTATCACAGGATCAATTGCGTTCTGTGCTTGCAAACCCCTCTGTGGTGAGACCCGTCACAGTCGGCGAAGCTTTGAACCAAAAAGAATTCTCCACAGCGGATGAAGTCGTCAGTGATCTTTGTAAAGAGTTGGGATTGGATTTTATCCGCGATATCCCGGTTGCAGACATCAATGCTGACTTGATCCGTGATATTCCGATCAACTACGCAAAACAACATCAAGTCCTCCCCTACAAGGATGAACCCGATCAGCTGATCGCTTTGACCAGCAATCCGGTGAACTTAAGAGCGCTGGACGACTTGAAAGTTTTGTTCGGTAAAAAAGTTCGCCCTTTGGTCACGACAGTGATCCGCATTCAAGATGCGATCAATAAAGTTTACGAGAAATCGACAGCGAATCTTTCAGGCTTAGACGAAATCGACGAAGAAGATTACGATCTGGATGATCCGATCGTGGATCTTTTGGAGGCTGGCGAAGACGATGCACCGGTAATCAAAATGGTGAACAGTCTTTTATTCCGCGCGGTGAAAGAAAAAGCTTCGGATATCCATATTGAGCCCTATGAAAAAGACATGGTCGTGCGCTTCCGTACAGACGGTGTTTTAATGGACGTCTTTAAACCACCTAAAAAACTACAAAACGCTGTCACTTCCCGTATCAAAGTTATGGCGAACTTAAATATCGCAGAAAAACGTCTTCCTCAAGACGGTCGTATTCCGTTGAAAGTCGGCGGTAAAGACATCGATATCCGTCTCTCCACTGTTCCGACAGCCCACGGTGAGCGTTTGGTTATGCGTATTCAAGACAGATCGACAGTGATCTTGGAGCTTGAGCAATTGGGTTTCTCGAGAGAAAACTTGGATCGCTTGGATGATTTGTTGTCACGTAACGACGGTATCATGCTGGTGACGGGTCCAACGGGTTCTGGTAAATCCACGACTCTGTATGGCGCTTTAACAAAACTAAATAAACCCGATGTGAATATCCTGACAGTAGAAGATCCGGTGGAGCAACGTATCCACGGTATCGGTCAGGTCCAAACCAACGCAAAAATTGGTTTAACCTTCGCAGCCGGCTTAAGATCTTTCCTTCGTCAAGACCCCGACATCATCATGGTCGGTGAGATTCGTGACTTGGAAACAGCAGAACTTGCGATTCAAGCCTCCCTTACGGGTCACTTGGTTTTATCTACTCTGCATACGAATGACTCTGCCGGTGCCTTCCCCCGTTTGATTGACTTCGGGGTGGAGCCGTTCTTGATCGCCACATCCGTTATGGGTGTTGTCGCTCAACGTCTGGTGCGTGTTCTTTGCCCTCATTGCAAAGCCCCGCACGAACCTTCTGATTTTGAATTGTCGCTCTTGGGTGTTACTCGCGAAGTCGCTCGCAATAGCCATATCTGTAAAGCCATGGGTTGCTCAGAGTGTGGGCAAAAAGGATATTCAGGTCGTACGACTATCAGTGAGCTGATGGTTGTGACGGATGATATTCGTTCTTTGATCATGCAGCGAAAAGACGGCGCAACGCTCAAGAAACAAGCCTTGGCTAACGGAATGAAAACTTTCCGTGACCATGGTATTGCCAAAGTACTAGCTGGTGTGACTACAATTGAACAGCTAACTACGAATACGCAACTGGATCTATAATATGCCAATTTTTGAGTACAAGGGCCTTACCCGTGACGGAAAAAACACCAAGGGTATCATCGACGCAGAAAATCTGCGCGCGGCCCGTGCTCGCCTAAAAAAGGATAACGTTTACGTTGTCGATATTCGCGACAAAAAGAAAATCGACACAAGGAAATCCAAAGGGCCTAAAGCCACAAAAGCTGTCGGCGTAAAAGACTTATCTTTGATGACTCGTCAGTTAGCAACGTTAGTAAAAGCCAATATCCCATTGGTTGATGCCTTGGCCGCCATCGCGGAACAAGTTGAAAATCCAACTTTGTCAGAGGCGATTGCAGACTGTAAGAACATGGTGAACGAAGGTTTGCCCTTCGCAAAAGCCTTGCAAAAATATCCCACGATTTTTACCAAAATCTACGTTTCCATGGTTGAAGCCGGTGAAATGTCAGGTTCATTGGATGTAATCCTGATGCGTTTGGCAGAGTTCACCGAAGCTCAAGCCGAACTTCGCGCCAAAGTTTCCAGCGCCATGACCTACCCGGTTATCATGTTGGTAGTAACAACAGCGCTCCTTTCGTTTCTTTTCATTTTCCTGATCCCAAAAATGGTAACGGTCTTCGAGTCCACACCAAACCTGGTGCTTCCGTGGTACACGATCGCTTTGATCAACTCCTCGCAATTCATGGTGAACTATTGGTACATCATCTTCGGTATCATCGCCGTCGCTATCGTGATGTTTAGAAACTGGAAATCCACGCCCTCCGGAAGAAATCAATGGGACGCGATCTCTTTGAAACTTCCGATTGCAGGCCCCGCAGTAAGAATGGTCGCAGTCTCCCGCTTCACCAGAACTCTAGCGACACTATTAACGGGCGGCGTTCCCATGCTAACAGCCTTAGACATCGTTAAAAACGTCGTCGACAACCACGTACTAGCCATCGCCATCGATGAAGCCCGCAGCAATATCGCAGAAGGTGAATCCATCGCAGGCCCTTTAAAAAAATCCGGTCAATTCCCCCCGATCGTCATCCACATGGTCAACATCGGTGAAAAAACCGGCGACCTAGAAAACATGCTCATGCAAGTCTCCGACGCCTTCGACTTCCAAGTAAAAAACAAACTAGAATCCATGACCTCCCTAATGGGCCCGGTCGTTACAGTTCTGATGGGTATGGCCATCGCCATGATCGTATTCGCCGTCATGATCCCAATGTTCGAAATGACCAACATGGCAGGTTAGGCGCAAAGCGCCTAACGGAAATTAGAAATTGGAAATTTGAAATTAGGAAATACAGGGACCGCCAGGTCCCTTTTTTCGTTCGCAGGGCTGATCACAAAAGTTAAAGCAAAACTTCATGCTCCTGCCCAACTCAGCTAATCGGACTTTGAACACGAGTTAAAGTGGAATTTAACAAAATGGCGTATCTTGTTGTTTCGATTCTGAATTGGCGCATTCTTTTGTCTTGTTGTCTGAAAACTTCTTCTCCGTTTGGTGTTGGGGAGGAAGGCTCGCGTCCGAGTTCCGCAGGCCATTCTGAAACACTCGAAGCCAAAAACAAAAATCGAGCCACACCAAACCAAAATAACCAAACAGAAAAAACGAGCGAGGACTGTCCGAGGTAAGCGAGCCTTCCTCCCCAACACCAAACGGAGGACCGAATTCTTGTAAGACAACAAGACAAAAGAATGTGCCAAGTCAGAACCGAAGCTTTACCGTGATGTCGGTTTCTGTTATGATTTCTAACTGTTAACAAGGAGTTTCGAATGTTCATTAGCAATCGCAAGGGTATGACTTTGATCGAGATCATGATCGTACTTGCTATCATCGCCGGTATCTCAGCTCTTCTACTTCCTCGTATGCAAGGGGCTACAGACAAAGCAAAAGTTAAAGAAACGAAGATCCACATGGGTCAGCTTTCTAATGCTTTGCAAATGTACTACACAGATTGCAACAAGTATCCGCAAACGTTAGAAGGTCTAACTAAAGCAGATCCTAATTGCAGCAACTGGGGTCCAGAACCATACATCAAAGTTATCAAAGACCGTTGGGATCACGAATATGTTTACGAAGTAAACGGTGGCGAATACCACTTGAAGTCTTTGGGTAAAGATGGTCGCGAAGGCGGCTCTGGTTACGACACTGACATCACGTTGGAAGATTTGAACTAATCGTGAATCGCAGGGGCTTCACCCTCATTGAGGTGATGATCGTTCTAGCAATTATCGCTGGATTGGTTGTTATCGGAGCCCCTCGTCTGTTTAAGAAACAGACCAATATCAGAGCGACAACTCGTCAATTCATGTCTCTGACTAAAACCGTGCGCAACAAAGCACGTATCTATAACTCCACTTACCGCTTGGTTTTAAATCTGGATGGCGACAACGCCGGTACTTATTGGGTCGAAAGAGCCAATGGCCCTATTCCTGTTGATCCTGATGCCGCGGAAAAAGAGCGCGAAAGACAAAAGAATAAATCCAAAGACGATGAAGCTCCACCGCCTAAGTATGCGATAGATACTTCGGTCTTAAAAAAGGAAGCCCATCTTCCCGATGGATTCCGCTTCACGCAAGTTGAAACATCCTCTGCTAAGGAGCCCATTACTACGGGAGCCGCTTACATTCACTTTTTCGCCGAAGGCTTTGTTGAAGCCGCTGCCGTGCAGATTTCCGGCGGAAATAATTTGGTTTGGACACTTGTTTTTAATCCTTTAACGGGTCAAGCTGATATCATAGAGAAAGCTCAGTCGTTAAAGGATATTCAGCGGTGAAAAATAAAGGCTTCACATTGATCGAGACCGTGCTGGCACTGGTCATCCTCTCTTCAGGTTTAGTTCTGTTAGCGAACTCCTGGGGCGGAAGCTTTATGTTCGTGCGCAAGGCGCAATTCGCCACCGAAGTCACCGCCCTTCTAGAACGCAAAATGGCCGAGATCGAAATTGAATACACCGGCAAATCCTTAGATTCCATTCCTGAAGAAAAAGAAGACGATTTTGGTTCTGAATTTCCGCAGTACTCGTGGAAAATGGAATCCAAAGAGTTTGAAGTCCCTGATATCTCTGCAACCCTCACTGCCCGTGATGGCGGAGCGGATGAGATGTCTTTGACCTTGATGAAAACACTGACTCAGCATCTTTCAAAATCCATCAAAGAAGTTAAAGTTACTGTTTTCTATAAAGGTGGCAAAAAACCGATGAACTTTTCTGCCACTCAATACTTTGTCGATTATGACCGCGAAATTCCAATGCCGGGAGTTCCTGGCGGGGCCGGTCAATAATGAAAAAACTCAATCGCGGTTTTACTTTGATTGAAATGATGATCACGATCTCGATCTTGAGCGTGATGATCATCCTGGTAGCCCAGTCCATTCAGCAGAGTATTAAAATGAAAACCAAGGTGACGACACAAATCGACGAAGTCTCTCACCTGCGCGATGCGGTTCGCCTGATTCAAAAAGACATCAACCTTGCGTATCACTATCGTGATGTTGAAAAAGAGATTGCCGAACTGTTAGCTAAAAAAAGCAATCAGAACCAAGGGCAATTCAACCCAGGCTTGGGCCAACCCGGTTTTGTAAATCCGAACATGGGCCAACAGCCCAGCGCTTTTCAACAGCAGCAACAAAATCGCGAAGTTCCCCGCAAAGATCCCGAAACTCAATTTATCGGCAATGCTGAGACTTTGAATTTTGTGACGATGAATAACGCCCGCACCGTTCGTAATACACAACAAGCAGACTTTATCGAAGTCGGTTACGAACTAAAAGAATGCAAAAGCCTGGATCCCAATGGGGGCACTTCAAAATGCGTTTGGCGCAGATCATCCCCCTGGGTGGATTTAGATGTGACGAAAGGCGGAACCGAAACGGTTCTGCTGGAAAATGTCTCTGAATTTAAATTCCGCTATATGGGTAAGGGAAAACAGGACTGGGTCACTGACTGGAGAACCGATCAAGCGGGGGATGGCGCGACCAAAGGAAAATTCCCTCAAGCGGTGGAGCTTTCTGTCACCGTCACGAAAAAAGCTGGCGGCAAGGATCGCAAATACTCAATGCAAGTCATCGTTCCGATTCACTTCACGAACAACCCTGATGACTCCGCAACTGGCCAAGCCCAACAACAGGGGCAACAGCAACAAGGCCAACAACAGCAGCAGCAACCGGGAGGGTTTCAATAATGAATATTCTTAAACCCCTTCGCAACAGACGTGGTATGGCCCTGATCGTAGTCACCGCCTGCTTGATGTTCATCATGTACTTTGCAACCGAACTGGTTTCTGAAACTCGAATCGAGTACGAAGTGAACTCTGCGGGACTTAACCGAATCAAAGCCTATTATGCTGCAAAATCCGGAATGCAGCTCGCCCTTTTGCGCGTAAAAATCTATCAGCAAGCGCAAAGTAAATTTGGCGCCCAGCTTGGCAGCAACAGTCCTCTCCTCAATATGATCTGGCAGTTCCCGTTTGCATGGCCTTTGCCAGTGCCCGACGAACTGACTGCGATCGACAAAGATGCCTTTAAAAAGTTAACCAAAGAATCTGCCATGGATGCGAGTTACATCACGACGATCGAAGACGAAGGCTCCAAAATTGATATCAATGACTTAACCTCCCCGTCCGAAACTTTGCGTAAAGTCACCAAACAACAGATCTTAAATATCTTCCAACAAAAAATGAAGGAAGATGAAGCCTGGGGCCGTGAACATTCGAATACGAATTTCGAAAAGATCGTGAACAACATCGCTGACTACATGAGTGACAAAGCCACATCTGCCAACGGCGGTGACAAGCGCGCCAATTACGCGAACTTAAATTCCGAAGCGCAATCAGATTATTTCCCACCAAACCGCGCCTTCCGCACTCTCTCAGAACTTCATTTCGTGCCTGAGATGACAGATGACCTTTTTGAGCTGATCGAGCCACGTATTACGATTTACGGCATGAAGGGCATCAACCCTAATATCGCGAGCAAAGAAGTTTTGAAATCCTTGGATCCGGGTATGACGGAAGAAGTTGTCGCGGAAATTATCAAACGCCGTGATGATCAAAACCAAGGGGGTCCGTTTAAGGATGCCGCTGACTTTTGGAATTTCGTGCAATCCAAGAACGCTCGTCTTGAAGGAAAAACCGACGAAATTCCTTTAGTGTTTGATTCTGTTTTCAATTTCCGCATTCGCAGCACCGGCGAGTTTGCACGCTCAACGAGTGAGATCACTGTCATTACGATGGATTTCAATAAGACTGTCGCAAAAATCAAAGACTACGTGGATAAAGACAAAAAAGCTCAAAATCCCAACGCCAATGACCCGAACGATCCTGCCAATCAAAACAAAGGACAGATCGGTCAAGGCAATCAGGGAAATCAGAGTGGCAATCAACAGCAAAAAGCCGACCCCATCTCCAAAGGCCCTCCTCGCATAGTTTATTGGTCAGAAAGATAGCCCTTGGTCGAGTCCCTCGACTGAGGAAAGATTTTACTTAAGTCCAAAGGCAACATATACTTAGACCATTATCTCGTTCATGGAGGAACGGTCTTTGAAATCACTTGGTATCGACATCGGGTCAAGCAGCATTAAAGTTGTCGAAATGCAATCAACGACGAAGGGCTTTCAAGTCGTTCAGTTCTTTGAGCATGTTCTAAGCACCAACCCTCAAAGTGATTCTGAGTTGGAGATCATCGAATATCTTCGTGATCTGCTTCCTCGATATGATCACTCGCAAACCCGCTTTATCCTAGGTCTTCGCCAGGATCGAGTGGCGATTCGCAATAAATTTTTCCCCTTTAGTGATCGTATTAAAATTTTTAAAAGCTTGGCTTTTGAACTTGAAGAAGATCTTCCCTTCTCGTCTGATAATGCGGTCTTTGATGCAAAAGTTATCCGTACTGTCGGCGGTGGCGCAGAAGTTCTGGCTTGTGCAGCACCTAAAATTCATGTTCAAAATCTGGTAGATCGCGCTAAAGACATCGGCGTGGAACCTTACTTGATTTCCACAGAGGGCGCAGCCTTCAGCAATATTTTTGAGCGTTGGAATGAAGCTCCCCCGACTCAAATCAGCACTCCGCAAAACTATGACATCACCGAATACAAACCTCTACGCCATATCCGTCTGGTTTTGAATATCGGTCATACCCGCACTCTGGTTTGTGCTGTCGAAGGCAGTTCAGTGATCGGCATCCGCTCTTTATTGTGGGGCGGAAAAAATATCGCTGAAGCTATTGCTAAGAAATATGAAATTCCTTACGTCGAGGCTTTGCGCGAACTTCAAACGAAAGCCTTTATCCTGACGAATAAACAAGGTGCTACTTTTGACCAAGTGACGTTCTCGGAGACGATTGCAAAATGCGTTCGCGAAATGACTCGTGATCTGCAGCTTTCGATTTTAGAAATCAAATCCGAGTTCAATGTTGAAATCATGAACATCGGTTTAACGGGCGGCACTTCACAAATTCAAAACTTGGGCCCTTTCATGACTCAGGCTTTGGAAATTCCGGCGAACCGCTTGGCAATTCTAGATACAATTCCAAATGTGGCTTTTGAACGCTCGCAAGCGAACTCTGCGAAATTGGGTGTGGCGATTGGTCTGGCCATTGAAGGTTTCAAAAAGCCTCGCAATCCTCCGATCAATTTCCTTCGGGGTGAATTTGCCCGTCAGAATCACCAATTCAAAGCTATCTGGGAAAAATGGGGTCACACTGCGAAACTTGCCACGGCGGCTTTGCTGGTGCTTTTCGTTTACTCGTACTTGCGCGAAGACTTTGCTTTAAGTCTTGCCGACCGCTCTCAGGAAGTTTTGAAAACTCAGGCTAAAAACGTGGCAAACCTAAAAGGCAGAAATGCCTCTGAAGCCGGGATCAAAAAATACATCCGCGACAATAAAAAACGTGCCTCTGATTTGAAAACTTTGGCGAGTGTCGCGAACATGAACTCGGCCTTAGATATCATGAAAAAAGTCACGGATGCAGCGCCTGCGAAAAATGCCGTCACACTGGATGTGCGCACGTTCAACATCCGTGATGCTCATGTGATTCTGGAAGGCTACGTAAACAACCCACAACAATTAAGTCTGCTGCAAAAATCTCTCTCAAACATCACAGCTGATGGCCAAATTAAGAGCCAAACGCCGACTCTGGGAGCACTTCCAGGACGCCAGGCCTTCTCCTTTAGCTTTAACGTAGACCGCGGTATTCAGAAGGTGACGAGATGAATTTAGAAGATTTAAAAGACAAGTTATCGACTGAGCTTCGCGCCACTTGGGATCGCATCCAGGAAAGTGGCACGTACAACCAAATGCGCGACCGTTATGAAAACATGACGCCGGCCATGCAGCAGTTGACGATGTATGGCGGTATTGCCGTTGTGACTTTGATGGTTCTGTCTGTACCTTATGGTTATTTCATGGGTTCCTCCGAAGCCGTGGGAGAATTTGAAGGCAAGCGTATGACGATTCGCGAGCTTTTAAAAGTTTCTCGTGAAGCGGCAGAAGTTCCAGCGATTCCCCCTGCTCCTTCGATGGATATGCTGCGTGCGAACATTGATTCCACGATCAAGGGCGCGAATCTTTTGCCTGAACAAATCAAAGGCACACAAACGACAATGGGATCGAATTTGATTCCTTCAAATTTGAGTGAAGGTGGTTTGCAGATTCAGCTCGCAAAACTAAATCTGCGCCAGGTTGTGGATATCGGATATAAGTTCAGCAACATTTCACCGAGTGTTAAAATGAGTGACATGGTCATGACGGCAAACCGTGAAGACAATCGTTACTTTGACGTGGTTTATAAGCTGGTAGCCTTGGCAGTCCCGGCTCCCCCAGTGATCCAGGCTGAGCCAGAGACTCCGAAAAAAGGTTTCAATCGTAACAGAAAATCCAGAGCGGAATCGGAAGAGTAATGGAAAATATCTCTAAGTTTTTCAAATGGCTTAAAGAAAACAAAGGAAAACTCTTTGTGATGGTGGTTTCGGCCTTCATCTTTCTTTTCGTCCTTTTCCCTTTTGATGACTTAAGTGACTTGATTTCATCTCAAGTAGCAAAGGTTACGAACAACGCGGTTTATGTTCAGTTTGACCGTTTGAAAATGAGTTTGATTCCGCAACCGGGCGTGCAAATGGATCACGTGTATATCGAATCCATCCGCACCCCTGCTCTTTCCGCGCAAGAGCTTGTCATCACACCCTCCATCACAGGGCTGATTCAGCAAAAACCTTACGGTTCCGTTTCGGCAAAAGGTCTTTTGAAAGGCGACGTGAATGTTTCCATTGGTAAAGGCAATCGCAGTGACAACGGCGTTGAAAGACACCGCATCGAAGTGAGTGCTAAGAAAGTCGCTTTGAATGACATCCGTGAGTTTGCAAATCTTCCGGTGCTTTTAAAAGGTCAGCTCAATTTAGAAACAACGGCTTTGGCGGACTTAACTTTCCAAGAGCAACCGGATGTGGAAATCAATCTGACGATCAATCAGTTTGAACTTCCACCGGCGAATGTAAACACTCCCATGGGTCCATTGACAGTGCCTGAATTAAAATTGAGTTCTATTGAGCTTAAAGGCCGTTTGGCAGCGGGAAGACTTGTCATCGAAAGTGGCACCATTGGTAAGCCGGGTGACGAGCTTCAAGGGACGGTTAAGGGCGATATCGGTCTTACGATCGTGAATCGCGGTGGTGCCTTCGGCCAACAGATCGGCGCCTACAACTTTGATATCGATTTGCGCGCGAAAAAGAGCTTTCAAGACAAGGCCGGTTTGTTCCTGACTTTCATTGATAACTTCAAGTCCCCGACGGCAGACGGCGCCCAGTATAAGTTCAAACTTTCAGCATCAAATCCTATGATGCCTCCAAGCTTTGGCGCTGCGCGGTAGTCCGCAGCCCAAGCCCTCCTTCATCTCTTATTCAATTAATCTGACACAGAGCTGTGCTTAAATGTTGCTCAGCTCCAAATCCAAATAAATTAAGGGAGTTGTCGACTGTTGACATAGCTCCCGATCTGACAAAAAACCATAGTGTTTAATATTTTGGAGGGACAATGTCTGGAGTAAATAAAGTTATTATCGTAGGTCGTCTTGGTGCTGATCCAGAAGTGAAAGCAATCGGAAGTGGGAGCACTGTAGCTCGCCTTAACATCGCAACAAGCGAATCATGGGTTAAAGACGGTCAACGTCAGGAAAAAACTGAATGGCACCGTGTAACTGTATGGGGCAAATTGGCAGAAATCTGCGGCAAGCACCTTTCTAAAGGTCGCCAAGTTTACGTTGAAGGTAAACTTCAAACACGCTCATGGGAAGACCAACAAGGACAAAAGCGCTACGCTACGGAAATCGTGGCTAACACTGTTCAATTCCTTGGTGCTGCTGGCGCAGAAAGCTCTTCTCGTTCATCTAATTCAGGTGGCGGCGATGACTTTAACTTCAATGACTTCGGTCCTGAACCTAGTTTCAATTCAAACGACGAAATTCCTTTCTAGGATTTCACTCGTTGTTTTACGGTACGGGCTTTTCCCTGTGTGGGAGAGCCCTGTTCCGCTCACCCGGCCTTCCAGGCCTTGCCGGGCTTGGGTACCGCATCCTGCGGGCCCGGAGGTTCGCTCCACAGGGCTCTCCCACACAGGGAAAATCCCGACGCAAATTTCTTCTTAAAATCCTAGAAATGAATTCCGCCGTTTGAACCTGCGCGACGTTTGTACTTTCATTCGCTTCATTTAAACCGATCTATCTCCCTGGATTCGAAGAGCGCTCAAGCAAAGATGGCTGTCGCTATTTAAGTAGTCTCCATTGAAATCGCAGTTCCCCCCGTTTCCGAGCGAGCGGAGAAAAAGAGACAACCTAAACACGAAACTTCGTGGTTCCTCCTCTCTCTCCCCGAAAGAAGAACCTCGGACATGAGAAATTGAATCGCTACTGCGATTCAATTTCGAAGACGAGATATGTCGCCTCTCAAACAAAAAGGGTTCGCGAGGTTGAACTTGTTCAACCGGCGGGAGGGAGGCTGACTTGGGCGCTGGGGCCTGCCTCCTGCGCATGCAGCGACCTCCGTGGGCGCCACGATGGCGCGCACTCGCCGCAGGCGAGCCACGGCTGAGCCCGGATGGCGTGTCGCGGAATGCGCAGGAGGCAGGACACGGCGACCAAGGCAGTCTCCCTCCCGCCGGTTGGGCGAAGGCCTAGATTGTCGAAGCCCTTTTTGTGTTTCCCCTCCCCGAACTTTATACTTTTAGATATGAAGTCAGCAGCTTTGATTGTTATTTCTTTAATGTTTCTCGAAGGTTGTTCGGTTTATAGATCCGAGGGGCGTAACCAGTTTGAGGCAGCGGCTCCTTCGAAAATCAAAGGGGCTTCTTTTGTCCCTTCTTCTTCTTCCGAAATTTATTCTCTGACGGGTTGTAAAAATCAGGGTCCACTTGAGACTTGGTTTAATGATGAATTTCCTCGTGCGAACTATGAGCTCGTGGTGATGGAAAATGATTTGGAGATTTGGCGCACCACTCGTCCTGGGACTGTGGAAGTGAAAGCTATTCAGCGCGGTGATAAAAATGTTCAAGCGTGTTCTTATGAGTTTTCAAGTCTTGCGGTTTGGGATCTTTATAAAGAGCAGTTTGTGCGCGAACTTGAAAACAACTTGATGATCAGCGAATGAAAAAATCCTTAACTCTGCTTTGCCTTAGCTTTATTTTCAGTTTTTCTGCCCTGGCGGCGGAAGTGACGGCTGTTAAAAATGGCAAAGTCATGGTGAACCTGCAAGGCGCTGAAGTTCATGCGGGTGATGAATTCTTTTTGATCGACTCTGCCACTCACAAAAAAATCGGAATCATTCGTATCAAACAAACGAAAAATGATCGCGCCGTCGCGGATGTTATCAAAGGCCGTGGTGCGACAGGCAACACTCTGCAGGCGAAAGCTTCAAGCGCAGGAACATCGGCTGCTCAAACCAAAGCCGCTGCGAAATCAGATACCTCTCGTCAGCAAGAAACCTTGAGCCGCGCCACGACTCCGGATGAAGAAGCTTCCGCCTTTGATAAAGCTCGCGACATGAGCTTTCTAAGAACACTTAAAAACTCCTACGGCTTTTTAGGTCAGTACGGTATGGACAGCATGAAGCCCACGATCAAAGAAAATCCTGCCATCAATCCTGCAGAACAACCCGAGCTTAAGGGCACGGGGTTGGGCGCTGGTGGATTTTATGAGTGGGTTCTTACTCGCAATATCACTTTGCGCGGTCTGGGAATGCTTGAGCAATACAACGTGACAGGGCAAACCAGCAAAAACGTGGGTTGCAAAGGCACCACAAATTGTAGCGCCAATATCACTTACCTTTCGGGTTATGCCCTTGCAAAATACTACTTCACCACAAATCAAATCCGCACCTGGGCTGGTTTAGGTGGAGGCTTTTTGATTGCGATGTCAAAATCGGCCACGGCTTTGGATGAAAACCAAATTGCGACCAATCAGGTTTTAACGGTTTCTGCTGGTGGTGAGTATCAACTGAACCGCAAAAACTTTATTCCTTTTAGTGTGGAGTATGTGTACTTCCCACCTTCTGATACCGTCACTGCGAGCGCGATCTTATTCCGCGTGGGCTACGGCTGGCAGTAATTTCATGACTGTCTAATGTATGAACAAACTATTTCAACCGTGAGATTCCACGCACTTACCTCCGTGACTCGACGGCTGTTTGTTTGGATCTTCATTAAGTTCTGAAAATACTTTGATTTAAGCACCTCTTCCCTCAAGAAATCTTGTATAACGTCTTCATGAAAAAACATTTCGACTTTTTAATTTTGGCGATGGCGACGGCATTGGCGATAACAACGACGTTAACTGCTTGCGGTCCCGGCTCCGAGGATTCTTCTTTAAGCCTTAATGCCAATGACTCTTCCGGCGTCATCAATGGAACCAAGGTGACGGCTCGTCGTGATGATGGCTCGCGTGGTGTCGTCCTATTTCAACCTGTGAATAGTATTGGCATGGCGACCGGCATCTGTACCGCAACTCTGCTAAGTGACCACAGCTTTCTGACTGCTGCTCACTGTTTTGATAAAAAGAAAACTCCTTCGCTTTCCAGATTTAAGATCATTTTCGCAAACGAAAAAGGACTTTTCACCGACCGCGAGCACCAGCGCTCAGGATCGCAGATCGTAATCCATCCTCAATTTCGTAAAACCAAAGTGGGTCTCCTGAACGACGTGGCGGTGGGCTTTTTCGAAGGCGGCATACCCGCGGGCTTTGAACCAATCGAAATCGAGCGCGATCAAAATAAAAACTATCAGAATCAATTCTTAAATATCTTTGGCTATGGAAAAACCAAAGACTCTGCAGAAATTTTCGCTATCGGTTATGGCAGCGCCGGAGAGTTGCGTAAGGCGGTTGTAAAATTAAATGGGGCTTATGGTCTTATGCAAGATCGCTATGCAATTTTAAGTAACGGCAATACACAGTTTATCTGCAGTGGTGATTCGGGATCAGGCCAATTCGTCAACGTGAATGGGGTTCCGCGCTTGATCGGGGTGACATCCTCTGTGACTGGTATAAAGAAATTCGCGGGTCACGTCAGTTGCACGCAAGGTCGCTCCACCGCAATGAAGGTTTCGTATTTTGCTAAATGGATAGATGAGGTGCATGAGGCAGCCAGACGATAAATTTCGTCTGCTCTGATTCACTGTCCAAAAAGAATTTTCCATTGTGTGACTGGATGATGCCCATACTAATACTGAGCCCCAGTCCCACACCTTTACCCACTTCTTTCGTGGTAAAAAACGGCTGCATGATTTTCTCTCTCAGTTCCATCGGAACGCCGGGCCCTGAATCCGTCACACTGATTTCAATGCCACCCGCATGGTAAGAGGCATCGATACGCACCTTCTTAACAGGTGCCGCCGCCACAGCATCAAAGGCATTGTTTAAAAGATTCAAAAGCACCTGAGAAATTTGATAAGGCCGACATTTTACTGTCAGTCCCGGCTCAACCGAAGCCGTCAACTGTATTTCATTCAGCTTAAATTTCTCGTGGCAAAATGCCAGTGTGTCATCAATGATCATCGCGATTTCAACTTCTTCCATATCATCCATGACGGATTCATGGGCGTAACTGCGAAGGCCGCGAACAATTTTAGCAATTCTTCCCACCATGGATTCCACGGAATCAATACGGCGATTGATATCAACATCATCACCCATGCCTTTTTGACCCAGGTTTTTTCGAAGCATGCTTAAATAGCCACCGATCACAGCCAAGGGATTATTGATTTCATGCGCGATACCAGCTGCCATTTCACCCAATGTCGCTAAACGCGAAGACACCAGGATTTTTTCCTCGCGCTCCTTTAACAGGCGCTCACGCTCTTTACGTTGGGTGATATCTTCCGCAATAACCAGATAACCGTTGATCTCGCCCTGATCATTCGTCACCCGGTGCAAAGACAGCGCCATATGAAAGTGCTTACCCGATTTAGAAACGAACGTGCGCTCAAAACCCGGGTGAGCCCCTGTTTCGAAAAGAGCTTCCAAATACACGTCACCGGAAGCCAGGGATTTTTGCAGCTGAGCTTCCATGCGTCCCCGATGCATCATCAGTTCGGAATACTCACCCAGTAAAAAAACCGGCTTTCCGACCAACTCGCTCTCGGTATATCCCAAAAGATCTTCTGCGGCTTTATTAATACTGGAAACGTTACCGTACTTATCAAGCTGCAACATCAACAGCGAAATACTGTCACGCCCCGCTTTATGCCAGTCGAAAGAGTCCTTCATGCGACGTTCAGATTCGCGTGAGCGCGTATAAAAAACCAAACTGATCGCAAGAAGTAACGAAACACTGATACCAAAAATCCCCACGACGCCTGGAAGGTAGGAGGAATTTTTCTGTACAATCTCGGGCTTGGGAGTGACGGTGAAAACCCAATTTGCATTCAAAGCTTGATAGACGACGGTGTTACCCCAGTCGCGCATGTAAATCAGACCGGCATCACCCGTCTTTAAAAACTCGTGGCCGTCGTCGTCTTTGATTTCTACAAAATATCCTGGAGCGACCGCCGCCTCTGCGAAAAACACATCCGCTTCCAGCGCCACACTTATCAACCCGATAAAATCATCACCGCGAAAAACCGGATAGTACAAAACAACGCCATCACCTCCCGTGATTAAGGGAATCACATCAGAAATGGCCGGCTTACGAGTTTTAAGTATCTGCTCAATAGCGCCTTCAGATCCACGCTGGCGAGTCATTTTCATACCGACAACACGGTCCGCGTTGTTATTTACGGGATAAACCCACTTTGCGACTAAATCTTTTTCCGCCCAGATGATGCGGCGGACACCTTTAAAATCGGAGGAGTAAATTTCGGCATCAATCTCCCAGGCTTGACGGCTGTGGTAGTCATTTAAAACAAAGCGCTGGGACATGCGGCCCAGGGATCTTGTCAGAGGCGTAAAGATATTGTCGAAATTTTCCAAAATTGCCGTGGTACGAATCTCTGTAATCGAGCGGGTTTTCTGATAGTCCTTGATATACAAGAGCTGCATCAACCCCATCGTCGTAAAAATACCTGCTGTTAAGACATAAAACGGAGCAAACCGTCGGCGGTGGGACCCCAGTCGTCCCATGCGCACCCATAGTTGCACCATCAAGGCAAAAGACAAAATCAAAACACAAATGGCCGAGTGCAAAGCCATGCGCGCAAAACTTCCCCAACCATATTGGGAATTAATATTAAAAATGTACCCCGCAACTCCGACCAATCCCAAGCATGAAGCGGTTGCCGCACAACTCACGCGCACGAACTGACTTAGCAAGGAACTTTTATTAAAGAAAAGTGCGAGTCCCAAAAGAAAAAGCGCCGTGCAAGTACTTGCCGCAATTCGCCCAGGATACAGTGTCAAGGGATCCACGAAGTAAGGAACAAAGAGCGAATCAATTCCATAATTCACGCCCAAAGGATATTGAGAAAAAATCAGAGCCGAGAAGAAAAGCACAATCCCCGCGCAGACTCGCCCGGTTTTATAGTAATCGCGATCCGAAAAAAGAATGCCGATACAGAGAAAGCAAAGAAGAAAAGCCGTATTAAATGACATGGGTATCGCCGTCGGTCCAAAGCGAACCGCACCGGGATATTGCAGAATCCACCCCATCATCACAATCACAGAGACGATCAAAACGCCAAACGCCAGAAAGTTGTGAAATTTGGGAAGGTATTTACTGAATGACACGCGTGACACCGATAATGCCTTTGATTTTTTGAATCTCGTAAATCGCCTGGTTTAATTGTAAGGCATCCTTTACTGAGACTTCAAAATTACAAACGGCTTTCTTATCCTTTGTCGTGCGGATTTGCGCGGACTGAATATTGATCCCCTGCTGGGCAAAGGCCTCGGACATGGATTTTAACAATCCCGGATTGTCTTGAGAGATGATTTTCAGGCGCACAATACGCTCCTGCCCTTCACCTGCCACTTTAACATTCCAAGCGACATCCACTTTACGAAGCTGATCAAATTCAAAAGCTTTACTGCAATCACTGCGATGAATGGTGATACCGCGACCCCGGCTGATAAAGCCCACGATCGGATCACCTGGAATCGGATGACAGCATTTAGCATAGTGCACCAGCATGTCATCCATTCCATCCACGGAAACCAGAGAATTGGTTTTACGCGTTTTATGAGTCGCCGCACGCATGACTCTTTCCATGAAAGTCGAGTCTTCGGTTTTTGCGGCTTCTTTGGCGATATTTTCTGGTGAAAGTCTTTCCACCAGAACACGTGTTTCAAGTTTTCCGTAACCCACAGTCACGTAAAGCTCTTCCACATCTTTCAAACCAAAATCTTTTAAATATTGTTCAAATGCCGGGCCCTTCAGATATTTCACGGCAGCCATACCGAATTTGCGGAATTCTTTTTCCACCAACTCTTTACCCAGCAAGATGGAGCGACGACGCTGCTCTTCTTTAACGAAGGCGCGAATTTTCGCTTTGGCTTTGTTGGTCACAACGAACTTCAACCAATCTTTTGACGGCTCTTGTCCTTTGCCTGTGATGATCTCTACTGTGTCCCCGTTGGTCAATTGATGCTTCAAAGGCACCATCTTGCCATTCACGCGAGCACCCACACATTTGTTACCCAGCTCCGTATGAACCGCGTAAGCAAAGTCGACCGGTGTTGCACCCTCTGGGAATTCACGCACTTCACCTGTGGGAGTGAAAACGTAAATTTCCGTTTCAAATAAATCGGTTTTAACTGTATCCAAGAATTCGTCGGGACTGCGCACTTGTTGATGCCACGAAACCAGATCACGCAACCAGTTCGCCTGTTGCATTTCATCGGATTCCATTTTCCCGCGCTCTTTGTATTTCCAATGAGCCGCGATCCCCATTTCGGCGATCAAATGCATCTCACTGGTACGAATTTGAATTTCAATTCGTTCACCACCCGGTCCCACCACCGTCGTATGCAGCGACTGATAGTTATTGGTTTTCGGCATGGCGATGAAGTCTTTAAAACGACCGGGAACAGGCTTCCACAGGGAATGCACCAATCCCAAAGCTGCGTAACACTCTGCTACGCTTTCAACAATCACACGGAAAGCAAGAACGTCATAAACCTGATCGTAATCAAGGTTACGACTTTGCATTTTGCGATAAACGGACCATAAGTGCTTTGAACGTCCATAGACTTCGAATTTGAAGCCCACTTTACTCAACTCTTTAGAAATCAAATGCTTCACGTCCTCGATATATCGATTCTGTTCAGCTTCGGTTTTCTTCACCTGTTGAATCAGTTCGTAATACATGTCCGGGCGATAGTATCTGAAGCACAAATCTTCCAGCTCAATTTTCAGAGCACTGATACCCATACGACCCGCAAGCGGACAGTAAATTTCCAAAGTTTCGAGCGCGATCTTTTCCTGCTTATCAAATGGCATAAAATTCAACGTGCGCATGTTGTGCAAGCGATCGGCTAATTTCACCAAAACGACTCGTACGTCTTTACCCATCGCCACGATCATCTTGCGAATGTTCTCGCCTTGTTTTTCGTGGGAGTTTTTGAATTTCATCTGACCAATTTTAGTCACGCCATCAACTAAGTGCGCGACCGCATCACCAAACTCACGGCGGATGTCCTCGAGTGTGGCATCGGTGTCTTCGACGGTGTCGTGCAGAAGACCTGTGGCAATTGTATCTAAATCAAGACGGAGATCTGCAAGAATGGCAGCAACAGAAAGTGGATGAGAAATATACGGCTCACCACTGCGACGGATTTGACCCTCGTGATGTTTCTCGGAAAAGTAGTATGCTTTTTCAATGAATTTAAGATCCGCATTCGGCCAGTAGCTGCGAATGCGATTAAGAAGATCATCAACTGTTTTGACTGGTTTATGAGAGAGACCAGTCTCTTTTTGGGGTTCCGCCATATTCTAGTCAGTTTACCTGACAAGAATATGGGCTCCAAATAGATTCGCTTTATAATCGGAATTTATTAGTATTTTTAGGAACTTAGGACCTTCGTCCTAGACTATTTATTCAAGTCTTTTTCGATCTGAAGAAGAGCTTCTTTAGGATCCATTGCCACTTCATATCCTACGTTACCGATTGCAACTTCGCGAAGTGCAGATACGATGTATTTGTTTGAACGAGTGGAAACTGTCGCTTCAGCACCTTTAAGAAGTTGCTTCGCTCTTTTAGCAACCATCAACACAAGAGCAAATCTGTTAGGAACTTTTTCCAAGCAATCTTCAACGGTTACACGAGCCATTTAATGCCTCCGGGCGCAAATAATTCATCGATTCAAACGAGGAAATTACCCTTAAGCTAGTAACTTTTCAATGATTTTCTTAAATTCGGCATAGGAATGCTCGAAGTTGTCGTTCACGATCTGGAAGTCGAACTTAGAAGCTTCGGCGATCTCTTTTTCCGCATTGGCCATGCGAACTTCGATATCGGCAGGCATGCCCCCGTCCCTTTTCTCAATCCTACGACGCAGCTCGTTAATGGAGGGCGGCAGAATAAAGATGGTCTTAGCATCAGGATACTTGGATTTAAATGTTTGCACACCCTGGATGTCGATATCCATGATCGCGCATTTTCCAGCTTTCCAAGTGGATTCCAGGGACTCGTAGGACGTTCCGTAGAAATTAGTGTGAACCTTCGCCCACTCCACAAAAAAGCCCTGTTCGATTTTCTGTTTGAACTCATCGTGAGAGATAAAGTGGTACTGAAGACCGTCTTTCTCCCCTTTGCGAATGTTGCGAGTCGTAAACGTGACGATGTCCACGAGCTGTGGAAGCTCTTCAATCGCCTTTGCTACGAAACTACTTTTTCCTGCGCCGCTGGGAGCAGCGACAATAATCATTCGCGTTTTCATACTATTGAACGTTTTGAACCTGTTCTCTTAATCTTTCGATGAGCGTTTTCGCTTGTACCACGCTTTGAGTGATCTTGGCTACTTGAGACTTTGAACCAATTGTATTCACCTCACGCAGCAATTCCTGAGTGTAAAAATCAAGTTTTTTACCTTCAGCTTCCTGGGAAGCGATCAATTGGCGATAGTTCTTAATATGCTCACTTAAGCGGCTCAACTCCTCGTTGATATCGGCTTTCTCAAGCTGAATCACGATTTCCTGAGACAAACGAGCGGGATCGATTTCGTTCCCCTTCATACGGGAGCGAATCTTAGTTTCATATCTTTCCTGAAGTTGCGCATTGGCTTCCTCACGAAGATCAGTAATGACTTTGATCTCTTTATCCAAAGCCACCAAAAGCTTTTCCAGGTCTTTACGCAGGGATTTCCCTTCGCGCACGCGCTCTTTATCGCAATTCGCACAAGCTTCTGCGAAAGCCTTTTTCAGAACTTTTTCTTCACCGGTGAAAAGCTCATAGCTTTCTTCGACCTTGATCACATCCGGTAAGCGCGCCATTGCCTCCAAGTGAACCTGGAAAGGAATGCCCATTCCTTTTGCAAGGTGCTTGTAAGCAGTGACGTACTTTTTAACCAAAGCATCGTTCACTGTCATTTGTGCTTTACCCGAAGCGGAGGCTTTGACTTTACGGGAAACAAAAATGTCGACAGTTCCGCGAGACAAAGAAGCGCCTAAAGTTTTCTTAAGCTCCCCTTCAAAGGCTACGAATTCACGCGGCAAATGAAAGCGCGTTTCCAAAAAACGTCCGTTTACAGCACGAATGCTTACTTCCACAGAAACATCTTTTGATTGAACTTTCGCAGTTCCGTAACCAGTCATACTTTTCATATATTTCCATTCTTGTCGGGAGCACTGTTTGTGGTCAAAGAGTTCAGGAATTTCTCGACCACTCCCCGTGCTTCTAAATAACCTCTGGCTCCATCGAACCACTGAATATCTTTGTCTCTTTGGAACCAGGTTTTTTGGCGCTTCGCCAGCTGCCGAGTATTTGTCGTGATTTGTTCTAAAAGTTCATCCTCGTTGATGTGGCCCTTAATGAATTCGATGGTTTCTTTATAACCAACGCTGCTCATCGGAGCCCACCCCTCCAAACCTTGGTCGAGGAGTTTTTCAACCTCGTCAATCAGTCCGTCTTTCAACATTTTGTGAGTGCGCAGAGCGATGCGTTCGCGCAGTTTATCGCGCTCCCACTCCGGACCGATTTTCAATAGCGGATATGCAAAGGGTTCTTTGGATTCATCGAACTCTTTTTGAATTTGGGTGACACCTTTTCCTTGAGTTCGGATCAATTCAATCCCGCGACCGATACGGTAGTGATCAGCGATGTTTATTTTCGTCGCGTACTCAGGATCTACATTTCTAAGTTCAGCATGAAGTCGTTCAGCGCCACCGGGTTCCGCCATTTCTCTGGCAACCTGAGCCTTCATTTCTTCTGAAACTTCAGTCACCGGGTACATGCCTTTTTCGATGGCCATAAAATAAAAACCAGTGCCCCCGACAACAAAGGCGGGAACGCCATCAGGGAGACTGCTCATCACTTGCGCAAAATCGCGACAGTAACTTCCAGCGGTACTTTCATTCGGAGAATCGACGTAACTGACCAGATAATGGGGAACAAGCTGAAGCTCTTCGGCTGTAGGTTTTGCGGCACCGATTTGAACTTTGGTATAACACTGAACTGAATCGCAGTTGATGATGACGCCCTTGAATTCCTGCGCAAGCTTAAGCGCCCACTCGCTTTTGCCAGTGGCGGTTGAACCTACAACGAAAATGACGGGCTTGTTTTTGTTCATCAAACGATTCGTCCAAAGTCCTTTTCAAGTTTATAGAAAGGGTATTCCACACTCACCGGTCGTCCATGAGGACAGAAACTTGAGAGTGGGAAGTGATCCATTTCACGCAAAAGATTTTTCATTTGATCGATACTCAAGGCTTGTCCCGCACGCACCACCGAGTGACACGCCATCGTGGCACAGATATCGCCCACGGCTCTTTCCAAAGAATAGCTGCCACCTTGATCCACCACTTCCGTGGCCATGCGATCGAGGACTTTTCCTAAAACAGATTCCTTGATGAACAAAGGAGCTGCTTTAACACCCACAGTGCCAGGCCCCAAAGCTTCAATGAAAACTCCCAGGCGTTCGATGTCTTTGGCCAGCAACAAAAGGCCTTCGACTTTTTCCGGAGACATATCAATTGCCAGAGGGAAAAGGAAATCTTGAATATCAATCTTTCCACCCTTCCAGGCATTCATCAGTTTTTCGTAGGCGACTCGTTCGTGGGCCGCATGCTGGTCTACGAAGACCATTTTATCGCGATGTTGAGTCACGATGTATGTGAGGTTTGCTTGCCCTAAAACTTCCAATGAAGACCAATAACCGCCACTCACTGGAGCCACTGCTTCAATGTTTGTCGCGGAAGCAGTGTCGTTCTTGGGAGGCATTTCGAAGTTCTGACGAGACTCTGCAGCCTCGGCCAGAGTTTGATAACTCATTTGCGGCTGTTGCACCGAGGTCGTTGGGAAACTGAAATCTTTTTTCTGAAACTGCGTGGTTTTGAAAGTGGAATCCTGAAATGCCAGATTTTCTTTTGGCATTTCTGACTGAGTCGTCACTCCGCTTTTTTCAGTGGCTGCATTCACTGCGAAGTTTGGCAGACTTTTCGCGGAAGGATAAGTCGCAGCGGGATCAGAGTAATCCACGGCTCCCTTTTCTCCAGCGAACTGTGCCTGAGAACGAAGCTGACCACTTTGCTGAATCCACGGAGCTTTTTCCAAGGTGCCACGCAAAGCGCCGGCCACAGCACGAAATGCCAATGAAGGATCATGGAATTTTACTTGGGATTTTGTCGGGTGAATATTTACGTCAATGTATTCAGGATCGGTTTCCACCCATACCGCTGCAATCGGAAATTCCCCGTGCATCAAAAGACTGCGGTAGGCTTCGTTCACAGCGGCTTGCAGGCTGCGATCCTGAACCCAACGATTTTGCGCGAACAACCAGATATTTTTTGCGGTCTTTGCCACATTATGAGGATCTGCGAAAACAGCATAGGCCTTTACATATTCGCGTGAGGCTTCACCGACGAACAGAGGCTTGATTTCAAGAATTTGTTCCGCGCGCTCTTTGCGGTCTTTGCAAGCGGGCCAGAAATTCACAAGCTTGCTGTTTTCCTGAATACGGAATTCCACATCGTGATGAGCGAGCGCCATTGCTTTCAAGGTTGTTTTGATGGCTGTGTGCTCGGCAGAATCTGATTTCAAGAATTTCAAACGAGCTGGCATGTTCTCAAAAAGATTTTCCATCAGCACAGTGGTACCCTGGGAACCACCCACGCGATCAATCGGTTGTTTTTTGCCGTACAAGCTCACCAGCTGGAAAGCTTGCTCGTCGCCTTCACGTCGGGTGGTCAAAGTCATTTTACTGACCGAGGAAATACTCGCCAAAGCTTCGCCACGAAAGCCGAAAGTTTTTAAACTCCACAGATCATCTGATTTTGAAATTTTACTGGTCGCAAAACGATCTAAAGCTTTCGGCAAATCTTCAGGAGACATGCCCTTCCCGTTGTCGATCACTTTAACAATGCGACCGCCATCAAAAAATTCCACATGCACGCGAGTCGCACCTGCATCGATAGAATTTTCAACAAGCTCTTTAACAAGATGAGCAGGACGCTCGACCACCTCGCCCGCGGCAATTTGGTCGACAACTTCCGGAGATAAAACTTGAATAGACATGGCCGAAAAGATGCCCCATCAGCCCCTTGAAATCAACGGGTGCCAGGTCCTATTTACGGACGCATCGCATTCCCAAAAGGCGCCCGCCACTTTCTTGGTATGCGACGCGTAAAACTAATCTTGAGGACGAGGGCAATCGTTATTTTGTTGGCACTTAAGAAGCATCATTCTTAGTTGGTGAGTTTCTTTCAGAGTTAGATCGAACTCATAGGTGAAGCCCTTTGCAACAGCGCCTTGCGGGCCCACCGTATAAACAGGTGTGTCTAACGGAAACTGAGCGGCTGAATATTGAACGCCGTCGTAGGAATTGAATGACATCTTAGCCGGATTTTTCTGAAGGTTCCAAAAGAAACGCATCATTTGGGATTTTGCTTTCATCAAAGCATCATCCATGTTCTTCCAGCATTTAACTTCACCCAAAAGAACGACTTTACCGGTGGAGCGATCAATCACAACTGTATCCAACTCCCCGATCGTCATCCCCCCTGTGCTGTATTCGATATCGCCGGAAATAAAGTACTTATCCGCAGGGTAGATTCGAGCAAGACGAACGCGCTCCAGCTCCTCGCAAACAGTTCCATCCGGATCAAAATTAGCTCCGGTATTTTTGATAGACTCAAAGGCTGCGTTGATATCGCCAGCAAATGCCAAAGAAGAGAAAAGAACTGAAACCAGACCTATAAGATAAATAGACTTAAACATGAACGGCGTTGTAACCCACCTGCGTCCAACTGTTCACCTTTAACGCGCGGCAAAAGTAAAACTTAATGTGAATCTATATTTAGAAGTCTAAACCAAGATTGATGCCGTATCCCCAGTACGACGATTTTTCCCAATAGTACTTTATATCGGGACGGATCGAAACGCGTTTAATTCGATAAGCCGCACCCACATTGAACAGCACTCCCAGAGTCATATCGTCTGCAGAGTATGGATCTGGCGATCCCGTTAAAGTCAGATCAAAGTGTGAGTACTTAAACATCGGGCCAAATCCGTAAAAGAAAATCAGATCGCGACCTTTTGGCAAAACCGTTTGAAACAAAAAATCCAAAATGACGATGTAACCTCCGCCATCATGACCCGTATAATCTTTGTAGTAAGAGGGTGCCCCTGAGTGAAACAGGATATTGCTTTCAGTGTACATGTCGCCTGAAAAAAGCGTGTTGTAACCATTAAACTTCAAACCGAAAAACATGGTTTGAGCATTGCGACGACCGCCCATGGTGTCTTCCGCATAGTCGATAAAATCCAGAGAAAGCCCGCGATAACGGCTCGCAAAGAAAGGTCTTTTGCCACGTTCGGTGGCTTCTTCCGCTTCCTCAGCTTCTTGCGCGGCTTCGTGCATGTCTTGTTTTGTGATCACGCCGGGGCGAACTTCTGCATCGGAAATCCAACCGGTTTTTCCGGGCTTCAGGCGAACCTTATAGAAAGGTCCTTTTTTACCTTTGGAGATTTGCAAGACCTGACCCTGTTTTAAAACCGCCATCACGGGTGCATCAAAATCAGGGTCTTTATAGACTTGTGCCTCATCGGCAATGACGGTTCCTTTTTGTGCTTGCGCAAGCACGATCGCAGGAACCAGACAGAATATGAAAAGCAACGCCGCTGCACTTCGAAACATTCGAAGTGAAACGGAATTACTTAAAGCGCATAAGCCAAACACGCCAGAAAGCCTCAAGCACGATTTTCAAGGACATTTTACTTTGTCCCACGCGACGGTCTTCAAAAACGATCGGAGACTCGGCTCCCTTGAAGCCTTTTTTCATGGCTTTGTATTTCAATTCAATTTGGAAGCTGTAACCGTTGGATTCAACAGTTGCCAGGTCAATACCGATCAAAGTTTCCTTTTTCCAGGCATTGAAACCACCCGTCCAATCGTTCAATGGGAAACCCAAGATCAAACGAGAATAGATACCACCACCGCGAGAAATAATCTTGCGCATGATACCCCAATTCACAGTACGACCGCCCTCGACATAACGAGAACCCACTGCGAAATCATTTTGTTTCAATGTGTTCAAAAGAGGACCCAGGTCTTCAGGACGGTGCGAGAAGTCCGCATCCATTTCCACGATGGCCTCATACCCTTGATCGATCCCCCAACGGAAACCCGCGATATAGGCTTTACCCAATCCTTGTTTGCCGGGACGAGACAGAAGATTCAATTGTGGCAGAGTTTTTTGCATCTCACGAACGATGGAACCTGTGCCATCTGGAGAGTTGTCGTCGACAACCAAAATATCAACGCCTAAATTTTGAGCAAGAACTGCAGGCACGATCGTCTGCACATTTTCTTTTTCATTGTACGTAGGAATCACAATCAGAGTTTTCATGCCCCTAAGTTGGCATAAAGCTCTGCGGCTGGCAACAACTCCGGCAGGGCTTTAAGGCGTAAAATGGGGCTATTTAATTAAATCGAACGGGAAACGAGCTTGCCTTTACCCTTGCTTTCAAGGGCTTCGACCTTCTTGGGAGTGATGGTCGGCAAATTAAGAGGTTTCGTCAGCAGATACTTAGGATCCTGCTTACGCAAGTTCAATTGAAACTTCACCTTCTCTGCTGCCGCAGCAGAATCCTTCACATAAAGGATCGGATCAAATCCGCAAGTGCGGCACACCACCGACAAGCGCCAGCGGATCTGCACAAAGACTTCAGAGATCGCCAGGCACACTACAAATGCAATCATGACTCTTGGATCGTACTCTTGCCAGATCGCGAACATGATCACGATCGAAGCCATCGCCGCCGCAAAAATATTCATCAGCCCAATATTTTTCTTACGATAAATATTGCGGGGAGTTTTGCAAAAAGCGCAGTAACAATTGTGCTTGGATTTGAAAAAAGAAAACATATACCTAGTCTGCCGGAAACGAGGTCTAGAAAGAAAGATCATTTTTTGAGAAATGACAATGCCCTGCTAGAATCACCTTATGACTAAACTAAAAACGTTCCAATTCGTTGCCGTTTCCCTTTTTACAATTTGCTCCTCTACAATAGTCTGGGCCGCTTCTGGCGCGGATTATCAGGAAGTCAGCTATGACGATCTGGTGAATGAGCTGAGCCAAAAAAAATCCAGCTACGAACAAACTAAAAAAGATGCTGATGGTCCTCAGTCACACATCGGTATTGGTTACGTGAATGGTTTCACCAACATCTCTACAAGTGGCGCGAACTTCAATCGCCGCACCACAGGTGTGCAACTTTCCGCAGGTCGCGATCTGAGTTCTCGCAATCTTTATGGCGAAGTGATCTTCCGTAACTATGGCTCTAACGACAGCTCCACGGATGAATTTTCCTTGCGAGAGTTAGAAGGTAAATTTGGTTACACGAATGCGATTCAGGGTGTTTGGAATTACTCTTTAAGCACGGGTCTTTCTGCACGCATGATGAAATATGACAATGCCATGAAAGACCTGCATGTGGATGAAACGACGCCGTCTTTGGTTATCGCGAGCGGCTTGTTCGCCCAAATCCACCGCAACATCTCCGTCGGTGTTGAAGCCAGCGCTCGCACCGCCCTGGTTAACAAACCTTCTGACAAAGACTCTTTTGATTTCGCGTTTCGCTTGAACACTTCTCTTTAATTCGCAATACTGGGCGAGTGGATACACTCGCCCTACTTCTTAGCCTTTTCGTTTGCCTCATCGCCTTAGCCGTTTTTACCAATAAAGCGCGCGCAAAAAAACAGTACGACAAAGAACTCCAACCAAACTGCCTCCTCACCCGCTGGCCCCTGTTATTCGTCACAGGCCAACGCAGCTTTTTCTATTTCTCAAACTACTGGAACATCTATCCATCCTACCTGGCTGAACACGGCTACGAAGTCTTTCACCTTAGACTGCCATGGAGTAACCCCCTCCTACGCCAATCCCGCCTGATCGAATTCCTAAAATCCCAAGACCAAGCCAAAAGAAAATTCCACATGATCATGGACTCAACCACCCTCCAAGAATTCGACACGACCTTACGCGAACTACGCCCCGACTGCGTAATGAGCATCACCGAAATCACCGGCCCAGAAAACAAACCCACAACTCCATCCCTAACAACTCCCATCGTTCCCCAAGCCACAATTGAAACCCTGCCCACCCAAAAAGGCAGCTTCTTCATAAAGCTCTCCTACGACCTCCACAAACTACTCCTATTCGGCCGCCCCCTACCATCACTAAGCACCTTGGGCGCCCTGGAATCCACCCAACTACAAAACGCCCGCCTTCTCCTAGAGAGGTCACAATCCCTAGCAGAAATGGATCTAAGAGAAGGCAATTAAACAACTTCAATGCCCGCGGCGCCCGATAGGGATTTGGCCGCTGCACACCCTGAACGCAGCGACCTCCGTCGGCGCAGGATGCGCGAACCGGCAAAGCCGGCGACGGTGAGCCATGGATGGCGTGTCGCGGAGTTCGGGGTGTGCAATGGACAAAGCCCTAGCGGGTGCTGCGGGCATTGTTAGCTGAACTTACTTGCCTCCCACTAAGGCCCATGATGCAATGGGGTTATGACTGACTATCGTGATGTGACACCTGGTAAAGATACAAAGATGCAAACCGCTAAAGAAGTTTTCAATTACGTGATTGATTATCTTCGCCATCCTGTTCAGAAGATTAAACATCTTCCGGATTGGAAATGGTCGACTTTGCTGATCACAATCATCGTGATCTCGATGATCTCGGGTGTGATTTCTGGTTTGATTCCACCGAACATTTACCGCATCGGATCTGGTTTGATCTTCGCTCCGTTTATCGCAGTTGTCATGGCCTGGCTGGGAGCTGTCTTTATTTATTATTACTTCCAGGTTTTCGAAAAAAGAACCTGTTCGCTTCGTTTGATTTTTACCCTGGTCCTATTCTCAAACATTCCGTTCTTTATTTTTCAGGCAGGTTCCGAGCTGATTCCACCGATCACGTTGGTGGGTTTTGCCTTCACAGCGATGTTGATGGCCGTAGGCTTAAGTGAAAACTTCCAAATGGAAAAGCGCCGCGCTTTAAGATTGGTCACAATTCTTTTCGCCTGCGTCTTCTTCCTATGGCTATACAACCGCATCGAAGTCGCAAGAATGTAATCCCACTTTCGCGCCGCTTCTGCAAAAACCGGCAGGCACTTTTTGATCACGACCGCTCCGGTTGCTACCTACATCATCTCAATCTTTTTCTAATCGGCTCCGAAAATAAAAAAAGGCATCCACGTGGACGCCTTTTTTCGTTCGAATGGAAATTTCACCATCCGACCAGAACTTTTCGATCTGAAAAACTTTTACAGCTTATCGAAAGCTTTGATCGTTTCTTCAGTCAAATCTGAATCTGGTGTCGAGAACAAAACTCCGTTATTGCTTTCCATCACGATCGTGTAACCTTTTTCTTTAGCGATTTTTGCAATCACGTCTTTCATTTTAGTTACGATAGGTGCTGTCAGTTCGTTTTGCTTTTTTTGCAGATCCATTTGGCTTTTTTGAACTTCTTCACGGTATTTCATCATTTGAGCTTGGAACTCAGCTTGTTTTTTGCCCAAAGCATCTTCAGACAAAACCGCTTTTTTCTTTTCCATGTCTTCGCCTAATTTCTTAAGCTCAGCTTCTTTTTTCTCGATGTCTTTTTTCTTTTTACCGAAATCAGCTTCAAGTTCAGCTTTAGCTTTTTTGCCCGCCGCTGTTGCTTGAACGGCTTTTTGCATATCCACGAAACCCACTTTGCTGTCGGCTGCTTTCGCTGCAGAAACCATCAACAAGGCACTCAAAATCATCATCAAATTTTTCATAAAAACTCCTCTAGATGAGTTAGCCTTTCCTATTCCCCACCCCTTGGCAACTTGAAAAATACAGCGCAGATTTCCAATATTCCGAATTGCCTCCCGTGATTTGCGAACTTTAAATGGGCAAGTATGTCCGTAACGTCCTAAAAATAAAAAAGCCACGGTTTGAATAAACCATGGCTTTATTTATTTTAAATTTTAGCTGAACCTTTTCGTATCAGGAGTTTCCTTCAACACGGCCCAACAAGAAACAGGACCTGGCACCTTTTAAGCAGGACCTGGCACCTTTTAAGCAGGACCTGGCACCTTTTAAGCGCGGCCTGTGGAACCGAAACCACCTGCACCGCGCTCTGTTTCGCTCAGTTCGTGAGCCATAACAAAGTTGGCTTGGTAGACAGGAGCTACGACCAATTGAGCGCAGCGTTCTTGATCACCGATTGTGACCGCAGCGTCGCCCAAGTTGATAACGATGATTTTAACTTCGCCGCGATAGTCAGCATCGATAGTTCCTGGCGTATTCAAAACAGTCAGACCGTTTTTTGCCGCCCAACCACTGCGAGGACGAGCTTGGATTTCAAAACCCAATGGAATTTCAAAGCTCAACCCTGTTGGGATCATCGCACGTTGACCTGGTTCTAACACCACGGGACCATCAAGTTGCGCGCGTACGTCGACGCCAGAAGCTCCTGCAGATTGATATTGAGGAAGCTCTCCTTTGAAGTTTTCCAGGGTTTTAATTTTCACAGTTACTTTATTCATAGTTCAAACTCCTCCCACCAGTCTTTGAGATCCTCAACACCAGTGCCCAGCAAAACGCCGGATGTTTTATCAGTCGTCAGTTCATTGCGGATGTAGTCATTCACTGAATCCACCGTCACTTCGTTGATCTCTTCAATCACCGAATCCACTGACTTGTATTGGCCAAATACCATTTCATTGACCGCCAAAGATGTCATGCGATTTTCAATGTCGTCGGAGCCCAGCAGAATACTGCCCTTCACCTGCGTCTTGAACATCTCCACATCCGAACGAGTCGCACCATTTTTGCGAATCTTTTGGAATTCTTTGGAGATCAACTCGCCCACTTTTTTGACACTTTTCAATTCCGAAGCCGCATAGATATTCAACATCCCGGAATCGATATTGGTATTTAATCCAGAGAAAATTGAATAAACCAAGCCGCGCTTTTCGCGCACACTTTGGTAAAGTTTTGAAGTCATACCGCCACCCAAAAGAGTGTTCGTGATCACCGCCTCAAAGCGATAACGGTCACGGAAACTGGCAGTGGGAAGGCCCAAAAGCATGTGCACTTGCTCCGATTGCTTTTCCATCACACGACGACGACGCAACCAAGATGGTTTTTTACGCGTATTCTTAAGTGTCGATTTCGCTTTCTTACCCAAGTGCTTTTGTACACCGGTCATAAACTCGTCGTGATCCAGGCAACCTGCCGCGCTCACGATGATATTCTTACCGGTATAGTTTTTCTTATAATAATCCATTACCTGTTTTTGCTTCATCAAAGCAATCGAGGCAGGAGTTCCCAAGATCGGGCGCCCCAAAGGATGTTTGCCGTAAGCTTCATCATAAAGAACATCATAAATAACGTCTTCGTGAGAATCCTCGGACATCGCGATCTCTTGCAAGATTACGCCTTTTTCCAAGGCGAATTCTTTCTTAACCAAATTCATATTGGAAACCAGGTCCGACAAAACGTCTAAGGCCTTTTCCCAATGATCCTTTAACACCAAGGCGTGATAGCACGTGTATTCACGAGTCGTGTAAGCATTCAGCTCCCCGCCCAGGGATTCCAAAGATTTTGCGATTTGATAGGTGTTACGGGTTTTCGTGCCCTTAAATACCAGATGCTCGAGCAAGTGAGACATACCAGCAATAGCAGGAACTTCATCACGAGTCCCCGTCAAAACCCAGATACCGATAGAAACGGCACGGGACCCTGGATGAAACTCGCTCATCACTCGGATCCCGTTAGAAAGTTCAGATTTTTTGAACAAAGTATTTATAACCTGCTCCTCTATACGCCTTAGCCCAAAGCTTCGGCGTCACCATCAAAGTCTACTGTTGTTGTTGCAACAAAGCTTTGCGAGAAAGTTTCACGCGGCCAGCACGATCCACTTCAAGAACTTTTACGTCAATAGTTTCGCCTTCTTTAAGAACGTCTGTTACGGCGCGAACGCGCTCGTTAGAGATCTCAGAGATGTGTAGCAAACCTTGAGTGTTCGGAAGGATTTCAACGAAAGCTCCGAATTCAGCGATTTTTACTACGCGGCCTTTGTACGTTTTACCAACTTCAGCTTCTGCCACGATGTCGTTGATCATGCCGATAGCTTTTTTAGTCGCTTCAGGATCAGCGGATGCAATGTGGATAGTCCCGTCGTCTTCGATTTCGATCTTAACGCCAGTCGCTTCAGTGATACCACGGATAACTTTACCACCAGATCCGATAACTTCGCGAATTTTGTCTGGACGGATTTTGATAGTCTCGATACGTGGAGCAAATTCAGAGATTTGACCACGAGGAGTTTTCATCACTTTTTCCATTTCGTTCAAGATGTGGATACGGCCGTCTTTAGCTTGAGACAACGCTTGTTCCATCACTTCGAAAGAAACAGAGTCGATTTTGATATCCATTTGAACCGCTGTGATACCTTGAGCAGTACCCGCAACTTTAAAGTCCATGTCACCCAAGTGATCTTCATCACCCAAGATGTCAGTCAAGACAGCTACGCGGTCGCCTTCTTTGATAAGACCCATTGCCACTCCGGCAACGTTTCCTTTAACAGGAACACCCGCATCAAGAAGAGCCATCAAACCAGAGCACACAGTACCCATTGAAGAAGAACCGTTAGATTCCAAAACTTCAGATACGATACGGATTGTGTATGGGAATTTCTCGTGATCTGGAAGAACCGCTTTAAGAGCGCGCTCTGCCAAGTTACCGTGACCGATTTCACGACGAGAAGTACCACTCATACGACCCACTTCACCTACAGAGTATGGAGGGAAGTTGTAGTGAAGCATGAACTTGCGTTTTTGAACGCCAAGCAATGAATCAACCATTTGTTCATCGTCACCAGTACCCAAAGTCACAGTACCCAAAACTTGAGTTTCACCACGAGTGAATAGGCCTGAACCG
Organism: Bdellovibrio sp. HCB185ZH; assembly: GCF_047302455.1. Classification (GTDB taxonomy): domain Bacteria; phylum Bdellovibrionota; class Bdellovibrionia; order Bdellovibrionales; family Bdellovibrionaceae; genus Bdellovibrio. The sequence goes on from NZ_CP178624.1 coordinate 888,549, forward strand.
TGGGCACGAGGCAAGATACCGACTTCGTTCGCTACGGGACGTACAGTTGTCGTGTTACGACCGTCGATACGAACTTTGCGATCCAAGATCATAGAACGAGCTTCTTTGTACTTAAGATCTTCGATGATTGTGTTCAGTTCTTTTTTACGTTGTTTCAAAAGGTCTTTGTCAGTGATTGATGCCAACAAAGTTTTTTCAGCTTCAGAAGCTGCTGTTGCAGAAGCTGCATAACGATCTTGTTTTTCTTTGATCGCAAGTGCTGCTGCGATTTTAGGTTGCAAGAAAGCTTCAGCAGAGGATTTGAAATCTGCATCGATAGAAGGTGCTGTAAACGCGCGTTTTGCTACTGAACCTGTTTTTTCACGCAATTCGTCTTGCGCATTCAAAAGAGGAATCAATGCTTGGTGACCGAATTTCAAAGCAGCCAAAGCGTCTGCTTCAGTGATGAATTTCGTCTCACCTTCAACCATCAACAAACCATTGCGAGTACCCGCAACGATCATATCCATATCGGATTTTTCCATTTGTTGTGGAGTCGGGTTGGCGATGAATTGACCATCCACGCGAGCGATTTGAACTGCTGCTGTTGGGCCGTTGAATGGAATATCAGATACGTGAAGAGCTGCAGAAGCACCAAGGCTTGCCAGGATTTCAAGAGGGAATGAACCGTCAGCAGAAAGAACAGTCGCTACAACTTGAGTTTCATAGCGGTAGCCTTCTGGGAAAGAAGGACGAATTGGACGGTCGATCAAACGCGCGATAAGTACCGCGTCGTTTGTTGGTTTCGCTTCACGTTTGAAGTAACCACCTGGGATTTTACCAGTTGCATAGTATTTTTCGATGTATTCAACAGTCAGAGGGAAGAAGTCCATCTCTGAAGGTTTTTTAGAAGAAACAGCAGTTACGATAACCATGTTGTTACCGGAAGAAACAAGAACTGATCCATCAGCTTGTTTTGCCATACGGCCTGTTTCGATTGTGATCTGCTTTCCACCTACAGAAGTAGTTACAGTCGTTTTCATTAAATCTCCTTATTTAGCGAAAATTCGTTTTCGCCATCCGTTTGTGGAAGCCATCTCAAAATTCATTCCGAGATCTGGTCACACTCCGACTTCGTCAGAGTAACCATAACAAGCGATCTTGCTCGTTATCGAAGTCAGCGCGATTTCTCAGCTGGCTTCCTGTTTTTTAAAGTTCGAAGGGGCTATTACGCCCCTTCTTTAGTATCTTATTTAAGATGAGATTACTTACGGATATCAAGTTCTTTGATAAGAGTTTGATAACCTTTAACGTCTTTGCGGTGCAAGTAATCCAAAAGCTTACGACGTTGGTTAACTAGAGTCACAAGACCACGACGACCGTGGAAATCTTTTTTGTGAGTAGTGAAGTGAACTGTAAGGTCATTGATACGTGCTGTAAGCAAAGCAACTTGTACTTGTGCTGAACCAGTATCTAGGCCTGCAGTTTTGAACTTGTTAACGATCTGTGCTTTTTGTTCTTTAGTGACTGCCATTAGCGTCTCCTGTGTTGGCGTTGCCGCCGGTTTGTAAACTCCCCGCCTTAGTCGTCATGGCTGTCGATCCTAGGCAGGTTTTGTAAGGTTCTATCTGAGCCCGCAAGCGGGGTCAAGTAGTGAAAATAATTAGTATTTAAATACGCGCTTCAGAACGAATCCCCGTCCTGCCTCGAGGCCAACAATGGCCAAAAGCTTCCCACCCTCAAGGGCAAGAATCTGAACGTATTGGTCTTCTTCAGGCTTAAAAACAGCTATAAGCTGGCTGCGCAGGTCATGGCTGATTTGCCCATTCCCCAACAGCACCTGATCCTGCCCCTTCACGCGAATCCGCTTTACCATAGGCAAAGCCGCATCCATTGCCACGAAAGCTGGGGAAAAAGTGTTCTTTTTTACACACTCCTCGATAGCTTCCAGGGTCTGCCCCTGTTGCAAATGGTAGGGAGCCGAATAAGTTCGGCGCAGAGCACTCATCGCCGCACCACAGCCAAGCGCCTGCCCCAGCAGGTCCACCCAAGTACGGATATAGCTTCCTTTAGAACAGCGAAGATCGAACTCGGCCCAATCTTCGCCCATTCCCAGAAACTGCACATCCCAGAAGTTCATGACCTTTTTTGGGATCACCACATCTTTTTCCTGGCGAGCATATTCATAGAGTTTCTTACCCTGAACCTTAATGGCCGAGTAAATCGGAACTTCGACTTCCATCTCGCCCTGAAGTTTCATGGCTTCAGCGAGCAAAGTTTCCTGCACCAGGTTGACGGGCTTTGTTTCCAAAGTTTCTCCGGTGGTATCCAGGGTGTCCGTGCGAATGCCAAATTGAATGCGCACGCGGTAGCCCTTGTCCCCTTCCAGAATGTATTGAGAAAGTTTGGTCGCTTCATTGATCAGGCAAGCCATCAGCCCCGAAGCCATTGGATCCAAGGTGCCCGAGTGACCGACAGATTTCGTGCCCATAATACGGCGCAAACGTGAAACCACGTCATGGCTGGAAATGCCAGACGGTTTATCAACGAGCAACAAACCATTGAAATCGACGCTCACACGTTTAGCGGGAGGCGTTTTTAAATTTTCAGAATTATTCGTCATCAGACTCTGAGTCTTCTTTAGGCTCTTTGGATTTTCTTTCCAACTCAAGATCAGAAAGGATGCGCTCCACCTTCAAAACCTGCTCTGTGGCGTGATCCACATAGAAAGTCAGTTTCGGGCAATAACGCATTTTAAGTTCTTTGCCGATAAAGTTTTGAATTTCAAAAGCGCGTTCCTGCAACAATTCTAACGCCAACTCCTGGTCCTTATCAGAACCCAGAACGCTGACATAAACTTTAGCGGCACGCAAATCCGCTGGCATCTTTACAGAAGCCACCGTCACCAAACCTGGCAACGGTGATTTGAAACCACGGATCAAAAACTGAGCGATGGTAGCTTGAATTTCACGTTCTACGCGAGCGACTCGGCGCCCATCACCCATGTTTTTCATTAAATACCCAATTCTCTAGCAACTTCTTTTTTAACAAAGGCTTCCATCATATCGCCAACTTTAACGTCGTTGTAGTTTTCAATGCCGATACCGCACTCGTAGCCAGAAGCCACTTCTTTGGCGTCGTCTTTGAAACGTTTAAGCGATGCGATCTTACCTTCGTAAATGATCTTATCTTCACGAAGAAGACGGATCGAATTATTACGTTGAACTTTACCATCGATAACGAAGCAACCCGCAATCGTTCCAACTTTTGGTACGTTGAACACGTTACGAACTTCCACACGACCCATAACTTCTTCAACCATGTCTGGAGTAAGAAGACCGGACATCGCAGCTTTCATTTGATCGATCAATTCGTAAACGATTGAGTAAGTTCTGATGTCGACACCCAACTGTTTCGCTTTAGCTTGTGCGCCCAAGTCAGGACGTACGTTGAAGCCCAAAACGATACCACGGGAAGTATTTGCCAAAGTCACGTCATTCTCATTAATACCACCGACAGCGGCGTGGATCACACGCACTTTTACTTCCGGAGTTACCAATTTGGAAAGCATGCCGTTGATGGCCTCAAGAGAACCATGAACGTCTGCTTTCAAGATGATCGCAAGCTCTTTAACATCACCAGATTTAACTTTAGAGAAGATCTCATCCAAAGACATTTTCGCCGCTGGAGTTGCCGCCGCTTTCGCCGCTTGTTCTTTTCTCAAAGTAGACATCTCTTCAGCTGTTTTTTCGTCTTTAACGATATCGAACTTATCACCGGCAGCTGGAACACCGTCCAGACCCAATACTTCCACTGGAAGACCCGGGCCCACAGATTCAACTCTTTGACCTTTATCATTCGTCAAAGAACGAACGCGGCCTTTCATTGTCCCTGCGACGATGTATTGACCCACTTCAACAGTTCCGTCTTTAACCAGAAGTGTTGCTACAGGTCCTTTGCCTTTTTCCATTTTCGCTTCGATCACAAGACCTGTGCCCGAACGTTTTGGATTGGCTTTTAGTTCACCCATTTCAGCCAACAATTTGATTTGCTCAAGAAGCTCTTTCAAGCCGGTTTTCTTAAGTGCTGAAACTTCCACGAAGATCGTGTTACCGCCCCATTCTTCTGGGACGATTTCAAGTTCAGTTAATTGTTGTTTGATACGGTCCGGATTCGCACCCGGTTTATCCATCTTATTCACAGCCACGATGATAGGTACGCCAGCTGCTTTCGCATGGTTAATAGATTCTTGCGTTTGCGGCATCATACCGTCATCCGCTGCTACCACGATAACCGCGATATCTGTCGCGTTCGCACCACGAGTACGCATTGCCGTGAAGGCCTCATGTCCCGGTGTATCTAGGAACGTGATCAAAGAACCATCTTCAATTTTTACAGAGTAAGCACCGATGTGCTGAGTGATACCGCCGGCTTCACCTTTGGCAACGTCAGCATTACGGATAGCATCAAGCAACGATGTCTTACCATGGTCAACGTGACCCATGATGGTAACAACTGGTGGACGAGTGATTTTCTCTGCATCCATATCACCGAATGCAGTTTCAGACGCCACGTCATCAGCTGTTTTGAATACGTTTTGTGCTTCCCAACCGAATTCAGGCACGATCAAGGCGATCGTATCAAAATCCAAGGCTGTATTCATGTTCGCCATCACACCATTTTGCATCAGAACTTTGATCAATTGAGGAGCTTTCAAGCCCATCTCCATTGCCAAGTCTGTCAGCTTCATTGTGCCGTTAACTTTAACGATACGTTTATGAGCTGCTGCAGTTGTGATTTGAGTCTTCTGCGCGTCGCGATCCAAAATGCCTTTTTTCTTTTTAGGCTGGAACACCATCTCACGCTTACGGAACTCAACGGCGTTGAAAGTTTTAACTTCTTCTTCTTTTTCTTTCTCACGAGCATTCGGGCCGGCGTTGAAGCCACCCGGAGCTGCTGCTGGAGCTGCCCCAAAGCGTTTGCGTTTATCAAACTCTTTGTTGTGGTGGTGATCACCACCTTCAGTTGGCATCTCTGGAGGAGCTTGCTGTGCTACGAAGCCAGGACGGATGTTACGCGTTGGCGCACCACCTGCTGGGCGATTGAAACCACCCGGGCGAGGTCCTGTGAAAGATGCACTGGCACCGCCACCTGAACGAGGTTGAAAGTTTCCTTGCGGACGATCACCTTGTGGGCGCTGCGGAGCTTGTGTCTGAACGCGGGAAAGATCCATACGTCCAATGATATTTCTTTTCGGAGCAGAAGCCGGAGTTGACGAACTTGCGATACCGCTGGTTCCGACAACGACTTCTTTCTTACGAGCTTGAACCGGTGCGGAAGCCGCTGCTGCTGGAGCTTCTGTTTTCACAGGAGCTGGAGCTTCAACTTTTGCTTCCACCGCTGGAGCTGCTGGTGCCGCCGGAGCAGGAGTTGGTTCTGGTTTCGCAACAAGCTTTTCTTCAACCACCGCTGGCGTTGGTTCTTCAACCTCTTCCTTTGGAGCTGCTGCTGCAGCTGCTGGTTTCTTAACTACAACGCGAGTTGTTTTTGGAGCTTCCGCTTCCTCTTCAACTTCGGGTTTGGAAATTACTTTTGCTTTTGCTTCTACCGGAGCCGCTTCCTCTTTCGTCTTACGACGAATCACCGATGGCTTCGCTGCACCAGAGGCTGCTGCCGCTGCTGCGTCTGTTTCAGCCGCTGCAGGCGCCGCTACTTTTTTAGCTGGTGCCTTGCGAGTTGCTGCTTTTTTGGGTTTAGCTTCTTCAGCCGGCTTATCGCCACCACCCAACTTAATTTTAATCTGCTCAAGAACTTGGGGCTCTAACTCCGCCATGTGGCTCTTAACAGGCAAATTCCATTCACGGATTTTGTCCATCAAAGCCAGCGGGGTCATCCCGATTTCTTTCGCAAATTCAAAAACTTTTGGATTACTCACTCAGTCTCCCTGTGTAGTAACTGTAACTTAAACTTTAAAAATCTATTCTTCTTCAGCTTCTTGAGAGTTCAATTTCTGCAACTCTTGCTTTAACAAAGCGTCGGCTTGTGCTTTCGCAGATCCGCCACCAGCTTTGCTGTCTTTTGCGACAGTTGGAGCTGTAGGAACCGGAGTGCCTTCTGCTTCATACTTTTTAAGCAAAGCTTTCGCTTCGTTAGAAAGTTTTTCTGCCTTTTCTGGATCATCGTAACCTGGGATCGTCATCAACTCTTGTACGCTTGCTTGAGCTACAGATTGGAACGAACCGAAGCCAGATTGGAAGATGTTTTGTGCCATAGTTTCGTTCATGCCCGGGATCAACATCAAATTGAAGATGGATTCCGCCGTACGAGAAGCCGCTGAAGATTCAGAAATGATATCCAATTTCCAAGTCGTCAATTTAGCTGCCAAGCGAACGTTTTGACCACGTTTACCGATTGCCAAAGACAATTGAGAATCTGGAACAACGATTTCCATCTCACGGTTTGTATCATCCAGGAATACGCGAGAAATTTCAGCCGGAGCCAATGCGTTCACCGCGAAACGAGTGATGTCTTCATCCCAAGGAACGATATCGATTTTTTCACCGCGAAGTTCTTGTACGATGTTTTGTACACGAGAACCTTTCATACCAACACATGCACCTACTGGATCCACAGTTTGGTCGTTAGAACGAACTGCGATTTTTGCACGTTGGCCTGGCTCACGAGCTGCCGCCATGATCTCAACCACACCGTCGTAAATTTCTGGAACTTCCATTTCGAAAAGTTTCATCAAATAACGTTCATCAGCGCGAGACATGATGATTTGTGGACCACGAGTTGTTTGACGAACTTCAGACAAGTAACCTTGAATACGGTCACCTGGTTTGTATTGTTCGCCAGGGATTTGTTCACGAGGTGGAATGTACGCTTCAGTACGACCCAAATCGACTACGATCGCGCCTTTTTCAACACGACGAGCGATACCGGATGCGATTTCACCTTTACGTTCTTCGAACTCAGTGAAAATGATAGAGCGTTCCGCATCACGCACTTTTTGCATGATGATTTGTTTCGCAGTTTGAGCAGCGATACGGCCCAAGTCAGTCGCTTCCAACTTGATACCAATAGAGTCGTCCATTTGAACGTTTGGATCCAATTTAACGGCGTCGTCGTAAGTGATTTCAACTTCTTCATCGACGAATTTTTCGCGAGGTACAACTTCTTTGAACTCGAACAATTCAACTTCGCCAGTCTCTTCGTTGTAGGCCGCTTCGATTTCACGGTAAGTACCGTATTTTTTGCGGGCAGCTACAAGCATACCTTGAGTGATTGCATCGATAACGACTTGTTTGTCGATACCTTTGTCTTTACCAACTTGTTCAATCACTTTGGAAAGATCTGAAAACATATTTTCAGCCATGGCTCATCCTCTCTACTTTTTTTGACCTTTATTAATTTCAAATAAAACTTTAGCTTTTTCGATCATGCCGTACGGGATTTTAATCTCGACGTCTTTGACCACGAATCGCACACCTTGATCGTCGGCAGATTCAATAACCTCTTCGACGGTTTTAGCGGCTTTCCATTTTTTATCCGTCACACCCATGCTCTCTAGAGATTGGGATGTTTTCAGATACACTTTCTTACCGACGGCTTTTTGAAAGTGCCATGGTTTCACCAAATGGCGTTCCAAACCCGGGCTTGAAACTTCCAAAGCATATGCCGCCCCTGGAATGATATCTTCGTCTTTTTCCAAAACATCATTCAAAGCTTTGGAAACGTTCGAACAATCCTCAATGCTGATACCGCCCTCGTCATCTTTATCAATGAACAAGCGCAAAGTACGACCCTTGCCCATGCCTACGAATTCGATATCGTAAAGCAGACAACCCTGTGATTCAGCGGCGTCAGTTGCGATTTTTTCTACTTTATCTAACCAAGAGGGTCTCTCAGACATCTCTTCACTTCCTTTACGCACCAGCTGTGCGGCTTCAGCCCACCAACCCCGATACGGGTGGTTTCAGCTTACTAATGAAGTGACTCCTGCTAAAAGCCGTTGGCAAATTTCCAACTGGGGCCTGCAGCGTGTGTGGGCTCAAACATCGATCTCATAAGAATCAACGTATCTGGCCGACACATCCCGTTTTGTCCGAGGAACTCAAAAGAGAATTCAGTGGCAAAAAAAAATGGGCCTGTCTAAGGCCCATCGAACGTCCTTAAACTAGCAAAAATATCGAAGGAGCGCAAGGACTTATCTGGCCCTTAGGCCTACCCCGGCGAACCAGGAGCGCAAACAGACTAGGGACAGGAATATAAAAGCGCCGTGGCCCCATCCTTATAATAGCGTGGTCGGCGTCCCGTAAGCTTAAACCCGAGCTTTTCATAGAGTTTTTGCGCCGAATGATTGCTTTCATGCACTTCCAGCCACAGCTCGCGACCTTGACCCTTTGCGGCAATTAAATGCCTCATCAAAATCTCCATCAGACCGCGCCGCTGAAATCGCGGGTGAGTTGCCACCAAAGAAATCTCCCAGGCATCAGGAACTTCACGGTAAAGAATAAATCCCGCCAAATCCTCCCCTTCAAAGATACCCACGGCCTCAGCGGTGGCCATCTCGGCTCCCAGCATTTCTGTTGGCCAGTAAAATTGCGGAAGCAGCCCACCCTGTTGGTGGATCGCCTCGACAAGTTCCCGCATCGCGGGTTTATGGGGAGAGTAAAGGGATTCGATTCTCATAAAGACCTAAAGGAAATTTCGCACCTTGTATTTGCGCTTCATCACTTCAAACCAGGCGCGCAAACGCTCTTCCAGCTGTTGTTGCGCAAGAAATGACTTAATATTGTCTTTAATGGAGGCAAACGAGGTGCTTCCGAATTTGGCTTTGTTTTTTTCATAATACGCAAACGCATCGATATCGGAAACGATCCCCGCCATGGAGCTGGTTTTAAATTTGATAAAGCTTTTCGCCACCAGTTTACGGGTGGTGAACTTATTCACTTCCACCGTTGTGGGCTGCAACTGGCTCCAATATGTTTTCCCTGAGGTGGCTCTTTCGATCTTGCCGATCGCTTCGCTGAGTTCGGCATCTGAAACTGTGCCCACATTGAAAGCTTCCGCCTCCATCGCCACCACGGCCTCTAGTAAAACGGCCGTCACATGACTGCGAAATTCCTTAGAGCCGGGGGACGTTTCCTGCAGAGTGTTTTTCTTGGCCTCTTTGGGAGGAAATAAAACGCCGTCGATCACGGAAGTGATCTGAACCTCGCGACTGGTGATCACATAGTCACCCACCTGCCCGACCGTTTCCGAAACCACGGTCGCCGCCGAAGCCTGGAAAGACATAAATAAAGAAAGAATCAGGATACGCATGGCTCTATTGTGTACCGGAGTTCCAGGCGTTGTCCAAAAAAAAAGCGGAGCTCCATTACAGAGCTCCGCCACCACTGAGAGATTTTTGGGACATTTGGGAAAAATTAGAAATTCATGCGACCAGAAACTGTCATTACATAGTATTGCAGTTTTTCGATTGGATTTGTGTTCATCCATTGGTTGTAATTCGCGTTGTAGTTGCTGCCGTAGTTGATACGGCTGGAAAGATTCCACATATATCTGAAATCCAAACCGATGGAGTATTTTGGAGAGAATTCCAAATCAGCACCAACCAAAGCACCCAAGTCTACTGCGTGTGAGTTTGCATCAGACTTCATGGTGTTATTGTTGTAGTTATAGTTATAAGTGTAGTTGTTGGATTTCAAATCATACGTTCTGTATGAGTAAGCAACCAAACCACCGATAACTGGTTTCACGATACCATCAAAGAACTGGATCTTAGTTGCCAAAGAACCTGTGTATTGATTGATATCAACATTGTTGTAGTACGGGTTGTTCATTGTCCAAGCATTTGGGCTTACAGTGTAGTTCGAGTAAAGGAACGAACCTTCAATGATGAAGCCGTCAACTTTATTACCGAAAGACACACCCAAAGCGTAGTTACCTTTAACGTTGGAAACGTCTGGATAATCACCCATACCAAGTAAACCCGCTACATACTTAGTGCGTTGTTCAACTGGTTTGTTTTTTTCCAATGAAGCAGCCATTTCCTGACGGATCAATTCGCGAGTGGCTGCATCGTCGTTAACTTGTTTTTCAACGATAACTGGAGCCGGAGCTGCAACTGGAGCAACAACTACAGGAGCTGCTACGGGTTGTTGAACTGGAACCTGTTGTTGTTGATTCAAAGAATTAAATTTATCACCGAACAAAACGTCAGCACGACGTTTTTCGTCTTCCATACGAGATTGCTCAAGTTTTTCAACGATCTTTTGTTCAGTTTGAACCTCAGCATCCTGACGGCTCTTACGGATAGCTTCCGCACGAGATTCAGCCAATGGAGAAGCTTCAATTACAGTCGTTGGCTGTTTTTGAACTTGCTGAGTTGCTGCAGAAGCCTGAGCTGCCTGCGCTGGTGAGTTAATAATATAGATAGGTTGTGGCTTCACAGACTGCACTTCACCATGAGCGGCAGCTGGAAGAACTGTTGTATTGGTACCAACAGCTTGAGTTGGGGCCTGCTTGGAATACATAGCATCCAATTCAGCATCAACATCACTCTCAAGGGATTGAGCCAACGCGAATACCGGCGCCATGCTCAAAGCCGCAAGGATATAGTAATACTTTTTCATATCGTCTCCTCAGTGTGGTTTTCTGAAACCTTTTTTAATCGAATCCCTCTAGAGCAAGGCCAGTGCCAACTGCGCCGATTTTCGTCCCCACCATGTAAACCCTTGAATTTGCGGGCTTTCGCAGACCTAAGGAACCCTGCCTATTTCGGGTGGCAGCATAAAAGAGTGACAACTCTTCGAACGCTTCCTGAACTTCTTTCAAACTGGGGTCAAATTGGCCTGGAGCACAAAACCCGCTGAAAAAGCGGGCAAAAACTCGAAAAAATCAGGCTTTTTAAAAAAAGATGTTGAGGATCAGCCCCATCTAATATTACAAAGATCACCTCACTGCGGGTGTGGTGAAATGGTAGACACAGAAGATTCAAAATCTTCCGCGAAAGCATGGGGGTTCAAGTCCCTCCACCCGCACCAAAATTAAAAAACCGCCCTATGGCGGTTTTTTAATTTGTAGCGGCCTCCTGCCCGCTACCCTGCGGGCTTCGCGCAAAAATCCCCTCCTGGGATTTTTGTTTGCCTTATGCACTCCGACTTCGTCGGAGTATTTCCTAAAGGACAATACCCTCAAAATCGAAGTCTTTGTTTTGTCGTTCACTGCCGCCGGCAGCGGACTCCTGGCGTTTTTTAGCTGAGAGCAGTCCTGATTTTCGGCTGGGTGAATGACAAGAGTTGAATCAACATCGAGGTGGTTTGTATGAAGGCTTTTTTGATCGGTCTTTTATTTCTCTGCTGTCTATCGGCTGGTGCGCAGCCGAATCTTACGCTCGCCTCTTCAGTCGCTAAAGCTACTGAAACACTTTCTAAAATCAACTCTGGCCCTGAAATCATGACAAAGAAAACGAATCCGGTTTCTTTGTTCGCAAAAACAAACCCACCTGTATCTCTAAAGGAAAAGACGCCTGCTCCCGAGCAAAGATAGAAATCTTTGAAACGATGGAGCGAGAATGCGCGACCCAATTTTAAACGCTGAAATTTGGAGTCGTAACCGTTTGGATTTGAGCGTCGGGAACAAGACTTAGACCTTTGTTTGCTTTCCACTTTCGTTCTGCCATGGCTTAATAATGACATGGGACTAAGAACGACGACTAAACTGGTACTTTCAGCTATATTGGGCCTGGCCCTTTTAACTCCATTGAGCTGTGGCAAAGCCTACAACTCTTCCAGTTATGATGCGGATATTTATGGTGAAGGCGGCGGCGGAACTCCTGCGTTTCAAGCAGCTCAAGCGATCCTGCGCGACCGCTGCGCAACCTGCCACACTCAAGCAAGCCACCAAACCTGGGGCAATATCTCTGAAGCCCAATTCATAGCTCAAGGCCTTGTATCTCCAGGCAGTCTTTCAGGTTCACAGCTTTATACTAAAATTGCCGGCAACAGCACCGGCATCCCCGGAAACATGCCCCCCTCCGGAGGCAACCTAAGCTCCACCGAACTACAAACCATAGAAATGTGGATCCTAAACATCCAATAAAAAAAAAGCCTGGCAAAACCAGGCTTTTTTTTATTCCCCAAAAGATCCAACTCTAAAAGATGAATCCTTCAAAATCCCGAACCCGAACCCGTACCGTCTCCGACCCCGTCCCCATCCCCAGATCCCCGCAAAACAGGGTTGATCAAAATGGTCCGAGCGCAAGGCGGAGGGTTATCCCCGCAGCGCAGGCGGGCTAGAGGCCCGTCGGAGCGAGGAGATAGCCCGACAACGCAGTCGATCGGGCCATTTTCATCAACCCCTACAATCGGTAGGCAAGACCAACCCGCCAGTACATGGTTTCGTCTTTATAGACCATCCCGAAGCTCTGGATGTATTCGAAGGATTGCCCCACACGGGCTCTTAGATCCAAGAAGCCACCGGAAATCATTTTTGATCCCGACTGCACCGTCAAATCACCGTTGGTTCCCGTAGGCCAGTCTGCACTCTTATAGTACGACGAGATATCGAATCCCAAATCGACTTTCGGTCCCATGCGATAGAAAATTCGCGGCGTGATACGGAGTGCGGTCCATGGAACGCGGGCTTGGAAATAATTAAGGCCGGTGTTCTTGTCTCCACCGACGGCGCTGCCGCCAGCGATTCCGCCACCCACGCCCCAACCCCATTTAGGATAGTAAAAGTTTTTTTCTACTCCGACACCAAAACCATAGTAAGAAGCTTTCGCATCTTGAGTGCTTCCGGAATTGTTGGAAATGGAAAGCTTCTCAACCCAGGAGTTGTACTCGCCCGTTAACAACCAACGCTCCAAAGCACGAGGCGCAGCGGATGGCGCTGTGGTGGCGACAGATTTTGTTGGTGCGCCATTTTTTTGCGCCCAACCAGAGACAGAAAGTAAAACGATCGAAGAAATAATCAATAGCTGTTTCACGTTCGCCTCCTATAGGGACAGATGCAGTTGTGACTGCAACATCCAAGCATCCGGATTAACAGATGTATCGTTAATATTACGACCGTTCACAAAGCCCGCACGGAATTCCACCCGAGGCATCGGGAAAGCCAAAAGCCCGAAAGACCATTTGAATTGATCTGTGGATTCTGATGACATCGTGGCATTGTAATACTCGATCTGACTGAGAATATTGTAACCACGTGTAATCGCCAGCAAGCTTTGCAGCATCAAGTATCCACCGACTTTATCACTTGGATTCGACAGTGGACTGTCTTTTACAAAGCCCACTTCAGTCAAAAGACTGTCGCCTTTTTCAAAGCCTAACTTTTGATGAAATTCCAAACGAGTTTTTTCCACGTAATCATTTTTTGACTGCAGGACTGCAAAACCCAGACGGTTCTTATCTGCTACGTCAAATTCCATCATCACGGATAGACCTTTTTGACGAACATCTTCGTCTTCCTGCAAAACGTTACCGACAAATAGATCACCCGTGATTTCCCAGTTGTCGCCATAGTATTGGGTGATTACTCCGGTCGATTGGTCATTTTGAGCAACGTCGGTCACCAAACGGCTATAGGAAGTATGGTCGGCAGTACGAATACCGAAAACTTTATCCATCGTACCCACGTACGTGTAGAATTTCTTAGTCACCTGCCAACGGAAGTAATGTTCGCGGGAAATAAAATTTTTGTTATCAGGATCCTGAATATTCGCACGAGCGGCCGGAGTTGGTTGATACCCACCAGATAAAACCATCAGGTACTTCGCGCCACGATCAAATTGAATCGCAACGTTCGCATCTGCTTGCATGGTGATGTATTTAGTAACGGCTGTTGGACCCCCTGGATTTTGCTGAAAATAAAGACCGCGGTATTTGATCCCGGGACGAACCCACCAAGGAAGCTGAGTGGAACCTAAGAAACCGGATTTCGCGGCGATTTCTTCTTCGGGCAGGTTTTTGTTAAAGACAAGATCACGAGCTGCAATTTCGGTCGTGAAAAGCGCACGGCCGTAATCAGTCAAAGGACCATTGCCCTGCCCATTATAGTGGCATGTAATGCATGTGTTGTATCCGTAAGAAATAAAATCCGGATATGCCTGGCTGACCTGTGGAATTATTATTCCTGCAAGAAGCAAAAATGGAAGAAGTAAAATCACGCTGCAACCTCATTTGATGGACAAGACTTATTTCGTGTTTAAGTCTATGGTTCCAACGAATGAGGCGCAAATCAAAAAGCTTACAAATGCTTGGAGTTTTTGCGGCGCTCCTTACTGAGGAGCACCGTTAGCAACCCACACGTCGACCAGCGTACGTTGAGCTTCAGAGAGGATACCACTTGTAGGCATCGGATTGTTTTGGTTGTTCATGCGCGCTTGAATGTTCGTCGCTGCTACTTTGGCGTTCGCATATTTTGTCAAATCCAGTCCACCGCGCGCATTGCTTGAGCTATGACAGCTCACGCAGCTGTTCGCAAAAACGCCACCCACTGCAATCAATTGTGAATAAGTCACATTCGTCGGAGTGGCGGTCGCAGTTGCCGTCGCCGTTGGAGTCGGTGTTGGAGACGTTGCCGTCGTTGATTTCAATGTTTCATACTCTAAAGCGATCACATCATTCGCGCTTGGAGTCATCACAACGATAGCATTTGCCGTGCCCGCAGAAAGATTTGTCGCTGTTGTAGTTGAAATCACCGCAGACACGTTTTGATAAGTTGTCGCTTCTTCGGCTTTTGCCATATTGATGTAAATATTAACGGTGTTCACTTGATAGCTTCCAGAAGAAACGTTTTTCAAGCGCAGAGTCGGATTTCTGAATTCATAACCTTGAGTCACGCCATTAAGCACGGCACGACGAATATCAATCGTCGCCGTCAATGGTGCCGCTGGAGTTGCGCCAGCCAAATCCCAAGTCATCGTCACGAATGTCGTCGCAAGATTTGCTGGCACTTTCACAGCTGTTGATTTTACTTTAGCAGAAACCTGAGCCTGACCTGAATCAACCAAACACTGAGCGTATTTGTCTTGAGCAGCACCCCAGTAAGAATTGATTTCTGTGATACGAGCTTGGTTTTGCGGACCTGTGTAAGGAGGTTTATGGGATTCATTCACAGCCTGGCTGGAAATTTTTGAAGCACCCACGTTTGCAAAAGCTGCATAAGAAGGCACCACATCCGGGCTACCGAATACACCCAAACCGATACCGCCTGCTACGTGACAGCCACCGCAAGTTTGATTTAAAAACGGATGGAAAGTGGAAGCATAGACCTTTACGATCGCTTCTTCACAAGACTCCCCGCCAGCTGTGGAAAACTCAACGCTTCCACCAGAGACAGAGCTTAGATTAGCCATAGTGAATCCCTCACCGCAGTTATTAAAAGCAACAACTGTGATGACAGCGCCGACGGCCCAGAGAATTTTTTGAACGACTTTAGAGCTTCCCACTCATTCCCCCAAATACAAACAGATACGTAGAGTTCTTTACCGCCTCACTCCCCAGCAGGGCGGTAATCACTAGCAGAACTAGG